>NZ_JBHWUE010000168.1:0-12918 GCF_042738615.1 Rhodococcus sp. NPDC059968
AGCACCCGCACCACCGCAACGCGCCCTGCGTAGACCGCAGACCGCTCGTCCTCTCGGGCGACTCCGTGCCCTCGCCATAAATAAACGGTATTGGGTCTAGCCGCGAGATCCCTCCACCACCTTTACCGACCGACCTTCTCCCGGGAAGGGGAGATCTCCCGATGACCGACGTCCTGGACACGACCCTGTCCACCCTGTTGCCTGCCTCCGACGACCCCGCGGGCTGGGTCGACGCCGCGTGCCGCGCCGACCCGGAGCCGGACCGGTGGTTCCCGTTCCCGACCGAGGATTTCGCGTACGCGCGCGACGTCTGTCAGCATTGCGCACTGAGGATGCGCTGTGAGCTGTTCGCCAGGGCCACCGGTCAGACCGGCGTATGGGGTGGCAAGGAATTCGATCGGGGTCGCGAGAAGCGGACGTGAACTCCGCCTCGGAGCGGCCCCGGTCCGCCGGGCTACCGGCCCAGGATCTCGGGCAGCGCGACGTCCTCGCCCCGCACGTGCTCGGAGAGGAAAGACAGCACCACCTGGTACCAGACCTTCGCGTTCTGCGGGGTGAGGATCCAGTGGTTCTCGTCCGGGAAGTAGAGGAAGCGGTGTTCGGTGCGACCGTCGTCGTCCGCAGGCAACCCCGACTCGGACAGCAGCTCGAACCACAGCCGCAACCCGTCGCCGATCGGTACGCGAAAGTCCTTGTCGCCGTGAATGACCAGCATCGGAGTGACGATGTCCGCGACGAACAGGTGCGGCGAGTTCTCCACCGCCATCTCGGGCGTCATTTCCCGCTGCCAGTACCAGGCGGCGTCGGTGGTGGGGCCGAACTGGTCCAGCGCCCACAGACTCGCGTGGGTGACGATCGCCTTGAACCGGTCGGTGTGTCCGGCGATCCAGTTGGCCATGTAACCGCCGAACGATCCGCCCATCGCCGCGGTGCGCTTCTCGTCGATCTCCGGCAACGCCACCGCGGCGTCGGTGATCGCCATGAGATCGGTGAACGGGGCCTTTCCCCACTTACCCCAGCCCCGCTCGACGAACTCCTGCCCGTAGCCGGTGGACAGCGCCGGATCCGGCAGCAGCACGGCGTATCCCCGCGCCACGAGCAGCCACGGATTCCATCGCCACGACCAGGTGTTCCACGAACCGAGGGGGCCGCCGTGCACCCATAGCGCGAGAGGTACCGGCGCGTGAGCGGAGGCGCCGGTCGGCACCGCGAGCCACGCGCGCACCGCCGCGCCGTCGGCGGCGACCGTCTCGACCTCCGTCAGCGTGCCCGGCAACTCGGGGAGCTCGGCGGGCGCCTTCAGCAGTGACACGGCGCCGGTGCTGATGTCGATGCGCGCCGGGTGCGGCGGCGCCGCGTACGACGCACGCAGTGCGAACACCGTCGACCCGTCGGGGGCCACCTGCAGGTCGGTGTACGCGCAGTCGTCGGTCGTCACCGGTGTCGGGTCCGCGCCGTCACGGAGCAGGAAGATCGGTGCGCGCCCGCGGTCGTCGGCGGTGACGAGGAGCCCCGAGCCGTCGGACAGCCAGACCACGGACGTGGCCCACCGGTCCCATCCCGGCACCACCTCCGTGACGGTCCCCGTGTCGAAGCTATAGCGGTGCAGCGTGAATCGAGGCGCGGAGTCGGGTGTCGCATGCGATTCCCGCGTGAACACGATGCGCCGTCCGTCCGGGGAGATCACGGGGTCCGACAGATCGGCGTCGGCGTCGTCGACGAGGACCGTGCGCGCCCCCGTTTCGGTGTCGACGCGCACCAGGATGTTCCGGATCGACGCCAGCGGACCGGGAACCGTCCACGAGGTCACGACGAAGGCGCCGTCGTCGCTCAGCGCGTAGTTCGCCTCCCGCAGCGCCGGACCCGGCATCGGGGTGAGGTCGGTCAACTCCGGCTCCGGCCCGTTGTCCGCGAGCGCGTCCAGCGGGGCGGACAGGAGATGGGGCACCTCGGGACCGAGATCGTGGTCCCAGTAGCGAATCGGGTAGCCCGTGTGCAGGATCGCCGAGACCTTCTTCTCCTTGCGCTGGGCGCGCACCCGCTCGTCGTCGGTGGACTCGCCGGATCTCCCCAGAACCCCGGTAGTGACGACGAAACGCGGCGCGCACCGAGCGGCGCGGACCCCCGTGATGCCGCCGCCGCGGCGCGCGACGACCACCGCCTCGCCGCCCCGCGCGGGCAGTTGCCACAGGTCGTCGGGCAGGTCGTCCTCGTCCTGCGTCGGACGCGAGGACGTGAAGAGGAGATCGCCGTCGCTGGTGAACGTCGGGTTGGACTCCCCACTGCGACCACGGGTGAGCCGGCGCGCCGCGAACTCGCCGGTGGGATCGATCTCCCACAGCGCGGTGACGTACTTCGTCGACTTCTCGTCGAGCGTCGACTGCGCGACGACGAGCCTTCGCCCGTCCGCGGACAGCGCGAGGCCGCCGACGCGGCCGAGCGCGAGGTAGTCGTCGAGGTCGTCGAAGGGAGTTCCGGCGTGGAGTTCAGGAATCGCGGTCACGAGTCGTTGGTATCACGAACCGGGCTCACACCGTCGGACATCCGCGTCTCAGGCGAGCAGGGGCGCGACCCGCGGCGGGATCTCGTTCAACGCATACGGCAGGCTCAATACGGTGCTCCATGCCATCGCCTCGGCGGCGGCGTCCTCGAGCGTGATCGTGCGGCCCGCCTTCACCACGTCGAGTTCCTGATAGATCGGCGTCTTGTCGAGTTCCGTGCGCAGCTTGTCGCCGTAACCGCCCCCCGCGTACCAGACGAGGAGGTCGACGTTCGCGAGCGACAGCTGCTCCGTGCTGATCTCGGCGAAGTTGCCGGTGATCTGCTCTGTCACAGCGGGGTTGACGAAGCCGAGTTCGGTGAAGAAGCGGACCTTCGGGTCCTCCGGGCCGTACACGCCGAACTGCCCCGGGCCCTTGAGCGCGCCGACGAGGACGGACTTCCCCGCGAATGCCGGGTTGGCGGCCCGGACGTCGGCGAACTGCGTCTCGACGGAGGACACCAGCTCGGCAGCCTTGTCCTTCTTACCGAGCGCGTCGCCGAGAATCCTCGTCTGGTCCTGCCACGGGACGCCGTAGTCGGCGAAGTCCGCGGGCTGCGCCACCGTCGGCGCGATGGCGCTCAGCTTGTCGTACTGGGCCTGGGTGAGGCCGGAGTAGGTGCCGACCACCAGGTCCGGGGCGAGGGTCGCGACCTTCTCGAAGTCGATGTTGGTGGATGCCGTGCCCACGATCTCGGGCTGCGCATCGCCGAGGAGGTCCTGCGCCCACGGCCACACGCCGTAGGGGTAGTCGCCGTACCAGTCGAACGTGCCGGCCAGCGTGCCGCCGAGCGCGAGGATCGTGTCCTGGTCGTTGTAGCCGACACTGACGATGCGCTGCGGGTCGGTCGGCACCTGGGTTTCGCCGTACTTGTGGGCGATGACGGGGCCCGACGGCTCACTGCCGGTGCCGGAGCCGTCGCCGTCCGAGCTGCTGCAGGCCGCGGCGAACGCGAGCAGCGCTCCCCCGGTGCCCACGAGGAATCCGCGTCGGCTCAGGCCGATCCTCTGTTGACCCACGTTCATGCGGCGACCCTCTCGTCTACCAGGTACTACGATCCACTTAGGTAAGGCTTGCCGAGCTTAGCCTAAGGGGTCGCACGAACGGGTTCCCGCCACATCGCCCACAGCGTCGGCCCGCCGTCCGGTATCCGGATCTCGCCGGTGACGTCGAAGCCGAAGCGCTGGTAGTAGGAGATGTTGTCTTCCTTGCTCGACTCCAGATACGCGGGGAGCCCCTCGGCATCACAACGGTCCAGCCGCGACTGCAACAGCGCCTTCCCATAGCCGCCGCCCCGTCCCGCGCTCGACGTTCCGATCGTCGCCAGATACCAGTGCGCGGGATCGACCGGGTGTGCGTCCTCGACGGTTCCGCTCACCGCGGCCCCGACGCCCAGCCGGGTGCCGAACGCGCGGACCAACCCCGGCAGGCTGAGGAGCGACGACAACGTCGACTCCTTCCAGCCGCCCGGCGGATCCCACATGGCGGCCCCGCGGATCACACCGTCGTCGTCTTCGGCCAGCTCGGCTCCGCCCCCGGCGAGGTGGTGATGGCGGATCTCGACCGAGAACAGTCTCGGGAGGCCACGGCGCCTGCGCTCCGGATCCGGCCACATCCACACCATCACGGGGTCGTCGAAGAACGCGTCGGCCAGGACGCGCACCACCTCGGGGAGGTCGGATCTGGTCGCAGCTCGCACGCTCACACCCATGCCCAGAGGGTACGGGCCCATCACGGCGGCGCGCGGGAACGACTGGCCGCAGTCCCTGGTTCGGGGCCACTATGGACTCATGACCCGCCCCTCGTTCACACGTAGTCCGCTCGAATCCGGCGGCAGGTGATGGGCCGCGTCACCGCGCGACGCCCGGTCGTCCGCATCACCGAGCACGGAACGACACGCAGACCCGATGCGCTGGCCGTCGAAGAACCCCTCGAGATCCGGGTCGGCGGCCGTTCGCTGTCGGTGACGATGCGGACACCGGGCGACGACATCGATCTGGTGCACGGGTTCCTGCTGACCGAGGGCGTCATCGAGAGCCGCGACGACGTGTCCGTCGTCCGATACTGCGACGGCGTCGACGAGAGCGGAGCCAACACGTACAACGTGCTCGATGTGGTTCTGGCCGAGGGCGTCCCGGCGCCGGGTGGACCCGAACGCCGATTCGTCACGTCGTCGGCATGCGGGGTGTGCGGCAAGGCGTCGCTGGACCAGGTGCGGACGCGGTCACGATTCCCGTTGTCCGGCAACGACTTGTCGGTGACGGCGGCCACGCTGTCGTCGATGCCGGCCACCCTGCGGTCGGGTCAGCGCATCTTCGATTCGACGGGCGGACTGCACGCCGCGGGCCTGTTCACACCCGACGGCGCACTCGTCGCGTTGCGCGAGGACGTCGGCAGGCACAACGCCGTCGACAAGGTGCTGGGGTGGGCGCTGACGCAGGATCGGGTGCCGCTGTCGGGCAGCGTCCTGCTCGTCAGCGGGCGCGCGTCCTTCGAACTGGTGCAGAAGTCCGTGATGGCGGGGGTACCGATGCTCGGCGCGGTGTCGGCGCCGTCCTCGCTGGCCGTCGACCTGGCACTGGAATCCGGCACGACGCTCGTCGGCTTCCTCCGCGGGGAGTCGATGAACGTCTATGCCGGAGCCCAGCGCGTGAAGATCGGGGCCTGAGCGGGCTCTTCTAGACGGTGGCGTCGACGAGGAGCTTCGCGCCGGTGGCCGCCTGGACGTCCTCGACGCTGTGGCCGGGAGCGGTCTCGACGAGGCGCAGGCCGTCGGGGGTGACGTCGATGACGGCGAGATCGGTGACGATCTTCTGGACGCAGCGCTTGCCGGTGTACGGCAGCGTGCACTCCTCGAGGATCTTGTGCTCACCCTTCTTGGTGACGTGATCCATCATCACGATGACCTTGCCTGCGCCGTGGACGAGGTCCATCGCGCCGCCCATGCCCTTGACCATGGCGCCCGGGACCATCCAGTTGGACAGGTCGCCGTGGCTGCTGACCTGCATGGCGCCGAGAACGGCCACGTCGACGCTGCCGCCGCGGATCATCGAGAAGGAGTCGGAGGAGGAGAAGAACGCGCCGCCGGCGACCACGGTGATGGTCTCCTTGCCTGCGTTGATCAGCTCGGGGTCGACCTCGTCGTCGGTCGGGTACGGCCCGACGCCGAGGATGCCGTTCTCCGAGTGCAGGATGACATCCTTGCCGGCCGGGATGTGGCCGGGGATCAGGGTGGGCATGCCGATGCCGAGGTTCACATACTGCCCATCCTCCAGCTCGGCTGCGACCCGGGCCGCCATCTCGTCACGCGTCCAGCTCATGCCCGCACCGTCCTGTTCTCGATTCCCGTTTCCTGCTTGCCGACCTCGACCACACGCTGGACGAAGATGCCGGGGGTGTGCACCTCGGCGGGGTCGATCTCGCCGGGCTCGACGAGGTACTCGACCTGCGCGATGGTGATGCGACCGGCGCCGGCGGCGTCCGGGTTGAAGTTGCGGGCCGTCTCCCGGTAGACGAGGTTGCCGAGGCGGTCGCCCTTCCATGCGTGGACCAGCGCGAAGTCGGTGCGGATGGCGCGTTCGAGGACGAAGGCCTCTCCGTCGAACTCGCGGGTCTCCTTGGGCTTGCTCGCCACCGCGATGCCGCCCTGGCCGTCGTAGCGGATCGGCAGACCGCCGTCGGCGACCTGCGTCCCGACACCGGCGGGGGTGTAGAAGGCGGGGATGCCCGCTCCCCCGGCGCGCATGCGCTCGGCCAGCGTGCCCTGCGGGGTGAGCTCGACCTCGAGCTCTCCGCTGAGGTACTGCCGCGCGAATTCCTTGTTGGCGCCGACGTACGAGCTGATCGTGCGCCGGATCCGGTGCTGCTCGAGGAGCAGACCCAGCCCGAAGCCGTCGGTGCCGCAGTTGTTGCTGACCGTCTCGAGGTCGGTCGCACCTTGTGCGAGGAGGGCGTCGATGAGGACCGAGGGGATACCGACGAGGCCGAAGCCGCCCACCGCGAGGGACGCTCCGTCGGGGACATCGGCAACGGCCTCGGCCGCCGTTGCGAAGACTTTGTTGACCATGTGACCCAGGCTACCGCAAAATGTTCGAGTAGTGAACACCCATCCACATTGCGAACAAATTTGGCCCCGCCTGTTGGCCCCATCACAGAACGCGACTACTATGTGCGAATAGCGGCCGACTGTTCACATCGAGAACGTGAGGATTCTTTTCCATGCTGCATCTGCCAGCCCACCACCACGCCGGGCACGACGCCAATGCCCCGCTGCTGTTCCCCGAGTACAAGACGACTCGGCTGCGCAGCCCCAAGAACGACCTGATCCTGGTCCCGCAGCGACTCGGCGAGATCACCGGTCCGGTCTTCGGCGACGCCGACATCGCCAAGGGTGAGAACGACATGACCCACGCCAACGGCGGCGAGGCCCAGGGACAGCGCATCATCGTCCACGGCCGCGTCCTCGACAGTGCGGGCAAGCCCATCCCCGACACCCTCCTCGAGGTGTGGCAGGCCAACGCCGGCGGCCGCTACCGCCACAAGATGGACTCCTGGCCGGCCCCTCTCGACCCCTACTTCAACGGTGTCGCCCGCTGCCTGACCGACAAGCAGGGCCACTACGAGTTCACGACCATCAAGCCCGGCGCCTACCCGTGGGGCAACCACCACAACGCGTGGCGGCCCGCTCACATCCACTTCTCCTTGTTCGGTCAGGCGTTCACCCAGCGACTGGTCACGCAGATGTACTTCCCGGACGATCCGTTCTTCTTCCAGGACCCGATCTACAACTCGGTGCCCGAAGCGGCCCGCGAGCGGATGATCAGCACGTTCGACTACGACCACACCCGCGACAACTGGGCCGTCGGATTCAAGTTCGACATCGTCCTGCGCGGTCAGGACGCCACCCCGTTCGAGGACCCGGAGGGCCACTGATGATCGACACCCAGAACCCCGACGCCCCCCGCTACCCGGTCTTCGCCAAGAGCCAGGACCAGGTGTCGTTCGGCGTCACCCCGTCCCAGACCGTCGGCCCGTACGTCCACATCGGCTTGTTCCCCACCTGGGAGAACAGCGGCGACGCCGTCCCCGAGGATGCGCCGGGCCGAATCGACGTGTCCTTCGACGTCATCGACGGCGCCGGTCAGCCCATCGGCGACGCGATGATCGAAACCTGGCAGGCGGATGCCGCGGGCCGATTCGACAGCCCCACCGATCCCCGCGGTGCCGCCGAGGCGACCCCCGCAGGCTTCCGCAGCCTGGCCCGCGTGTTCGCCGACGAAAGCGGCACGATCGTGGTGCACACCGTCAAGCCGGGCGCACTCCCCGCCGAGAACGGCGCCGTCGAGGCCCCGCACATCAACGTCGGACTGTTCGCCCGCGGCATGCTCGAGCGGCTGTACACCCGCCTCTACTTTCCCGAGGACACGGCCGCGCACGCGTCGGACCCCGTGCTCTCCGCCGTCCCGGAAGCAGACCGCCCCAAGCTGATCGCGGAGAAGACCGGTCGCGGATACCACCTGACGATCCACGTGCAGAACACGGACGGACGGGAAACCCCGTTCTTCGCCCTGTAGTCGGTCACAACCCAGAAAGGTGTCGCGCGTGAACTCTCCGGAGCCTTCCCGGGGTGCCCTGTTCGATCCGACGTTCGGTGCCGGCGAGTTGTCGGCACTGCTCTCGGACCGGGCGTGGGTCACCGCGATGGTCGAGGTCGAGGGGGCAGTGGCCCGGGCGGAGGCGAAGTGCGACGTCATTCCCGCCGCGTCCGCCGACGCCATCTCGTCGGTGTTCGCGCGCGTCGTCGCCGAGGGCTCCGTGGATGTGGGAGCCCTCGGCGAGGCGGCCGCAGCGGGGGGTAATCCCGTGATCCCGCTGGTGAAACTGCTCCGCGACGAGGTCGCGGCCGCCGATTCCGGAGTGCCCGGAAGCCACGTGCACAAGGGCGCCACGAGTCAGGACATTCTCGACACCGCCCTGATGCTGCTGTGCCGCCGGTCGGGTGCGCACATCCTGGCGTCCCTCGACGAGGCGGTGCTCTGCGCCGAGGCGCTCGCGCGGGCCCAGCGCGACACCCCGATCGCCGGCCGCACACTCGGCCAGCAGGCCCTCCCCACCACGTTCGGCGTGCTCGCCGCCGGGTGGATGACGGCGCTGCACAGGGCTTCTCGCGCGCTGTTCGATGCACTCGACGCCCTCCCCGTGCAACTCGGGGGTGCGGCCGGAACGTCCGCGGCGCTCTACCCGCACGGCCTCGACGTCGCCGACGTGCTCGCCGACGAGCTCGGGCTGGCACGTCAGGACGTTCCCTGGCACACCGATCGCACCCGCATCGCACTGCTCGCGTCGGCGCTCGGAGCGGCCGCGGGCGCGGTGTCGAAGATCGCCACCGACATCGTGTTCCTGTCGTCCACCGAGGTCGGCGAGGTCAGCGAAGGGTCACCCGGCGGTTCGTCGGCCATGCCGCACAAGCGCAATCCGGTCGCCGCGATCGCGGCCCGCGCCGCGGCCCGCCGCACCCCGGGACTCGTCGCGACGATCCTCGGCTCGATGGATCACGAGCAGCAGCGCGCCGCGGGTGCCTGGCACGCCGAGTGGGAAACGCTCACGGACCTGCTGCGCCTCACCGGCGGAGCCGTCGCGCGCATCGCCGACTCGCTCGGCGGGCTGAACGTCCACCCCGATGCGATGGCCCGCAACCTCGACATCACCGGTGGCCTGCTCCTCGCGGAACGAGTCACCGGCGCCCTGTCGGCCCGCACCGACAACGCGCGCGACCTCGTGACCGCCGCGTGTGAGACCGGACACCCTCTCGACGAGGATCCGGGGCTCCTCGAATACCTGCAGGCGGACGAGATCCGCGCCCTGCTCGACCCCGCCGGATACCTCGGCCACGCCCACGACATCGTCGACCGCGCACTGGAAACAGTGGCCCGCGGCCGGGAAGGAACGCGATGACAGTCGCACTCGCACACGAAATCTCCGGACCCCGCAGCGGCGCGGCGGACGCCCCCGTCGTCGTCCTGCTCGGATCGCTCGGTTCCAACCGGTCCATGTGGGACCCGCAGATCGCGGCGCTGTCCGACGAATGCCGGGTCGTCGCCGTCGATCAACGCGGCCACGGAAAATCGCCGGCACCGGACGGCCCGTACTCCGTCCGCGAACTGTCCGAGGACGTCCTCGCCCTGCTCGACTCGCTCGGAGTCGACGCCGCCCACATCGTCGGTCTGTCCATGGGCGGGGCGATCGCCCAATGGCTCGGGGCGCACGCTCCGCGCCGGGTGCTGTCGCTGTCGCTGCTGTGCACCGCCGCGAAGTTCGGCGAACCGCAGGGATGGATCGAGCGGGCCGCCGCATCGCGCACCGACGGTCCGGAGTCGCTCGCGGATGCCGTTGTCGCACGCTGGTTCAGCGAGGGGCTCGCCAAGCGTGATCCGGAATTCGTCCGGCACTACCGCGAGATGATCGCGTCGACGTCCCCCGAGGGATACGCCGCATGCTGCGACGCCCTCGCCGACTGGGATTTCACCGCCGATCTGTCCCGCATCAGCGCACCGACACTGGTGATCGCGGGCGAGGAGGATCCGTCCACCCCGCCGTCGGTCATGCAGATCCTCGCGGACGGCATCACCGGTGCCCGGTTCGAGGTACTCTCCCCCGCCGCCCACGTCGCGAACCTGGAGCAGGCAGGCGCCGTCACGGCGCTGCTGCGCGAACACATCGCCGGCGGCGGATACGCGCGCGGACGACGCGCCGCGCACGCACAGGGAATGACGGTGCGCCGCTCGATACTCGGCGACGCGCACGTGGACCGCTCCGTGGCGGGAACCACCGACTTCACGGCACCGTTCCAGGACTTCATCACCCGCACCGCGTGGGGCGACATCTGGTCGCGCCCCGGGCTGGACCACGAGATGCGGCGGCTGCTCACGATCGCCGTCCTCACCGCGGTCGGTAACGACCACGAACTCGACATGCACATCCGGGCCGCGCTCCGCGCGGGTGTCGACGCCGACAAGATCGGCGAGGTGCTCCTCCACACCTCCGTCTACGCCGGAGTGCCCAACAGCAATCTCGGGTTCGCACTCGGCAAACAGGCCCTCGCCGACCTGTCCTCCACCGACACCGGGGCCACGGAGGAGAATTCGCAGACATGACCGCTACCGAACCGACGGAGAAGATCCTCCCGTCCCCCGACTACGTGCAGTCCCTGGCCCGGGGCCTCGCCGTGATCCGCTGCTTCGACGACCGGAATCAGCGGCGCACGCTCAGTGACGTCGCCCGCGCCACCGACCTGACCCGCGCCACCGCACGCCGATTTCTGCTCACCCTCGTCGAGCTCGGCTACGTGGCCACGGACGGTTCCGCGTTCTGGCTCACCCCGCGGGTTCTCGAACTCGGATACAGCTACCTGTCGAGTCTGTCGCTGCCGGAGGTCGCGCAGCCACACCTCGAGAGGCTGAGCCACAAGGTCCACGAGTCGTCGTCGGTGTCGATCCTCGACGGTGCCGACATCGTCTACGTCGCCCGTGTGCCCGTCAGCCGGATCATGACGGTGGGCATCACCATCGGCACCCGGCTCCCCGCGTACGCCACCTCGATGGGCCGGGTCCTGCTGGCGGGACTGCCCGACGACGAACTCGACGCGTACCTCGAAAAGCTCGACATCCAGCGGCTCACCGAACGCACGATCACGGCCCGCGACGAGCTGAAAGCTGCGATTCTCGCGGTCCGCGCGGACGGTATCTGCGTACTCGACCAGGAACTCGAGGCAGGCCTGCGGTCGATGGCCGCCCCGATCCGCAATGCCTCCGGGCTGACCGTCGCCGCGGTGAACATCTCCACTCCGGCCGCGCGATACAGCCTCGAGGATCTGCATTCCGCTCTCATCCCGTCGCTGCGGGTCACCGCAACCGACATCGAACAGGACCTCGCCACCGTCAATCGCTGACGCAGTGCCCGAGGAATCTTCATGAAAGGTCATCCCATGCGTGACGTCGTCATCTGCGAGCCCCTGCGAACGCCGGTCGGGCGCTTCGGCGGAGTGTTCAAGGACATCACCCCTCAGAGTCTCGCGGCCACCGTCATCACGGCGCTCGTCGAACGCACCGGCATCGAGGGCAGCCAGATCGACGACGTCATCCTGGGCCAGGCGTCCCCGGGCGGGGAGGCCCCGGCCATCGGCCGGATCGCGGCCCTCGACGCCGGACTCGGCATCGACGTCCCGGGCATGCAGGTGGATCGTCGCTGCGGATCCGGTCTGCAAGCGGTCATCACCGCCGTGCTGCAGGTGGCGTCCGGCGGCAACGACCTCGTCCTCGCCGGTGGCGCCGAATCCATGAGCCAGGCCGAGTTCTACACCAACCCGAACATCCGCTGGGGAGTCAAGGGCGAAGGGGTGCAACTCGCAGACCGGCTCGCCCGCGCCCGCGTCACCGCCGGCGGCGCGAACTTCCCCGTGCCCGGCGGCATGATCGAGACCGCCGAGAACCTCCGCGCCGAATTCGACATCAGCCGTGAGGACCAGGACGCGCTCGCCGTGCAGTCGCACCAGCGTGCCGTCGCCGCGCAGGAATCCGGCCGCTTCGCCGAGGAAATCGTCGGAGTGACGGTGCCGCAACGCAAGTCGGACCCGCTCGTCGTCGACAAGGACGAGCACCCGCGCGCCGACACCACGGTGGAGTCGCTGTCCAAGCTCCGCGCCATCCGCTCCAAGATCGACTCCGCCTCCACCGTCACCGCAGGCAACGCCAGCGGGCAGAACGACGGCGCCGCCGTGTGCATCGTGACGACCGCCGAGAAGGCGAAGGAACTCGGGCTGAAGCCCCTCGCCCGCATGGCGTCCTGGGCCGTGGCCGGCGTCCCCCCGCGCACGATGGGCATCGGCCCGGTGCCCGCCACGGAGAAGGCTCTCGGTCAGCTCGGACTGTCACTGTCCGACATCGGTGTCATCGAACTGAACGAGGCCTTCGCCGCGCAGACCCTCGCCGTCCTCCGGAGCTGGGATCTCGACCCCACCGACGAACGTCTCAACCCCAACGGATCCGGTATCTCCCTCGGACACCCCGTCGGTGCCACCGGCGGCCGCATTCTCGCCACCCTCCTGCGGGAGATGGACCGTCGCGAATCCCGGTACGGGCTCGAGACGATGTGCATCGGCGGCGGCCAGGGACTGGCCGCGGTGTTCGAGCGGGTCTGACGCAGAAACGCGGGTCTGTCGTCAGGCCAGCGCACCCACGACACCCTCGGCGGTCCCGAGCAACCTGCCCGAGGCCGCGAGGGTGACCGCGGCCTCGATCTCCGGCGCGAGGTGACGGTCGGTCCCCGGTCCGGCGACCTGCTCACGGATCGTGTCCCGCACCGCACCCGTCGCCGGCGACGG
>NZ_JBHWUE010000169.1:0-12854 GCF_042738615.1 Rhodococcus sp. NPDC059968
TTTCATTCCGAGGCGGTCGATCTTTTCGAGCAACGCGCGGCATCTGTGGTCCCCGGATACACCCTCGACGACGAGAGCCGCCTGGAGGTTGCCCGTCTGTGCCGGCGGCTGGACGGCATCCCTCTGGCTATCGAACTCGCCGCGGTCCGGATCAGATCACTTCCCCTCGACCGCGTCCTGTCCCGGGAGGGCGCACTTTTCGATCTGTTGACTCGGGGAAACCGTGGCGGACCGGTGCGGCATCAAACGCTGCGTGGCGCCATCGATTGGAGCTTCAATCTGTGCTCGCCGGAGGAACAAGTCCTGTGGGCGCGGCTGTCGGTATTCGCGGGCGGCTTCGATTTCGATGCGGTCGAGAGGGTGTGCACTGATCTGGACATTGTTCCGGACGCCTTTGACGTAATCTCCAGTCTCGTTGAAAAATCGGTCATTTCCACCGTTCAGTCCGGATCCACGGTTCGATATAAATTGCTGGAGAGTATCAAGGACTACGCGGGCGAGAAGCTGACCGAGCAAGGCGACGAGGATACGTGGCACCGGAATCATCGAGACTATTTCCTGCGTTTGTCGGAACGCAGCGAGGGCCAGTCACTGGGGTCAGGGCAGCTGGAATGGAACCGTCGTCTCCGGCACGAGCGGGCGAATCTGCGGGCGGCGCTCGAGTACTGCCTGTCCACCCCTGGGGAGGCGCGAGCCGGTCTCCGGATGGCGGGTGCGCTGTGGTTCTTCTGGAACGCCAGTGGCCTGCTGCGCGACGGGCGGTACTGGCTGACCCGAGCCTTGGAGGCAGACCGGCAGCCGAGCCGCGAGAGGGCGAAAGCGCTCTGGGTGATCGGTTGGTACGCGATGGTTCAGGGCGATATCACGACCTCCAAGCGCTATTTGCTGGAATGCAGCGCCGTCGCGGAATCGATCGGTGATCGAACCGCGCAGGCGTTTGCGCTTCAGTTCCGGGGCGCGGCGGAGGAGATTGACGGAAATCTCGAAGTAGCGTTAGAGTTCCTCACTGCGGGCATGTCACATCACGCCGAGTCAGGGGAAGTCAATTCCCTGACACTCCTCGGCGGCGCGCAACTGGCCTTCGTGCACTGCCTGTCCGGAAACCTAGAACAATCACTTGCCTCGGCGGACGAAACCATCGCCCTGGGCAAGTCGCTGCGGGAGCGCTTCTCGACTTCATGGGCGCTGTGGGCGCGCGGACTTACCCTGTGGACCCAGCGCGAGTACGCACAAGCATCGGACTCGTTGAAAGAAGCGATCGAACTGAAGCAGTCACTGAGCGACTGGTTGGGCGTGAGTGCATGCACCGAGATTCTGGCGTGGATCGCGATCGAGGAAGGAAACCCCGTTCGATCCGCACGCCTGCTCGGTATCGGGCGCACACTGTGCGGCGAGATGGGGAGCTCTCCACTCTTCGGAAACGAAACGTTGGTCCGCACACGGACTCGTTACGAGAAACGCGCCCAGCAGCTGCTTGGTGACTCCGCGTTCGAGAGGGAATCTCGGGCTGGTGAAGGCCTCGAACACCTCGCGTCGATCGAATTCGCGCTGCAAAAGCGCACGTCCAAGCCGGCGGTGCCCGCCACTCCCTCAGCGAACGTGAAGCTCACCCCTCGCGAGAAGGAAGTGGGAAAGCTGGTGGCCGAGGGACTCACGAACAAGGAGATCGCGGAAAGATTGGTCATCTCGCCCCGTACCGCAGAAGGACATGTAGACCGCATCCTCACGAAGACCGGGCATCGATCCCGCGCGCAGCTTGCCGCCTGGATCGCCCGCGAAGAGAGCATCGATTCCCGAAAGCCGTAGTTCGGGCAGTGCCCCCCACTGCCTAGTGGCACCCTGCCCTGATTCCCATGGGGCGGTCCGATCTCTGATCGGTTGATGCCGCCTGCCGCAGTGCCCTTCCGAACAGACCGGTCGGCTCTCTTCCTCGGAGTACCTGCGTAGGAAATGCGGGTAGTGAAGCACGTAGATCACCGCCGTCCCACGCGCCGCGCACTTGCGAGTCTTATCGGCATGAACAGCACACACCTCCGCCGAAACAACTCACACACCAGCATCTCCTCCTGGAAGCGGTTCGTCACGGCCGCAGTCGCCACCGCCGCACTCGGCATCATCCCCGCCGGCGCCGCAGCCGCCACCCCCGCCGCCGCCCATGACATTCCCCGCGACCACGACAACACCATGCAGCAGCAGCGTCAGCACGACCGGCAACGCGATCAAAGGCAGGACCGCCGCGCCGAAACCACCTTCGGCGACCGAATCCTCGCCGGCTGGCACAGCGGCGGCGACAGCAGCAGCACCCCAATGTAGGCAGTCGCGCCGTCGATCGCCCCAGGGGAGCCGCCGAACGTCAGTACTCCCCCATCCCTCACCTCACCGTCACCACCCACCAGAGAAATCCCCCAGAAGGAGTCATGAGCATGACCGAAACCCGCACCACCGAGGCGACCACCACCGCGACGGTCACGACCGTCGACATGAAACTCGAGGTGCTCGTCCTCCCCGTCTCCGACATGGATCGCGCCACCGAGTTCTACACGAAACTCGGCTGGCGACACGACTTCACACCGCCCGGTTCCGGCGTCGTCCAGTTCACCCCGACCGGCGCCGACACCTCGATCCACTTCGGCACCGGCCTGACCACCGCCGCACCCGGCTCCGCCGCAGCCTTCCTGATCGTCTCCGACATCGGCGCCGCCCACCGACAGCTGATCGCCGCCGGAATCGATGTCAGCGACATCTTCCACTACACCGCGAACGGCCCGGTCCCCGGACCGGACCCCGACCATTCCAGCTACAACTCGTACGCCACCTTCCAGGATCCCGACGGCAACACCTGGAAGCTGCAGGAAGTCACCACCCGGCTGCCCGGTCGCATCGACTCCGCCGCAACAGTATTCAGTTCCCACCGCGACCTGATGAATGCGCTTTTCCGCGCGGCCATCGCCCACGGTGAACACGAGAAGCGCAACGGCGGACAGTACGACGAGAACTGGCCCGACTGGTACGCCGCCTACATGGTCGCCGAACAGGCCGGGACAGAGCTGCCCACCTAACGCTCCCTCAACCCCAGAGGTTGGTCTGATCTGTTCACCGCGTAGGTGAACAGATCGGATGAGCCAGAGGCACCAATCCACTCAAGAGCGATTCTCGACCACCCATCAACACAGCAAGGACCTACCCCACATGTCTGTCACATCCGAAGTTGCGATCCGGCCGTTCACATTCGAGTTCCCTGAGACCGAACTCGAGGAGCTGCGCCAGCGCATCGCGGCCACACGCTGGCCCGACAAGGAGACCGTCGCAGATCAGTCGCAGGGCGTGCCGCTCGCGACGAGCCAGGCACTCGCGCAGTACTGGGCGTCAGATTATGACTGGCGCAAGGTCGAGGCGAAGCTGAACGCTTTGCCGCAGTTCATCACAGAGATAGATGGGCTCGACATTCACTTCATTCACATTCGCTCGAAGCACGAGGACGCGTTGCCGCTCATCGTCACGCACGGGTGGCCCGGGTCGATCATCGAGCAGCTGAAGATCATCGAACCGCTGACCGATCCCACCGCTCATGGTGGTGACGCATCGGACGCTTTCCATCTGGTGATTCCGTCGGGGCCCGGCTACGGGTTCTCGGGCAAACCGACCACCACCGGCTGGGGCCTCGACCGCATCGCACGCGCCTGGATCGAGCTGATGAAGCGCCTCGGATACACGCAGTACGCGGCCCACGGCGGAGACTGGGGTGCGATCGTCACGGAACTGATGGCTCTACAGGCGCCGCCGGAACTGCTCGGCATTCACACCAACATGGCTTCCGTGGTTCCACCCGAGATCGACCAGGCGCTCCGCACCGGCAACCCACTGCCGTCCGATCTCTCCGACGACGAAAAGGCAGCCTCCGACCAGCTGGCCTTCTTCTACCAGCACATCGGATACGCCGTGGAGATGGGAACGCGCCCACAGACACTGACCGGATTGGCGGACTCGCCCGTCGGACTGGCAACGTTCATGCTCGACCACGACGCGAAGAGTTTGGAGCTGATCTCCCGGGCCTTCGCCGGACAGCCCGAGGGCCTGACGCGAGACGACGTCCTCGACAACATCACGCTGTTCTGGCTGACGAACACCGCGGTGTCCGCAGCTCGCCTCTATTGGGAACTCACGTCCCCGGCGTTCCTCGCCACCCGGGGCGTCTCCATCCCGGTTGCCGTGAGCGTCTTTCCCGACGAGCTCTATCAGGCACCGCGCAGTTGGACAGAGAAGGCGTATCCCAACCTCGTCCACTACAACAAGCTCGACAAGGGCGGGCACTTCGCGGCCTGGGAACAGCCACAGCTCCTTGCAGAAGAGATTCGCGTGGGCTTGCGGTCGCTTCGATAGCCGACTGTAGTCGGACGTGTGCACCTGCCCACGTTCTGCCGCGGGCGACCGGGTGGCTCACTGCGAGCCACCCGGTCGCCTCGGCTTCGCGGCCACGCCGTGCGCTCTCTCCGCCACAGCCCGAGATCGTCGTCGATCTCACGCACGAAAGGTATGAACCAATGTTCGCTGTTCAGTTCGATTCTCCTGGATACATCGATGTGCTCCAGGTGCGAGATATTCCAGTCCCCAGTCCGGGTGAGGGTGAAGTACTCATCGCCCTCGAAGCGTCGGCGATCAATCCCGCGGACGTGAAAATTCGTAGCGGGGTGATCACACCTCAGGGAAGTGCGCCGTTCACGCTCGGATACGACCTGGTGGGCACCGTCAAGGAGACGGGCCCGAATGCTGACCGATTTCTGCCCGGTGATCGGGTAATTGGTGCCTCGACGTCGGCCGTCACCGGAAACGGGACATGGTCGGAGTTCGTCTGCCTCCCGGAAACGTCCCTTGCCCGTGCCCCCGAAGGCGTCGACCCGGCCATCCTTGCCCAGTTACCCCTACCCGGCTTGACAGCGATGCAGGCCGTCGATGCTCTGCAGTTGACTCCGGGATCTGACGTGCTCGTCGCCGGAGCCGCCGGCGCGGTCGGACGTATCGCCCTGCAGCTCCTCCACCTCCGCGGACACCGCGCGCACGCGTTGGTTCGGCGGGCCGAGCAGGCGGAGTTGTTGCCGACCGGCGTAGCCGAGGAAGTACATGTCGGCTCACTGCCGGTCTCCCGCGTCGACGGAGTGATCGACACCGCCGGAATTGATCTGTCCGACGCGTTACGGCCCGGGGGGCACTACGTCACCGTTGTCCCGGGAAGCCCGCCCCACAGCGGGTCGAAGGAGAACCCGACGCTGGTGATCACTCACGAGTCGGGCCCGATGTTGCACACACTCGCCGAACTGCTCACCGCCGGTGAGCTCGACCTTCCCGAGTCGACGACGTTCACGTTCTCAGAGATCGAGGCTGCTCACCACGAGTACGACCGCCAGCTGGGACGCCGCATCACGCTCGTCGTCTGACCGGCACGGTAGTCGCTCACCCGGGAACCAGTACAAGACCGCACTCCCGCTCCTCCGGCCGCGCCCGGTCCCACAGACCGTGTGCGGTTGCGGGTTTCGGAAAGAATCACCGATACCGACATCGACCCGAAGGGCGTAGCGTTTGCACTTACTACGTCCCAGCGACGTCACCGAGTTGTTGGAGCAGGGCATTGCCCGCAGCCCACCGCCGTGCCGCCGCGTCCGGTTTCGGCGAATAGCTCCGGGTCTCCAAGCGTCGCCGCGTTCTCCGGGCTGACGACGTTCCAGTGCCCACCGAGATCAGTGAAGGATCCATGGACGACGAATCCAATCGAGCCGACCCCGCGGGCGGGCCGGCCGAACCCACCCCGGTGCCCCCGCCACCCACCAACACGACCACGCGATCGGGTGGCGGCTCGGGTCATTCGATACCGGTCCGGGGGCGAGGCAGAACCGGAAACCTGCCGGTGGAGCTGACCAGTTTCGTCGGCCGCCGCCACGAGATCGGCGAGGCGAAGAAGATGCTGTCCGCGTCCCGTCTGGTGACATTGACCGGGATCGGGGGCGTCGGGAAGACCCGGCTCGCGCTGCGAGTCGCCACCGACTCGCAGCGGGCGTTCACCGACGGGGTGTGGCTGGTCGAGCTGGGCGAGCTCTCCGATCCGGACCTGGTGACCGGTGTCGTCTCGGACGTCCTTGGACTGAGGAATCAATCGGCGGGAGCACCGTTGGTCCTACTGACCGACTACCTGGCCGATAAGCAACTGTTGCTGGTGCTGGATAACTGTGAGCACCTGCTCGAGGCGGTGGCAGCGCTGGCGGATACCGTGTTGCGGACCTGCCCGGGGACGCGCATCCTGGCAACGAGCCGGGAGTCGCTCAGACTCAGCGGGGAAGCGGTGTTACGAGTTCCGCCGATGCAGGCCCCCGACCCACGCCGCGCGTCCTCGCTTCGCGGGTTGCCCAGCTACGAATCGGTGGCGCTGTTCGTGCAACGGGCCGTCGCCGCCGTACCCACGTTCGAACTCACCGAGGACAACCAGGTGACGGTGGCGCACATCTGCGCTCGCCTGGACGGTTTGCCATTGCCGATCGAATTGGCCGCAGCCCGGCTGCGAGTCATGTCCGTGCAACAGCTTCTTGACCGCTTGACCGATCGATACCGACTCCTCACCGGCGGTAGCAGGGCCGCACCGGCACGGCAGAAGACGCTGCGGTGGTCGATCGACTGGAGCTACGAGCTGTGCACCCCAGAGGAGCAGCGCCTGTGGGCGCGGTTAGCGGTCTTCGCCTGCAGCTTCGAACTCGACGCCTGCGAAGCCATCTGCGGCGACGGTGATCGGGGCGGCGACCTCGTCGACGTTGTGACGTCACTGGTCGACAAATCGATCCTGATCCGGGAAGAGGCCGGTGACGTGGTCCGGTACCGGCTGCTGGATATCTTGAAGGAGTACGCCCAGGAAAAACTGCAGCCCACGGGCGAATACCCCAATCTGCGCAGACGATTTCAGGACTGGTACCAGCAGCTGATTCTGAGGGCCGCTAGCGACAGCATCAGTCCGCGCCAGCTGCACTGGCTCCACCATCTCGATCGGGAAAAGCCGAATTTTCGTGCTGCCCTTCAGTTCTGCGTATCGGAACCGGGGGAACTCGACGCCGGCCTGCGCATGGCGGTCGGGTTGTTCCCGTTCTGGTTCTTCCGCGGATACTTCCGTGAAGGCCGGCTCTGGCTGGATCGGCTCCTCGCCGCACCCGACGAATCCAGCACGGATCTGGCCAAAGCCCTGTATCTGGACAGTCTCTTCGCGGGAGTGCAGGGAGACGTGGCTGAAGGATTGAGCCTGATGTCCCACGCCGACTCCGTCGAGGGCCGACCCGGCGACACCTCGATGCCCGCGCTCCGGGGGCACGTCCGAGGATTCCTCGCTCTCTACAACAGCGACGCTGAATCGGCGGTGACACATTTCGAGGAGGCGATCGGCGCCGCAAAGGAAACTGAGGGTGCCGTCTTCTTTCACGTTGGGAGTCTGTTGGGTGAAGGGCTCTCCTACGTGTCGCTTGGCGACGCGTCGAAGGCACGCGTCTGCCACGAGGAGACGCTGGCCCTTGCCGGGACACTCGGCGACGTCGTTTACTGCGGACGGTCCGCGATGATTGGGGCCTGGGCGTGGTGGCGCGACGACGATCTCACCCGGGCGCGAGCGGTCATCGAGGAGGGAATCCGACAGTCGGCTCGTGCCGACGACTCGTTCGGCATCGGATGCAGCCTGCAGGCCCTGGCGTGGATCGAAGCCGGCCGGAATCCCGAGTGTGCCGCAGTCCTCCTCGGTGCCGCCGCCGCAATTTGGGGGGAGGTTGGCGGAACGATGGCCAGCTATCTCACCCGTCTGAGTTACCACGAAGACTGCGAGCAACAGGCTCGCCGGGCGCTCGGTGACCGACAGTTCGAGGAGAAGTTCCGGCATGGCAGCGTATTGAGCGTCGGTGATGCCGTCACATACGCCGTCGATGAAATACCCAGGCCTGCAGGGCAAGCACCAGAAGTAAGCACCCTGAGCCGACGCGAACGACAAGTTGCCGAGCTCGTCGCCGAAGGACTGACCAATAGGGCCATCGCCGCAAAGCTGTTCATCTCGCCGCGCACAGCGCAGGGCCACGTCGAACGTATCCTGTCCAAACTCGGCTACACCTCGCGAACGCAGATCGCCGCCTGGCTCATCGAACAGAGACACCAGCAGAGTCCCAACCCCGAGACACGAACTCGCCTCTCATGACCATGCGCGGCGCAATACGCCACTCAAATACGGCCAATCACTGCACGCTGCCGCCACTGATCGCACCGACGAACCACCGGGCGACCGCGACCGATCGCCCACACTGTGCGTCTCTTCTCTTGTCAGGTGGGTGGACGAGCGATACCATCACGATTACCAAAACTGGAAACAAATTTCGAAAGTAGGAAATCTTGAAGGTCCAGCGAATTGCCGTGATCGGCGCAGGTCCCGCCGGGCTCAGTGCCGCCAAACACCTCATCGGGCGGGGCTTCGACGTCACCGTCTACGAGAAGGGGTCCGAGCTCGGCGGGCTCTGGGTATACGAGAACGACAACGGGATCGGCGCCGCATACCAGTCGCTGCGGATCAACTCCGAAGCGAGGGACACCGGTTACCGCGACTTTCCGATACCCGCGGAGGCATCCCTGTTCCCCACTCACTATGAGATGAGGGCTTACTTCAACGCCTACGCTGACCACTTCGGTTTGCGTCAGCACATCGTTGTCAACACGGCGGTCGACAGCGTCGAGCCCGTAGCAGCAGCACCCGGCGCCCCGCGCTGGAAGCTGAAGCTGAGCGATGGCACGGAACCCGAATTCGACCGTGTGGTGGTAGCGAACGGACACCAGTCGATCCCGAGCCACCCCCCGTTCGCAGCCGACTTCACAGGTGAATACCTGCATTCACGTGACTACCGGGTCCCGGATCGGTTCGCCGGAAAGAAGGTTCTCGTAGTCGGGACCGGAAACAGCGGCCTGGACATCGCTGCGGATGTCTGCATTGTGACGGACCGGACGGTGCTGGCCGCCCGCTCTCCCGTTCTGATCATGCCTCGGATGATGTTCGGTGCTCCGTTGTCACGTTTTCTGGCGAAGGTGGAGCGACCCTGGCTGCCTTGGCCGCTGGCGCGCCGGGTCCGAGAACTGGTCACGCTGGTCACGCACGGGCGGATGGAGCAGTGGGGCTTCACGACACCGAAAACCCGGACGCACCCGGCCAGTCACCCCACCGTGATGTCCCATATCGCGTGGAACCGAATCGACGTTCGTCCCGGAACAAGCAGCGCCGAAGGGACTACCGTTCGATTCGACGATGGAACGGAAGAGGATTTCGACGCCGTGATCGCCGCGACCGGTTACCAGTTCGACATCCCGTTCCTCAGTAGCGAGGTGTCGCCGATCAACGGTGGACGCATCGACCTGTACCGACGGGCCGTGTCGCCAAGTTGGCCTGGCCTCTACTTCGTTGGGCTGTTCGACGTCAGCGGCGGCGCCAATATCCGGATGATCGATATCCAGAGCCGTTGGCTCGCCGCTGTCATCTCCGGAGACGTCGACCTTCCCGACGAGGCCGCGATGCGGCTGGCGATCGCTGAAGAACACCAGCAGATGGCTCGGCTGTATCCGTCGGGGCGGCGGTACGGACTCGAGTTGGACCCACGTGAGTACGGTCTCGCCGTTCGTGAAGACCTCGCGAAGGCGAAGGAGAAAGCCGCTGCATCGGCTCCGATCCCGCAAGCCGTCTGATCGGTTGTGCCTCAACCGATACGAATTAATCGCGGTGTCACCGAGAAGCTGAGGAACGAGATGAGCCACCCCGTAGTAGCCGTCAATCACGTGAGCGTGCCAGCTCGTGAACTGGGTGAATCAGTGCGCTTCTATAAAGACTTTCTCCATCTCGAGCAGGTCCCGTCCCCCACCTTCGCAGTTCCGACCGCGTGGTTCTCGGTCGGTGACAGGACCCTTCATGTATACGAGTACGGGCCGACAACGGACGCAAGCTATATTCACCACTTTGCGCTGGAGGTAAGCGATTTCATGGGCTTGTACGATCACGCGACGAACCTGGGAATCAAAGAAAGCGGATTTCTCAGCACCATATATGAGCTTCCAGATGGCGGGGTCCAGATGTATGTGCGGGATCCGGCGGACAACCTCATCGAATTGGTTTGCCGTGACCGGTCGACAGTAGACCGTGCCCGAATTCCCGAATACAAAGTACTTGCCGACACCATCTCACAAAAACCGGCGTCAGAAGGCGCGCGCATGTTCAATTACCGCTGACCGTCCGTCGTTCAATCCAATCGTGTCGAGAGTCGCGTCTCACGCCGGCGACGCCGTTGGAATCCGCCGACTGATCGGCAAGACGTGGTCTCGAGACGTTCTGAACGAAAGGGTCAACCGATGCAGGTCCACAAAGCTCTCGCCCAAGGGCTGATCGACCATGGGGTCAAGACATTGTTCGGCCTGATGGGCGACGGAAACCTCTACCTGGCGAACCACTACTCCTCGATCCCTGGAGCCACATACATCGCATCGGCGCACGAGGCCGGCGCCGTGTTGATGGCCAATGGCTACGCCAGCGTCTCAGGAGAGGTCGGCGTGGCGACCGTCACCCACGGTCCAGGATTGGCCAACGCACTTCCGCCTTTGATCGACAGCGTGCGGAGTCGCATGCCGATTGTGTTGATCTGCGGCGACACCGCAGCCGGTGACCGAACCACCCTGCAAGACATTGCACAAAGAGAATTGGTTCTTCCGACAGGGGCCGGTTTCGAACAGGTACGGCGCCCCGAGACCGCTGTTCAGAATTTGCGCGAGGCCTTGCGGCGAGCCACCGCAGAACGCAGACCAATCGTTCTCAACGTACCGGTGGACTTCATGTGGAAAGAGGTTGACTACCGACATGACCCTCTGCCGCCTGCGGACCGGAACACCACACTGGACCCTGACGCGATGGACCAAGCGGTCGGAATTGTTGCTGCTGCCGAGCGGCCGATTGTCCTGGCCGGCCGCGGAGCGGCGACGCCGAGCGCTCGGGCAGCCATCTGCCGGCTTGCCGAGCGTCTCGGCGCGCCGGTCGCAACCACCTTGCGAGGAAAGTCCCTATTTTTGGCGGACCCAGGGGCGCTGGGAGTATTCGGCACACTCTCCACCTCGGCGGCGCTGGACCAGATCGGCAAGAGCGATTGCGTCATCGCGTTCGGTGCGAGCCTGAATTCCTGGACCACGGATTCAGGGGCCCTCCTGAACGGAAAGCGAGTCGTGCATTGCGATACCGATCCACAGGCGATCAGGCGACACATCGATGTCGATGCTGCTGTGCTGGGCGACGCTGCGACGATCGCGCACGCGATCATCGGGTATCTCGATGAGGCAGAGGTCCCTGCCCGCCGGTTTCGGGAAGACTGGATCGAGAAGTCTGCTGATCTCGAGGACTACGAGATCCCACCGTCTCCCGCTTCTCTCGAGGGGAATATCCCATTCCACGAGACCGTGCGAGCAATCGACCGATTGATACCCGAGGACCGAGTGGTCGTAGTCGATGCCGGTCGCTTCATGTTTGCAGGCTATAAGCTGCTCCATGTTTCTGACCCCCATTCACTGGTGCATACCTGCAACTTCGGTGCGATCGGCCTGGGCATGGGGAACGCGATTGGAGCCGCGCTCGCCGCGCAGGGCCGGCCCGTATTCCTCGTCTGTGGAGACGGCGGCTTCATGCTCGGTGGAATCACTGAATTCGTCAGCGCCGTACAAAACGGGATCGACTTGATTGTCATGGTCCTGAACGACTCGTCGTATGGTGCCGAGCACATTCAGTTTCGTAACCGGGACATGGATCCCTCCCGGACACTGTTCCGGTGGCCGGATCTCTCGGCGCTTGCAATTGCCCTCGGGGGCGAGGGAGTAACGATGCGAGTTCCGGACGATCTCACATCGGTGGAGAAAGCTATTGTCAACCGCACACGACCGCTCCTGATCGAGGTCAAGCTCGACCCCGACGACGTGCCGACCGAGTGATCGAAGCTATGAGCCGGTCGATGCTCGACTGGTGGGCGTCACCTACCGCAGTACCTGGAGCTGTTGGTGCATGAACGTCGACGAACTCGTCGCACTGCAGCTTCAACACCCCTACAGGAGAGAAATACCGATGAAGATCGTCTACACCACCGAAGCCCTCGTGACCGGAGAAGGCCGCAACGGCCATGCCCGCACGTCCGACGGCCGGCTCGACCTGAACCTTGCGATGCCTACCGAGATGGGTGGGTCCGGCGATGGCACCAACCCCGAGCAGTTGTTCGCCGCCGGATACGCGGCGTGCTTCCACTCCGCACTCCAGCTGGTCGCCCGTGAGGCGAAGGTGAATGTCGCCGACTCGGCCGTCGGCGCCCGTGTCGGCATCGGCGCGACGGACGGCGGTGGATTCGGTCTCGCCGTCACCCTCGAGGTCTCCCTCCCCCACCTGCCGCGCGCCGAGGCGCTCGAGCTGACCGAGAAGGCGCACCAGGTGTGCCCCTACTCCAACGCCACCCGCGGCAACATCGACGTCACCCTCGCGGTCACCGAAGACTGAGAAACCCCGACGGGCGTCGGCGTGGTCGACGTCGTTGCTCCCGCATCGGCACCCGCTCCCGATGCGGCAGCAACACAGGATCACACGACGATCATCGGCGACATCGTGTTCGATCTGGTGGCACCGCTGGGACTTTCGTGGCAGGAAGTCTGGGAGCTGCTCGCCCACCATTGTCGCCGGGGATTGGTCGCAACCCTAAGCCGAAGTTGCGGCGGTTTGGCAGCAGTTTATGTGGTTTGACCAGGTGGTTTAGTGGGTGGTTGTGGTTTTGTTCTGTCGACGGTGTCCTCAGGTC
>NZ_JBHWUE010000170.1:0-12814 GCF_042738615.1 Rhodococcus sp. NPDC059968
GGCGAGCGGTTGGCCCCGCACATGGTGCCCGCGACCGTGATGGTCCTCGATGCCCTGCCCCTCACGGCGAACGGCAAACTCGACCGCGCTGCATTACCTGCGCCCGACTTCAGCACCGGCCGAGGACAATTCCGGGCACCGAGAGAGGGCACGGAATCTCTCGTGGCCGCCGCGTTTGCAGTCGAACTCGGTGTGTCGCGGGTCGGCGCGGACGACAACTTCTTCGCCCTCGGAGGCAATTCGTTGACGGCCACCGGAGTCGTCGCGCGACTGCGCGAATCAATCATGACGGACGTGCCGGTCCAGTGGATTTTCACTCATTCGACGCCCGCGTCGTTAGCGCACCGGTTGGCGACGGGCCCGGAGGCTACCGACGACAAAGGCGTCGGTTCATCCGTTGAGGTTCTGCTTCCGCTGCGTGTCACCGGGAGCCGGAATCCGCTGTTCTGCATTCATCCCGCAATCGGGCTGGCATGGTGTTTCAGCGGGTTGGTCCAGTACCTGGACGACGACCGGCCGATCTACGGAGTTCAATCACCCGCATTGACCGATTCCGATACGCGCTTCGACTCGCTCGATGAGCTTGCGGACCGCTATACCCGGGAGATCCGGTCCGTGCAGCCGCACGGGCCGTATCACCTGCTCGGCTACTCGGTGGGAGGCCAGATTGCCCACGCGATAGCGGTGCAGCTGCGGAGTGATGGGGACGACGTGGCCACGCTTGCCATGATGGACAGCCGCCTGATGGCCGGAATCGTGACCGAACACGAGGCCCCGACGATCACAAGACTGGTTGCCGAGTTTGGTGCTGTTGAGCTATACGATGCCGGTGAGGATGTGAACACGACGACAGAACAGGCCGCGGCGTTGCTGCGTCGCAAGGGCGGACTGTTCGCGGCGCTGACGCCGGCCCATCTCGAGACTCTTTACCGCCAATACGGCGACCTCGTCGACGTCGCTCTCGCGCACCGGCCGTCGCCACTCAAGGGTGCTGACCTTCTGTTCTTCAGCGCCACAGAAAGTTCTCAGGATCGCCAAGATTTCAGGCGTCAGACGGGGGCCGCGATCTGGAAGGAATACGTCTTGGGTGAAGTGCAGGAATACCAAGTCCCCACCAGTCATGAGCAGATGACGAGCCCGCAAGGCCTTGCGGCAATCGGCCCGGTCCTCAACCACCACTTGAAGTTCGTCGACTGAGCCTTCGCAACACGGGAAGGCGCGATATGAGGGTTGTTACTGGCTGCTGGCTCGACGTCGAGTAGGACGAGTGCACGTCGGGTGACCTGGCTTCGCCGACGACGGTGGCTCTGGTCGGCGAGCACACGCCGGTGCGGTGTGAGTCCGGCCACGCGGACGATGAGTTCGGCGGACGCTCGTTGCAATTCGAGTGGTCGGGGTTTCGGGGTGGATGTGTTGTGCCTCGTGTGCGCGTTGGTGAGTACTCGGAACGAAAGATCGTGAGAAGGAACGTAAGTACTGCGGAATAGTGTGTCAGCGCGCCGGTGGCCTGGGGGTGAGTTGTCGTGGTCGCGAAGGTGGGCCGCCAGTGTTGAGCGCGGTGGCGTGCGAGGCGTTTGTGGGAGCGGCCGCGGCGGGGCCGCTGTGGCCGGTGTTGGGGTGGGGTGTGGCTTTCACGATGGGGACTGCACCCACCCCGGTCGACACACGGGTGTGCAGTTTCAGGCCTCCTGTGCGGTCTGATGGAGGGTCTCAACCGTGACAATCGATGAGGAAGTTCCGCGCGATCTCGCCGAGTTGGTGGTTCCGTTGGAGGGTTCGCTGCGCGCGGCTGACGATCGGTGGCAGCCGTTGATGCTGACCGATCCCGCCGGTGCGTCGGTGGAGTCGGTTGCCGCATACTTCCGGGATTTGCAGGCGCGAGGCTGTTCCGACGCCACGATCCGCTCCTACGGGATGGATTTGCTGCGCTGGTTCCGATTTCTCTGGGCGATCGACGTGTCGTGGAATTCCGCCACCCATGCTGAGGCGCGGGATTTCTGTCGCTGGCTACTGTTGGCAGGCAAACTGATTCGATCGCACTGGCGCTAATCGAGTACGACGGCGACATCGAGCGGGAAGCCCTATTCGGCATCGGTTCGCGCACACAGCGAGACGGTGCTGCGATGCTTCTACGGGTTCGACCTGGAGGAGGGCAGCGGGCCGATCGTGAACCCCTTTCCCTCGGGTCGTTCCTCACATGGCCGACGGGCAAACGCCCATCACAACCCGATGGAACCGTATGCATGCGAGCGCCGCGGCTTGTATCGCCCACGCTTCCAGCGCGATCGCAGCTCCCACAACGGAGCCGTCGTCGACCTCGGCATCCCCACCAGGCCGAAAATTGAATAGCCGTCACCAGAATGGGATCTCACAGCGAGCCCGCGGAGTCAGTGAATTCGACGATGTGCCGCAGAAACATCCGGGTGACCTTCGCGGGCAGGAACCCGGGGTCGGCGCGTACGCGGCCGCTGAGCCCGGGGATCGGCACCGCCCGACCGATCTGCCATTCGGAGGTGGCGTTGTCGAGGAACGCCTGGTCGACCTCGGTGATCTCCTCGATGCCGTCGATGAACGTGCGGACGGCGGCGACGACCTCGGGGTCGTCGGTGATGACGCCTGTGTGCAGGTTCGGTGACGACAGGACCCGGACGCAGGCCTCGACGAAGTATGTAAGCGCGATCGGGGAGGTGGCGTGCGCGCGTACCGCGGCCCTGGAGGCGTTGACGACGAGGATGTCGCCGGCACGTAGCGGCAGCAGCTCGGGTGCCTCCTGGTCGAGGTACGCGATCGCGGCGCGGCGATGCCCCCTTACTCGGATCGTGCGGGTGATGTGCGGCCAGGGGCTCGGTCCGTGGAATGTGGTCCCCATACTCGGAAGTGCGGGCACGATGCGCTGTGCCGCTCTTGTGCTCGGGACTGGGTCGGTCCATCTAGGAACTGTGAATATGACACGTCCCCTGCTCTTGTGAGCCCGGACGGCGCAGTGGTGCGGCTCTGCCGCGGCGGTGGTGGTTCGTAGCCGTGGACGAGCTGTTGTAGAGCCGGATTGACACTTTACCGATAAGCAGGAGTCTCAGTTCCGTGCATTGTGCACTTCCCTACTATGTCGTACGAGGTGGTTCCATTTCCACTACGAGTCGCTCCCTGAAACCGGACCGCAGCAGACGATTTCTTGGTACCAAACGGTTCCCCGTCGGCTGCGAATGGATTATTTCAGTATGCTTCCCACCGCCAACTCCGCGGTGGAATCCTTGCCGGCCCCGATCCCACTCGACGCGGGCGAGACCGAGAACACCCAGCCCCGTAGCGCAAGGAATCGCAGCACACCGACAAACGCGCTGATCGCGACCACCAAGCTGGCTTCCACCGGAGGATTGGCCGTGGGGGCCATGAACTCGAACGATGCGAGAGCTACCGACGTGAGAGTCACACCCACCAACGCAAGTCCGCCGGCTTCCCATTGCGCCACAAACCAACTCACCCGCGCGGAGGCATGAAACGTCAGCCTGCGGTGGAGCTCGTTTGCGACGATTGTGCTGACGACAACGCCTGCAGCATTGGCGACGAATACGCCGTACGAATGGAGAATCAGAAACAACAGCGCGTACAGCGCATTGCTCGATCCGCCGACGATAACAAATCGAACGAACTGCGCCAACACGCCGTCGCTGCGTAACACGCAGCTACCGGCCCGTCGCCTGACCTCAGCTCGCGCGGCGGCGCAGGATTCGCCGTACACGCGCGCCGTACCCGCCGCGCCGCGAGGATTGATGGGTGTGGTCTCTGCGAGGTGCCGCTGCATAGTACTTCCTATTCAGTGCCGCGTGTTGAGTCATTAGAATGTCAGCGGGGCTTGTGCGCATTGCTTCTGCGGTTTCTGACACGGACCGCCGATAGGTGAGTCGAAGACGAAGCACATCCTGGTAGCGTTCGGCTAGGTCGGCTACCAGCGCCTGCCATTCCGTTGGCATTCCCTCGCGACTATCCATCGTTTTTTTCTCTGATTTGGTGTGGGCTTCGCGGGCCGCCGTGGAGTCGGATTGGGCGACCGAATGATTCGGTATCAGACCTGTCTACCGGCGTGGCCGAGTGGGTACAGAGAATCAGTACACTCTCAGGTGCCCGCCCGAAACAGGCAGTTCGGTGTATGACCGGAGAATTGAACGACGGTGGGCAGAAGATCATTCAGCCCATTTGGTGGTTCCCGGTGGTGCGCTGAGGGTGGTGAGGAGGTCGATTCCGGCGACGATCAGGGTTGGTCCACCGATGGCGATCGTTCCAAGAATGGCTCCGATACCGGCGCCGGTGACACCGAATGGCAGGCATCCGAAGACTGCGACAGGGGTTCCGATGGCGCACCCGAGCAGGAACCCGAGAATTGCGCCGACAATGGTCCCGGTGAGGCTACCGACGGCGGACGCGATCGCGAGCTGTTGCTGGAAGCCCGTCTGTGCTCGGGAGTTCTCCGCGATGGATGCTGTATCGTGCAGCGCAAGTTGATTGCCCGCTTTGGGCGTGGATAGCTGGTCGACGCTCGGGGTCATGCGAAGAGTCTTGCCGTCGCTGCTTACTTCTCGGTGGAAAGGCAATTCACGTTCGCCGATGCGATAGGTGAGGGGCAGTGAAACAACGCTCATCCCCGTTTCGTCGGTGAGATCGGCGGAGTTGTTCGGAGTCAGAGTGAACTTTCCGGTGTCGATCGTGGTGATAATCGAGGTACCTTCGATGTGTGCCTCATATCTGATCTCGTTTGGGGGGCTTGCTGGTTCCGCGAGTGCAGTGGTGGAACCGGCTGTGAGTGTGGCGGCGAGGAGCGCCGAGGTGATGGCGAATAAGTGAAGTTTCATATGGACATCTGCTCTGTACTGCCGAGTTGGGTGCGGAGGTGGCATCGGTCACAGCGCTGCGCCCAGAGGGGACCGTCGGCTTCGTGGACATCGATGGGTGCGCGATTGCCGTAGGCGGGCTTCAGTGAGGGGCGGGTGAAACTGACCTACGCGATCCCTGTACCTGCGCTGGAGAAGCAAGTGCCGAGGTGCCGTCGGCTGTCTTGCTTGTTCGGAACTCGTTGGCTCGGTGCACTGTCGGGATGACATGGTGCGTGGCGAGCGACGTCCGTTGATGATTGAGGATCGAATCGAACGTCAGAGGATCATGAACTTCTCTTAGCCAGCTCGCGGTTGACGCGCAGGTCGTCTTCTACCCGTGATGTCGTCCAGGTGTTGGTGCCGCTTGGTGGATCTGGGATGGTTGTACGGGGGTGACCATCGTGCGACTATGTGAGCATGGCCGCCGCCAGCAATACGAGACCGACGGCGAGTCCGCCACCAAGGGCACCGAGTGTCGGGTTACCAATCCAGGCTCCCAGCAGACTCATCCCGCCGATAGTGGTGGCGGAAAACAATCCGAATGCCTTCCACCGTAGTACGTTCTCTGAGGTGGAGCGGCCTCTGAGGTGGTGCTGATCATCGATGATCATGGTTTATTCCTCCTTTCTCATGGTGCCTGATCGATCAAACGCGAGGGCCTGGAACGAAAGGCGGCCACCGCTCCCGCGTTATGCGGAAATTGTGCGCACGAGGGTGGCTACCGCGAGTAGCAGAAGTATGAGGGGCCTGACGAGTTTGTAGTCCCCAGAGGCGAACGTGTGCGAGGGTCGCCCCGATGAAATAGGCGATGACCCGGCTGTGGTAGCCACTCGTAGCGGCCACGAGAACAACCCGAGGAGCAGGCCCACTGCTCCGGCAAATTCGGCGGCGGCGAGGAGCCACGCCGCGGTGAGGGAAGCCGACGGTTGTCAGGGTGGTCATCTGCATCGCGTCGCGGCGTAGTCTTCCGATGTCGGCGACGAGCAACAGGGACGCGAGGGCGATCGAGACGACGATGGTCGCGACGAGCATGGCTTACCTTCCTGGACAAAAGCTGAGAAGGATCGTGGTGTCTGCGATATCAAGTGGGTTGACACCGGAGACGGACGGGTTCCCGGGATCTGGGTCACCCGCGGGGAGCGTCGGGCCCGTGCACGATTCGTGGGGCGGGCAGTCCGGATGCCGGCAGAGGGGCCCAGTCGGCGAGTTCGGTGAGCAACTCGGCGACCCGATCCGAGCAGTGCGCGGGATCCGGTGCTGGTCCCAATCCGAGTCCCTCGACCACCAGCACGTTTCCTTGGGTGAGTCCGTGGACTCCGAGCGACCACCCGAAGTGGCGGTTCCAGGCGAGGACGGCCTTCCGGCCGCGGTAGTAGGGGATCTCGCTGGAAAGGGTCACGACCGCGTCGAAGGCGGGGGTATACCACCAGTCGACCGACAGGGCGTCCACCGTCGTCGCGACGGAACCGACGTACTCACCGGCATTCGCCGAGCTGGTGGCCTGGACCTGCCTGGTTCGGAGCGTCGATGGCGTGCGTTGACGTGGTTGCGCGCCCGTCGGGTGATCAGCCGCCCCGTCGGGATACGTCACCTGCCGGGTGTTTGCGGCGCGTGCGGTCATTGCGCGACTGGTCGACGCGGGGCCGGAGATGCTCGAATTTATGTGCGGAAGGTGAGCCATGGCCATAGTCCTTGTCGTGCGTTGCCAATGGTTTGTGTAAGACAAAACATTCTTAGCACACCAATTGTTGGCGGGGAAGTGTAAGATATCCGACATGGATGGTCTGGCGAACGAGCCCACGCACCGTTGCGGTGCCCTCCTCGATTACCTGGCCAGGAGGATGCGATTGCACGGCGAATGCGTTCTCGGCCCGCTGGGGCTGCGGCCGCGTCACCTGGTCGCTCTGACCGTGCTGCGCGACCGCAGTGGAATTACCCAACAAGCACTCTCGGCGACACTGATGCTGGATCGCGCCAACATCGTCGGTCTTCTCAACGACCTCGAGAGTGCCGGCCTCGTCGAACGCATCCGCTCCACGCTGGACCGGCGCCGCCACCTCGTCCAGCTCACGGAGGCGGGGGCGTCCCGCCTGGCAGACGCGGAGTGTGCCCTCGCGGCGGCTGAGGATCATGTCCTTTCCGCCCTCAACCCCGCCCAGCGGGAGCAGTTGTATTCGCTGCTCCAGCAGGCGACGGCGGACGACTGTTCGGCACCAGCGGACAACACCAGCTACGCAACCGTCGTCGCGGAGAACTGACCCGCCACGCCGAACATCGACGAGGTGCCACAGAAACATCGGGTGTCCCGTGAGGTCAAGTTAGGGCCCGGGGACCACTCCAGTTGGAGCGATGTGTTGGCGCACACCCCCGAGATCAGCAGTTCCAGAGTCCGATCGGCGCGACCCGCGGGCTGGGGGAGACGATTCGATGGACGGCTCTAGCTTAGTCCTGGATTGGGGTGTCGAAGCTCGGCGGGCTGTATTTCGTGTCCGCACAACGATGGGTCGAGGTCGATTCTGGTGGAGGAAGTACGCGTCATCGCGGCGGTTGTGGGGGATGGCGATGGCGTCGGAGTCCCCGACTGCGGGCGGGAGGATCCGCTCGTTGTCGTCGGTTACTTGGATGGGCACGTCACCCCCGCCGTATGCGTCCACCAAGTTGGTCGAGGCGAAGCGACTCTCTGGTATCCCGCAGCAGGCCACCCCTGTTCCTCATTGGTGCTGGGTTCGTATTCGGTGATGTGCCACAGGAACATCCGGGTAATCGAGGTGGCTTCGTCGCCGTCGGAGGCTTGGACAACGGGGAAGCACAACCGGCGCCCGCAAGCGTCGTTCCCGACCACCGCTCAGACGGCCGCCACGACCACGACCACGATGGCAACCACACGACGTTCACAGCCGCGGTGACCTCGTCATCGGTCTCTTGGCTGTCCGATCCGTAAGGGCTCCAGTTCGCTGTCGACAGGCGAGGGTTCGGACGCGGTGTGATCGGTCCGCAGGTAGCGCTACCGTGGGCGTAGGCGAGCAAGGAGTACTGAGAGCCATGAGCCCGAGTAAGGATAATGATCTCCGTCGGCGGATCCGTGACTTCATGGTGTCGCGGCGAGAACGCGTCACCCCGGGTGATCTGGGTATCCAGGGCAATGACCCGAAACGACGGGTGAAGGGCCTCCGGCGGGAGGAAGTTGCGATGCTAGCGGGTGTGAGCGTCGAGTACTACACCCGCCTCGAACGCGGCGACGCTGCGGGCGCGTCGGCGTCGATCATCAACTCGGTCGCCCGGGTGTTGCGGCTGACGGATGTCGAGCGGGAACATCTTCGGCGACTGCACCAGGCACTGGCCGAGGGTGATGCGGCCGAACCAATCCGGATGGTCACGCAGGTACGTCCCGACGTGCAGCGCTTGCTGGATGCGATGGAGCACATCCCAGCCTTTGCAGTTAATCGCCGTGGCGACGTGATCGCGGCGAACCTGCTCGGCAGGGCGTTCTACGCGCCCATGTACGACGGGTCACGGGATCCGGTTAATCACACGTGGTTCCACTTCAATAACCAACCCGCATCGCGGGCGTTCTGGGTGGACTGGGACATCATCGCCGACAACAGTGTTGACATCCTACGCACCGAGCTCGGCACAGGAAGGGACGACCCGGAGCTCTCGGCGCTGGTAGCTGAACTGCTCGAGGTGGAGGAGTTCGCGACGCGTTGGGCCTCGCACAACGTCCGCCGACACGCGACCGGTCTGAAGCGCGTGAACCACCCGGTGGTGGGGCGGATGGATCTGACGTACGAGGGCATGTACCTCGCCGCCCACGTGGATGTGTCGCTACTGACGTTCAATCCGGAACCAGGTACGCCCGCGGGTGATGCGATGCGGCTGCTCGACTTGTGGGCGCGGGACGATGCCCGCTTCGACCAGGACGCTCCGGGCACCCGGCAGTGATGGCTGTGAGGGGGTCACGGAGCGTGACTCCCTCGATGCTGCGTTGCTCCATATCGTGATTACAGGCGGTCAATGATGTGCGTTGACTGGCCAGTTGCGAACAAAGGAGCAAAAATGCGCGCTGCAGTCATTCATGGAGAGCGGGACATTCGAGTCGAAGAGGTCCCGGACCCCGTGCTCGCCACAGGCCCGGGTTCGAGTGGTCGCGACGCGATCGTAAAGGTCGTCGCGTCCTGCGTGTGTGGTTCCGACTTGTGGCTCTATCGTGGCATCGAACCCACCGAGCGGCCCCACCGCATCGGGCACGAGTTCGTCGGCGTCGTTGAGGCTGTCGGTGACAGCGTCGAGAACGTGACGGTCGGTGATTTCGTGATCGCCCCATTCTCGATTTCGGACAACACCTGTTTCAACTGTCGGAACGGTGTCACCGGCCAGTGCTTACACGGCGGGCTCTGGGGCGTCGGCACGAAGGAGGAAGGGTTCGCGGATGCGGGCCAGGGTGAACGGGTCCGTGTCCCGCTCGCGGACGGCACGCTGGTCGTCGTTCCCGGCGGGAACCCCGACCCGGCGCTGATTCCGAGCTTGCTGAGCCTGTCCGACGTCATGGCGACCGGGCATCATGCCGCCGTGTCGGCCGGCGTGCAGGAAGGCAGCACCGTCGCTGTCGTTGGTGACGGCGCGGTGGGGTTGTGCGCGGTGATCGCCGCGAAGCGGCTGGGTGCGTCCCGAATCGTGGCGATGTCTCGGCACCAGTCCCGGCAGAAGCTCGCGACCGAGTTCGGCGCAACGGACATCGTGCCTGAGCGCGGGGAAGACGGCATCGCCAGGCTCAAGGAGATGTTCGACGGCATCGGTCCGGACGCTGTGCTCGAGTGCGTCGGCACCAAGGAGTCGATGGATCAGGCGCTGTCCTCCACCCGTCCAGGGGGGCAGGTTGGATTCGTCGGTGTCCCACACGGGGAGCTGCCAGTCGGACAGATGTTCGGGACGAATGTCGGCGTTCGCGGCGGCATTGCACCTGTCCGCGCCTACCTCGATGACCTGCTCCCGGATGTGCTGAACGGCCGAATTGAGCCCGGCAAGGTATTCGACAGCGAGGTTTCGCTCGCGGACATCGTCGATGCATACAAGGCGATGGACGAGCGCAGCGCCATCAAGGTACTCATCCGCCCCTGAATAGCTTGTGGCTCGCCGTGAAGTGGGCAGGGGCACGCAATGGTCAAGGGCGACTCCCACACGGCAGGTGCTGCCCGTCGCGGCCCGAATCACCAGCGGGGCACGGGCAGTTCGGGACCGGATCGATTCGAGTTGGCAATGTGCCGAGATCTTTGCCGAGTGATCACGACTGCAGCAGCTCGAAATCTGTTGCTGCGGAGAGGGCCTGGGCCAGACTGTGTTCGACGATCTCGATGCTGGGAAGTATCTGCTAGATCGCCGAGCGCAGGCTCGGGGAGTTTTCGCGGGGGAGGATCCCCGGGGCCGGCGGCGTGGGGAAGGACGCGATGGTCCCTCCGAGGGTGCACAACGCAACGCGGTGACCGGCGTTCATGATCTGCCTCTTGTCCTCTCGGCTGTGTCTGGGTGGTCGGACGGGTGCGGGGTTGTCGCCAGACCGAAGCGGCTCTCGAGGTGGAGGAGTTTCTTCGCGCGGGCGAGTTTCGGGAGATCATTGCCGTCGTGGATATGGGCGCCGTCCGTCACCGAGCTCGGTGACGGTACTCCGCAATTCCCTAGACGGCCGCCGGTATTCACTGTGGCAGGGACACACCATTGGCTCATGATGATCCTCAGTGCTTCGGCTATGCGATGAGAACCGGGCTCAACGCATCCACCGGTCGGATGGCGCAGTGGCTCCGCACACCGCGACCCGGAAGCAGGCAGACATTGGATCGAACCTGCTGATCCAGGTCTACAGGCAATGCGGGACGCTAATCGCACCTCTGATCTCGGCATGTTCCCGAGGCTGTTCCTCGGCCACCCCATCGGGCACCAACGTCCTCTCACTTCTAACTGCAGCGATCGGGTCGAGAGCGCTACAGGTGCTGATCGTCCGAGGACCGGATGACGCTAAAGTTGCTCGCTGTGCTCGTGGAGCACGCGTCGATGACGAAACAAAGTGTCCCGCAATCATGGGCGGGACAACCATGTGTGTGCATCCGGGGCCGGCCGCTTTGCGTCTACATCCGACTTGGTTGCTCGACCAGAATCAGACATGGCGACTGTGCCCGCGGTCGGGTCGAACGACGGTGGGTCATACCCGACTCCGAAGAACGCGTACGTCGCATGGTACCTAGAGCTGGGTCCGGTGCAATTGGCCGTTCCGAACTCGACACCAACAAGTACCGGATACGGTTGTTCGCGGTGGTGCTTGATGCGTGCGGCTCCAACGTCGGCCGGATGATGCCTAACCGTTCCGCGGCCTCCTGCGTCGTCCACCCTACTGCGGCTGGTCCGAGCGTTACGTCGGGACCCGTTAGTAGTTTTGCGTATTCGGACGACGCACCTGTCCGCCGATAAGTGTTCGTAATCGATATCGAGCGGACTCACATCCTCTGGATCTTCATGAATACATGCGTGTCTGACGCCGAACAGTGCCCGTTCGGGTGCAACGAATCAGGTGGATTGGTCGGGCTGGTGGGGTGTCTCCTGCACGTGTGCGTACACCGTGGCGAGTTCGCCCGCGGTTCGGGAATCGCAACCTGTGGTCTCGACTGCTCGCCTCAGTCGCTCGAGGAATTGATGCTGGGAGATCCCAAAGGTCTCGAATGTGAGGTCAGCGGGAACTCCGCCATACGGCATCCAGATCCGAGCCAGCTCGATGATTTCGAAGGATTCCCTGGGCAAGGCAGGATTACGGCGATCACCAAGTCGTTCTCGGCGGCTTCGTCGTCGCGCGTGCCTGTACTTGCGAATCTGTTGGTCGATGTCTGCCTCGGGAGGCGCCGAGCAGTCGGAAGCAGAGCGTGGGTGGGGGACGGGGTTTACGGTCATTTCGGATCCTGTTGGACCGAGCGCCTTCGCGGCGCCGGAAAAGTCTATGCGGTTCGACAAGCGGGTGATGGATTCGAATGCGCCACGCTCGTCCCGATCGTGCGAGCTCAAAGATGGCTCGCACGATTGACACTCTCTGACTGGAACAGGCAGATCCCGTGTGGGTCCCTGCCGGTAACTATTGTTCGTCTGCAGTTGCTGCCTGTCGGATGATGTCGGCGACGACGTCGGGTCGCGATACGTACACGGCGTGGCTTCCGGGTGTCTCGATCACGGTCGCTCCGATCCGCTTGGCCATCGACTCCTGTGCGGCGGGTGGGATCATCCGGTCTTCGGTGACGTGCAGGTACCAACTGGGTTTGACGCGCCAGGCGGCGTCACTGATGGTCCCACCGAGGGCGTCGAGACCCCATGGAACCTGGGAGTCGGCCAGGAACGCCGCTTGCTCGGCTGGCACGTCCGCGGCGAACGAGTCGGAGAATTTGTTCCGGTCGAGGAAGAGGTTGCCGTCTTGTGGCGGCAGAATCGGGGGCTGGGGTCCGTCCTGTGGGAAGCCGCCGAGGAGGGTGTTCACGGACTCACCGGTGTCCGGCGCGAATGCGGTGATGTAGACGAGGGCGGCGACGTTGGGGTGCGTGCCGGCCTCGGTGATGACGGCTCCCCCGTAGGAGTGCCCTACGAGGATGACGGGACCGTCGACGTCATCGATGACTTGACGTGTGGTGGCCGCGTCGTCCGTCAGTGATTTTGTCGGATTCTGCACGACGCGGACGTTGAATCCGTCCTTCTTGAGGGCGTCGTAGACGGCCCTCCAGCCGGATCCGTCCACAAAGCCCCCGTGAACGAGAACGACTGTCTTTTGTGCTGAACTCATGCTGGTCTCCTTGCCTGAAAGTTGGTAAATATCAGTGAATCTGGCCCGACTTCCGCAGCTGATGAGCACACGATTTCCCGGAAAGGCGCGCTGAACTGGGGTAATGCCGAATATGCGCGTTGGAGGCGTGTTACTACAA
>NZ_JBHWUE010000171.1:0-12802 GCF_042738615.1 Rhodococcus sp. NPDC059968
GCCAACGGAGGACAGGTGCCCGTGCACGTAGCCCCAGCCGTCATCGTCCGCGATCATGTTTCAAGACGCTCTTTGTACATCAAGCTCCTTTCAACGTTCGTGACACACGTGAATTCAGGCTTTGTGACCAGGTCGACGCGCACGACATCACCACTTCATCCCGAGCGGAATCGATCTCAGCGTGGCGATTCCACAAGACGACAGAAAATTTGGTCACTCAACGTGATACTCGACTATGTAAAGGGCGGAGCCATTGTTCATATAGGCACGTCGAAGGCCTGAACTGGCCTCGGCCGACTCAATTATCTTGGATCCGATCTCGCTGTCTGCACCGACCTCCCCGTCCAGAAGTTCAAGGCGCGCGATATTGTCGAAACTGTGCCGTATATCGATTGATCTGATGTCGCCGGCATCGACATCAGATGCCCTCCATACCTCATCCTCGTTTATGGTGATGTATGGTTCGTCACTCCCCGTGTCGTCTGTTGCTTCGCATTTCAGTGTTTCTAACACCAACGTGGCGAGGTTCCGTGGTTCTCCGTGCGGGTCCTTCTGCGGCTCCTTCTGCGGGTCCTTCTGCGGCTGCGCATTGGAAATGCGGCTATCGTTGGAACGCAACACGCCAAACCGCGCGGAACGAAACTGCGGCTCCGGTGGCCGCCCGTCCTGCCAGAATTGAACAGGAACAAAGGCCTCTGGATTGTTTGTTTGCAAGCTCAGGAAGAACTGGTAGAGGTCGATCCCCTGGTATTGCCCGTCGGGTGCGCCGCCGATGATCTCGACCAACGCCAGATGCAGATGTGGTGAGATCCCGCCGAATTTGTGAATCCTGCCCAGGAACTCGCCAACAGCGACCCCCGATCCCACACCCAGCCCATCAGCCACGTCAGTTAGGTGCGTGTAGAAGCCTCCCATCACGTCGTTCGGCGATCGCATGAAGATCTGTGCGCCGTAAACTCTACCGCTGTCTGCTGCAGGATTATGCGGTTGAAACTTCGTGACGTGACCATCAAACGCCGCGTACACGGGGGTTCCTTCGGCACCTCCGATATCCATGCCGTATTGGATGTACCAACTCGGCCCGACGTGCCCCCCCTGGTTCGGACCGCCGTAGCCTTGGGTGAATCCGGGGACTCCGACTGGAGCGGTTACTTCCACCGTGAACGGGCTGCGCGGTTGGAGAAGGGCACGCGGACGACTGTACTTGCGCACGAATGTCGGCAGCAGTTCCGCAATCACGACGGGTATCTCGTCCGAATCCCAGGACAGGCTTGCACCGGGGATAACGCCTTCGATCTCCTGGATCTTGTCCTGCATGACCAGCATCTGTTCCTCGTCGAGATCGCCCACCCTTGTCGAAACCGGAACTCCTAAGGCCACGCCCACGGCGTTCGCATAGGTGACGGGGTCGTTGCCGTCAGACGCAGGTGCGTAGATCTTGAACGCGTCCAGAATGGACTTTGTTGCGTAGAGGTTTGTCCGTAGCAGCTTGGCGATGGCATCATATCCGCTGGCCCATGTCGGAAAGATTAGAAAGTTGTGCCAGTTGAACTTTCCCGGGTACTGGCCGAAGTCGGTACCGTTGGGGTGGCCAGTGATGTTTCCCGGATTGTTGTTCAGCCAGGCGAAGCTTCCCTCGAAATTCGTCATTTGTGGGCGGCCTCGAGCGATTTCATCGGCGTGAATGACGAAATTGAATATTTCTTTTCCATACCCTCGGTAATCGATGGGATTGTCTGGCTCGAACCCCGGGAGATGGCCGAACCATTCTTTCCTGGGAATGTCTGTTTCGAAGGAAATTTTTCCATTCCAATACCAAACATGGTCGCCGAGTTCGAAGGACATCTGTTTACCTTTCCACTTACAGGATTTTCTATAACGCTACCCAATCCGCAGAAGCGCTGCGCGACTGCGGAGGTCTGCGTTTACTGTTGCGAATACCAACTCGCCAATCGGACCCGCGGTAAATACAACGTTGACATCGGACGACTCAGATCCGCCGAACTCGGTGAAGCCGGACTTCCACCAACTTGCGCACAGGGGCAGCAACCGACAATCACGACAAAGAAATCACATAAAGATCCCCAGCAAGACGTCATCCAATCGTGTCTTAATCTCATTCACCCCCGACTCTCTGCCGCGGTCTCACGCCCGCGGCCTCAACGCGGAAGAGACAATCTGGTCTGTTTCTGAGTCTCCTCGCACGGATCCCAGCTGTCACTGATCCTTAGATGACTAAACAGAATGGAACCGCGGCCCGGAAGGGTGAGGTTCACGATCGACAACCGGCTTTGTGGATGCAGCACATTGCGTACAAGCGGAGCTCGCCGAGCCTGCCGGGCGGCAGGCCGCCCGGCAACGTGCCCTTCCCGGTGGCATCGCTGATCGCCCACCGACCGAGAGCCATGCCCTACCTCCCATCCCCGACAACAAGATCTGTCACGAGCTGGCGGGGGGACTTACCACATCTCGGGGGCCTCCGGAGGACCGATATCGATGGACGACTCCGGAGATACGTCGACAACGCCGGCGATCGCCCGCAATCGTTGAGCGAGACCGACGTCGGCACTCCCCACGATGACGCCAATCTCCTCGAGCATGCTGTCGATGTCGAAGCCCGCATCGGACAGATCCTTCGCGATCGGTGTGATGGGGCGATCCTGGGAGGTGGTGACGATCCATCGCTGCGTCATCCTCGGTCACCTCCCAGTCCACCCCATCGTGCAGATCCAGTCGCCGCCACAGCCTAGGGCGCTTGCACGAGCCCACGCCCTACCTGCGCGGCCGGGAACGGAAGGGGTCTGGCCGTGGCCTGCAGTTTGGTCCACAGGGCCCTTCCCCGCAAGTTCGCGCCGGTCTCGGCCCACAACGCGGCGCAGCCTGCCACGTGTGGTGTGGCCATGCTGGTACCACTCTTCGTGCCGTAACGAGTGGGCCGAGGAACCGAGGAGAAAATGTCCCGTCCAGGAGCTGCGATCTCGATTTTCCCGCGATTCGAAAATGAGGACGGGGTGAGATTGCGGTCGAGCGAAGCCACCGACATGATTGTCGGCGAGTTGGCCGGGGCGCCCGTAGCCGCGCCCGCATTGCCTGCGGCAGCGATGATCAGGCATCCGTTATTCAGGGCCGCAGTGCCCGCCGCGGTATAGGCAGCCTGCACCGGCGCCTGTGACCCGAGGGACATGGAAATGACCGGGCACCGGTTCGCGATCGCCCAGTTCAAGCCGTTGAGTACGACGCCGGTCGTACCCGCTCCAGTGTTGCTCAAGACCTTGCCTGCGAAGATCGGGGTCCTGTACCCGATGCCATACCGGGGAGTGGTGCCGGGCGGCGCCTTGGGGCCACAGGCAGTGCCGATGCAATGAGTTCCGTGGCTGTGCAGGTCGTGCACAGGCTGGCCGACGAACGACTGGCTGACGATGGGCCGTCCCGCGAAGTCCGGATGGCCCAGGTCCATGCCGGTATCGAGAACAGCGACCTTGCTGCCTGCGCCGCTGCGTAGGCTCGGCGGCACCGTGCAAACGATGAGGCCCCACGTGGCACCGAGGACCTGGGTCTTCAGATCGGCGTCCCCGACGAGGTCGAGGCCGTTGCCGCCGTTGAGGTCGCGGGCGATGACCTCGGTCGCCCTAGTGAATCCGCGCAGGTAATCCACATCCTGCTCCGCGAATGCGAAATACTCCGGTTCGATCGCCTCGAATGGGCTGTCAGCTGCGATTTCGGCCTGGGCGCTCACCCCGTGCTCGTCCAACGCGGCAGCGCCGACGAGGGCCGCTCCGACCTCCGGGAAGACCACGGCATCGGCATCGGTGCCGGCGATGTCCTCGAGGCTCAGTGCCTGGCTTTCGAAGTCACGGGTGTCGGCGGCCTGAAAACCTTGGGTGCCGAGCGCCTGGATACCTTCCTCCACGGCCCCTTCTTTGAAGGTGACGATGTAGCGGCCTGTCTCGAGGCTTTCGTCACCACGTTCTACTGCTGCTAGCAGCAGTTCATCGATGCTGCTGGTGACAGCGTCGCTCGGCTTTCCTTCGGGCGTCTTCGCCATGATTGATCCCTATCCTCTCGATCGGTTACTCGATGTTGGACGTGTTGTCGATCGTCATCTGTTCGGTTGCTGCGTCACGAGTAGTCGACTACTCGAATCTTTCGGCCGCCGCACGCCGTCGACGCCGGCCGCCGCGACCGGTCGCGCGTGCACGCACAAAAGCCCTGCCTCACTGCAGAACCCGGGGTGTCCGCAGTTCGAGGACAACCTGGTCCGGAGGACTACCTGGCCGCACCGCGGCCGTGGCAGGTCCCGACAGTCGGGCCGCTCGTCCTGTGCCCGAATCAGCGGTCCCCGCTGTTGTCGATGTGTCAGCGGGGCAGTAGACCCGGATTCCAGCGGCACCGAGCCGCGCCCGGTGGTCGTTCGTCGCTGGGCACCGAATCCACGACACCCCCCAAAAAGACCTGAAGCCGTTCGGGCGGCACACCGGTAGCAATCACGAAAGTCGATTGCTACGAGTCGGATTCGGCTTCGCTGGTCCGATTATGCGACGTATATACGTTAGTCGTTTATTAAGGTCGGTGTTTCAGCCGATATCACCGCGCGTGATGACGACGCCATAATCACGCGGGACGACGCTGTGGACACTCATGCTCGCCAAGCCCATGAACGTTTTCAATTGATCGCCGAAGATGCCGAGCTCGCAAATCGATACAAAAACCCGGCTGTTGGAGATCACAAAATTCGAGCGCGGGTTCAACGGAAAGGCCCGAGGCATTCTCTTCGGTTTCTGCGGGCGCGCTCGCTTGCTTGCTCCTGTCATGGAGAAGACGGTTACAAGATTGGTGTGAATTTCGTGTACGTACACGTCCTTTCCTGCGGTGCTCATGAAATATCCAGGCGCTCTTACTGAATCGACCCGTCCGCATCGGTCGAAAGCGATGTCGATGTTGCGCGAGAAGGCGCCGCCGCGTGCAGGGTGTGACGACCTCCACAAACCTCATTCCCACCAGCCGAAACCACAAGACTGGTTGGTTCTCATTCCATCATCCTCGCTCCTGATGCCAATGTCACCGGTGGTTAGGACCCGAAAACGTTTCTTCCCACGCGGGCATTACACACTCAGAAGGATCCGCCAGCGGGCGGGACCGGGTTCGCAACGCGCGGAGATTGCGCGAGAGTCCCGCCGGCGAAACGCGGAAGACCTAGCCGGGCATCCTTGACATACCGTTGAGCCCTCAGTCGCGGCCCTGCACTGCGGCGAGAACGGTCAACATAGTGCAGACGTAAGTGCGCGACAGTTTCCACTCGTTGCCCGTACGGTTACAGGCCACAGAGGCGGCCTTACCAATTGCGTCGACGATCTCTGGGCCAACGGTGCAGTGCCGTTCGAGGCGGCCAGGTATGGCCGCCTTCGCAGCGCGTGTGACGGGAGCGCGACCCCGAAGTATTCCACGACAACACGGACGCCTCCTGCGGCGGCCATCGATCGGCAGGGGTGCCCGGCACCAAGGTGGCGACGATCCAGGGCCGCGGACACCGTTCGGAGGGCTCATCGAAACGCTGCGGAACGGGAACCGGCAGAGAAAAGTACAGGGCGAGGTCGCCGCCGAGCCACCATAGCTGGTTGTCCCAGCCACGCGCGCCGAGCCGCACAGGGTGATCGGCCTGGTCGGGGTGCTGGCCGCGCTGCGTTACGCGGTTGACGGGCCGTGCCTGCCGCCATCCGCATCATGCTTTGCAATGATCGTCACCATGACCGACACTCCCACGCTCGACGGGCCAGCGTGGTGCGCCCCAGGGCTCGACACCAAGGGGAGTCGATTTCCCCTGCGGGTGGAGGCGCCGGTGATGAACCTCGTCGATGCCCTTGTCCCCGGTGTGTCAACGATGACGCGCAACAGCCGCTACTACGGGCTGTACTGGGCGCTGGCCGATTACGCCCACACCAAGGACTTCGACACCATCACCTGCCGGACGGTGCTGCGCCGAGCCGAGGTTGCGCTGGCGCTGGCGTCGTTGGTCGATCCAGACACCGGTGGTCTGGACGGCCCGGGTGACATGCACGGTGCAGATACCGTCCGCTCGCGGTTGTCCACCAGCTCTGCTGATCGCCTCGCCGACGTTGGCGATGGTTCATATTCGCCGCGCACATGGGGATTTTGGTCCCAGTACAAGGGACCCGTCGTGACGTTGGGCATCGCCTCGACAGACCGCGAAGCCTTCCGCCGAGGACCACGTGACACCCCCGGCCCGGTGAAAGATATGTTCCAGCACTTCCTCGACGTCGTCGCCGCACGGCCCATCACCGTCGACGAGGCGCAGAGCTTCGCCGACCTCACTCGCATCCGACCGGATTCCGCGGATGTCGCACCCCTACGCGCGGTCATGACTGCCACTGACGGCGGCAGTGTCCAGACGGCGTGGACGGCCAACGACCGTACGAGGCGGTCAACCTTCCGGATTCTGGCGCGGGCGGTGCAACTGCAGCCCGACGCTGACGGATGGACGGGCCAGCTCTTCGACGCAGTCGCCTACGGCCCTGCCCTCGACGAGGATTCCGTGTTTCACGCGGAGGGAAAGCGCGCGCAGACATGGCGGGGTCTGCTTCTCCGCCACCACTCTGTCGGGGCGTGGCGACGCCTGTGGTCGGCGCTGGTCGACCACGTAATCGACCACATCCGGACCACAGGAGAACCCGCGGCGCGCCATGACCTGCACGCCTGGATCCGCAGCCACACCCCCGATGACACCGTCGAGAAGTTCCTTCGGAGCTGCCCCGAGCCCTTCGATGCGGGAGGGAACCCTCTGCCGGCCGAAGCGCAGATCCGCACGGCGCGGAAGCAAATCGAAGCCGACCTCGGTGTGCTCCTACTCGGCTCGGTCCGCGACGACCAGCTCACCGGCGTTACCCAGCAGGCGTTTCGCGGCAACGCCGGCCGCGGCAAGTACCTGGATCCGCAGTGGGTGGCACACCAGCGGCGCGAGCATCTCCATCGGACCATGCCGGACTTCGCGTGTGCCCTGGTCGACGACATGCTCGCCCAATCCCACCGCGTTGCGCTGCTGAAGATGCACATCGACGGCGACGGTCGAATGAAACTGCCTACCAAGCTGCACGAGCGAAACGGTCGATACTTCGCAGACAGCCGGGAGGGATCCGGGAACGTGGGTTTGCGCACCGAGCAGCTTGGTGAAGTCGGACAGCAACTCGGTCTGTTCGACACTGTCGGCGACCGCGTGGTCGTCACCGAGCGGGCGGCGGCGTTGCTGGAGCTGCCGCAATGACGCGGGCACGGTTCGAGCTGCATTCGCCGTTGACGTTGTTGCGTGAGTGGGATCATGGCCCGCTGCGTGAGGTCGTGGTCACCGGGTACACCTTGGATTTGGTGTTCTTCGAGCGGCACTGCGTGCCGGTTGCGCGGGCGCTCGGCGCCCGGGTGACGGTTCTCTCCGACGCGCACCAGCCGGTGCACGAGGCTGCGGACGTCCGCTACGCCGGGCGGACCTACCAGCACGGCCACGTCGGTTGCCGCGGCGCGTTCCACCCGAAGCTCGCGGTGCTCGTCGGTGACGACGACGTCTGGGTCGCGATCGGGTCCGGAAACCCCACCACCTCCGGGTGGGGCCACAACGACGAACTGTGGTTGGTCATTCGCTCTCCCCGCTCGGCCGGGCCGGCCGCCTTGCTCGATCTCGCCGCCTGGCTGCGCACTCTGCCCACGGTGGTGTCGATGCCGTCCTGGATCGCCGACACACTGAGTGTCGTCGCTGAGGCGGTCACCCCGGAACAGGTCGACAACTCTCTGCCCGAGCTGCGGATCATAGGAAACCTGGACCGGCCGATCCTCGAACAACTCCCCCAGATTCCGATGCGCGCACTGCATTTGTCCGCGCCGTTCCTCGACCGCACCTCCTCCGCAGTCGCAGCACTGACCGCGCGCATGACCCCGCAGCAGCTCATCGTCGCTGTCCAGGAGACCGTGTCCTGGTACGACGGGGCGACACTGGTGGAGGCCACCGAGACCGTGCCCAGCGTCGAGTTCCGGTTCCTCGACGACGCCCGCACCAGTCACGGCAAGCTCATCGAGTGGATCGACGGCACCGGTACGACTGCGCTCGTCGGGAGCGCCAACCTCACCCGCGCGGCGTTGTTGACAACAACTCGCAACGGCGGGAACTGCGAACTCGTCGCGGCCCACCCGGTCGGACAGACTCTGCTCCCAGAGGGGATCACCACTGTCGACGCGACCGGCATGCGAGCACGCTCAACCACGCCGTCGGCCGAATCACGCCGGCGTGTTCCGCTCACCCTGCTCGGGGCCCGGTGGCACGACGACGCGATCCTGGTCGAACTGCACACGAAGGTCGCGGGATCGATCACGATCGAGATGTCCCCGACCGGCGCGCCGGGATCGTGGCGACGCGTCGACGTCCGCGACGCCGACATACCCGGTCCGGTACAGGCCATCTTCCGGGCGGACGAAGGCACCGGCGGAGCAGTCCGCGCCCGCATGACCGAACCCGACGAATACGTGACGACCGTCGTCTTCCTGACCGACGTCGCCCGGTGCCTCCCCCGCGAAATTGACGACGGCGGCCCTCGTGTCTCCCGCGACTACGGCATCGAAGACTTCATCACCGATCCGGCGTTAGCCGACCGGTTGAGCAACGACCTGCTCCGGTTGATGAAGACGGTCGGGCAGCACCGCGCCACGACACCACCAAGAGGGTCGCCGGCCCAGTCACCGCAAAGCGCCCGGAGCGACGACCGCTGGGGTTCCTGGCTCGACAGCGTGCAGCGCACCCTCGGCCCGACGTTCGCCGGGTTGCTGTTCCCCGGTGCAGCACACGCCAGCCAGCCCGAGACCGACGCGGCCGTGCAGTGGACCATCGATGACAGCGAACCGGTCACCGACATCACCGACGACGAGGACGACGAGGACATCGACCCGATCGCGGACGCCGGCACCGATCAGCAGGCTCCGGTCATCGATCCGGATCAACGCGCGGCATGGCGCACTCGCTCGGAGAAACTGCGGCGCGCCGTCGTAGCGAAGGACCGGCGCCCGCCGTTGGAACTGCGCATGGGAGTGACCCGGATCTACATCGACCTTCTCGCCGCCGGGGTGTGGGCACCCGACGACGACGATTGGCGATGGGCAATCGCCGACGTTCTGACCGCGCTTCCTCCACAGGACAGCGACGACGACGATGTCCCGGAAACGCCCCTGAACTATATGAGTTCGATGATCGCCGTCGGGCTCGCACTGCTCGGACAGGACACGAAGCTCGACCGGGGATCCCCCGAGGACATCTTGTGGCAGACGACGTGGAGCAAGCTGCGGCCCTGGGTCCCGCTGGCACGCACCGAGATCGTCGACGACTACCTCTACGTGCCGACTCAAAGCTACGCGCGGGTGGCCGACCGGGACGCCATCGAATCACTGATCGCCCTGGCCATCGACGCGGCCACCGATCCGCACGCGGAGATCCGAGCAAAGCTCGTAGCCGCCGGGCTGGCAGTAGAGTTCCGCGACGGAGTGTGGATCGCCGAGACCAGTGGCGGATCTGCCCGCAGGATCGCCGCACGTGTCGCCACAATCGTCGGGGACCGATGCGCAGTGATCGTCGTGGGAGCGGACAAGACATGCGCGGTGCTGCGCGTCGGCGCCACCTTGGTGATGGGTGAACGAACCCCTCCGATGTGGCACATCATGACGATCCCGTCCTCGGTCAGCACTCCCACCTCACTGCTCGCCAGCGCGGACGGCCTCCCCTCCTCACGACAACGAATCCCCCTCGGAACAACAACCCCCGACATCATCACCGTTGCCGACACACTCGATGTCAACCTCGCCCAGATCACCGAAGCCATCCGCCGATGGAACTGACCGCCACCCACGGGCAGCGCCCAGCCGATCTTGCCCGTGGGGAGCGGTCACAATTCGAATAGCAACTCCTGCTCGGATTTCCAACCGCCAAAACGGGTCGTCGGTGAGCGATGTTGCTTCCGGCCTGGGGCTTCGTGGCGAAGGTGATCCGTTTCCTGCGCGGCCCGTCCAGGTGCTTTGCCCGGTTGGTTGCTGCCGGCGCTTTTCGACGATTCCGCACGAGAAGTTGATGCAGGCGATCGAGGACTATCGACTGTGCAATTGGCCGACCGACCCTCATCAGAACCGCCAATCACATGGGTGCGGATCGAGGTTGGATGCGAGAACCGGATCGGGTCTTCCATTCCCATCCGGGCAGCTTGGCCAGCCGCTGACAGCGGACCTCATTCAGCTGTCCTTTGGCGAAACTTTGCCGCTGCGAGGCAACCCATGTGCCGAGTTTGAATCCGCTGGCATCGACGTATTTTTGCGGTGGACGGGCGTGGCCATTCTTGTCGACGTACCGCTGGATTTGCTGGTAGCCCTCCTCCCACCGGGTGTCCCGGACCGACGCAGTCCACCCGGGCACAGCCACAAGTCGCTCCCTGCGTTGCTCGCTGAGGGAGGCCCAGTTGGCTCGCTGAGTCGTGACCCACTGGCCGAGCCTGAATCCGTCGACAATGCAATCGGCCCGCACCTGAGCGGTGTCGTTCTCGCCGACGTATGCGAGTAGCTGCTCGTAACCTTCTTCCCACCGAGTGACCTTGGTGTCCAGCGTCCATCCAGGAAGTTGTTCCAGTCGGTGCCGGCGCTCATCACTCATCGCCTGCCACTTGGTTTTCTGATTGGCTACCCAGGATCCGAGTAGGGTTCCATCCTCGGTGACGTATGCCTGTGGCACACGTGCGTTCCCGTGTCGCGCCACGTACTGCTCCAGGCTGCAAAACCAGTCCTCCCAAGAATCTGTCCGACTATTCAACGTCCATCCAGGGAGCTGTTGCAGTCGATCCCGGCGCTCGTCGCTCATCGCCTGCCAGGTAGATCGTTGGTTACTTACCCAGGATCCGAGTTTGGCACCACCATCGGTGACGTATGTATCTGGCACGCGTGCATGCCCGTGTTCCGACACATACTCCTCGAGGCTGCGGAACCACGCCTCCCACCATCCACCTCGCGCATCCAGAGTCCAGCCCGGCAGCTGCGTGAGCTTCTGCCGCCGTTCTTCGCTGAGGTCGTCCCAGATTCGCCGCTGAACACTGACCCATCTTCCCAACGGGTAACCATCGTCGGACACGAACGACTGCAGAACCTCCGCGCTGCCGACTTCCTCAACGTGCTGCAGAAGATACCGATATCCCACATTCCACTTGTCGTCGAGAACATTTCGTGTCCAACCAGGCACAGCCTGGAGACGCTGCCGCCGCTCAACTGTCAACCGATCCCACATGCGGCGCTGGCGCCGTATCCATGTCTCCAGGTTGATTCCATCGACGATCAGACCCCTCGGCGGATTCGCGTGGCCGTTCTCCTGCACGTAGTGCGTCAGTGCCGTGAATGATGCCTCCCACAGTGCGGATCGGGCATCCAAGGTCCACCCGGGGAGCTCTTCCAGCCGTCGCTTGCGATCAGCGGGCAAGGCCGCCCACTTGGTCCGCTGTTTGCCGACCCACTTGCCGAGGCGGTATCCGTCGCTGCAAACGTAGTCGTCGCGAATCCCTGCTGCGTCATGCACACCGACGTATTCCAGAAGGTGCCTGAATCCGTCCTCCCATTGATCATCGAGGCAGGGCCTCCAGAAGCTGTTGCCGGGCTACGCTCAAAACTCCCTTCGATTTCCGACTACGTTGAATCGTGACCCACGAACCGAGTCCGTAGCCGTCGACGCGGTACGTCTGCAATACCAGCGCATTCCCGTGCTCATCCACGTATCGTTCCAGCAGACCGAACCAGAACTCCCAAGTCGGGCTCGTTTGCTCCACGAGTCGGGTGTCGAAGGCGCGAGCGAAGTCCTCTCCGACTCGAACGGGTACATCCAGGTGGATCTTGGCCGGCAGCCGCGGCGCACCGCCACGGCGACCCATCTCGCGACGGAGTGTGTCGATCTGCACGGCCAGTTCATCGTCGTGCGCCCGCAGCGCCTTGATCACATCCCACACTGGCTTGAACGCGGAATCATCGAGTGCAACCTCAGGGTCGGCCTCGGAGTCAATGAACACAGGAATGACGATCGTGCCGACCACCTTGTCATCAGCTCGCCGGATCGCCCGCCCGACAGCTTGGATGATGTCCACTTCGGAGCGCCGAGGGTCGATGAATGCAACCCCGTCGAGGGTGGGTACGTCCACTCCCTCGGCGAGGCATCGTGCGTTGGCGAGCAGCCCGCGTTCATCGTCGTCGAGGCGGCTCAAGTTCTGGAGCAAGACGTGGCGTTGGCCGGCCGTCATTGCCCCCGAGGCGTACTCCGACCACAGACCGCCGGTCGGGCGCTGCTGGTCAGGCATCCAGTCGATCACCGCGGGCAACTCCGTGGCGAACTTCTGAGCACGTGCCACCCGGGAGTGAAAGCTGATGACGCGCCGGAGATCATACTTCTGCATCGCCTTCGCCAGGCCGATCTGTCCGGCCAGGGACCGAGCATCGGTGATGTCTTCACCTTCGCGGGTGACCAGAGTGCCCTTCTCCGCGTAGCTGCGGTAGGTGGTGTCATCGACCCCTACGATGGCCACTTGATAGTCGGTGAGAAGGTCCCGACTGATTGCCTCGCCGAAACTGAGCCGATGGAACACTTTCCCGAAACCGTTTTCGTCGTCCATCGAGGCTACTTCCAAATCACCTTCGCTGGCAGCCTTAATGATTCGTCCGGTGAAGAACCGCGGCGTGGCCGTCATAAACAACCGCCGGGCCGCCCTGATCCGATCGCTGTCGAGCACAGTCGCGAAGG
>NZ_JBHWUE010000172.1:0-12644 GCF_042738615.1 Rhodococcus sp. NPDC059968
ATCCCGGTCACCCTCGAGCTCGGTGGCAAGAGCCCCAACATCTTCTTCTCCGACGTGCTGTCCTCCAACGACGACTACCAGGACAAGGCGCTCGAAGGCTTCACGATGTTCGCCCTCAACCAGGGTGAGGTGTGCACCTGCCCGTCGCGTTCGCTGATCCAGGAGGACATCTTCGACGAGTTCCTCGCCATGGCGGCCATCCGCACCAAGGCCGTCCGCCAGGGCGACCCGCTCGACACCGACACGATGATCGGCGCGCAGGCGTCGAACGATCAGCTCGAGAAGATCCTGTCGTACATCGAGATCGGCAAGGGCGAAGGCGCCAAGGTCGTCACCGGCGGTGAGCGTGCCGAACTCGGCGGCGACCTGTCCGGCGGCTACTACGTGCAGCCGACGATCTTCACCGGCCAGAACAAGATGCGGATCTTCCAGGAGGAGATCTTCGGTCCCGTCGTCTCCGTCACGTCGTTCAAGGACTACGACCAGGCCATCGAGATCGCCAACGACACGCTGTACGGCCTCGGCGCCGGAGTGTGGTCGCGGGACGGTGGCGTCGCCTACCGGGCCGGTCGTGACATCCAGGCCGGCCGGGTGTGGACCAACACGTACCACCAGTACCCCGCGCACGCCGCGTTCGGTGGTTACAAGCAGTCCGGTATCGGCCGCGAGAACCACCTGATGATGCTCGAGCACTACCAGCAGACGAAGAACCTGCTGGTCAGCTACGCCCAGAAGGCTCAGGGCTTCTTCTGATGGACGCAGCCCGGGCGCCTCAGCGCCTGAAGGCAACCGCCGGGGCGGTGGAGCTTCTCCGCCGCCTCGGCGGTACCCACGGGCCACTGATGATGCATCAGTCCGGCGGGTGCTGCGACGGGTCCGCGCCGATGTGTTACCCCGACGGTGAATTCATCGTCGGCGACCGCGACGTGCTGCTCGGCGTCCTCGACCTGCGTCTCGGTGTCGGGGAGACCCCGTCCACCCGGCCCGACGGTGGCGATGCGGTACCCGTCTGGATCTCCGGTTCGCAGTTCGAGGCGTGGAAGCACACCCAGCTGGTGCTCGACGTGGTGCCCGGTCGCGGATCGGGATTCAGCCTGGAAAGTCCCGAAGGCATGCGCTTTCTCAGTCGTGCACGTGCCTTCACCCCGGAGGAGAACGCCAGCCTCGCCGCGGAGGAGGTCATCGTGGGTCAGCGATGGGAGCAGGGCTGGAGGCCCGCGCCGTCCCCCGAACCGCAAGTGGTCGCCGAAGCAGTCGACGCATGTCCCGTGCCCGCCCGCCGCCCCGGCCCGTAGCGCCCCGGCAGTGCACTACGACCTCGGTTTTTACGTCGTGGTCATGATTCGCTGACACGACGTGTACACAACTCGTTCAACATTGGCCTCGGCCGTCCGACTCCGCTCCTCGAGCGGCGCGGGCGAGGCACTATTCGGATCGACGTAGGGGACGGAATGTCACTCGTAGAACCATCCAAGAATTCCGGAACCGGGCAACATCACGATGCTGCCGATTTCCACTCGGAAGACAGCAGCTATCTGGAAAAACGCACGCTCCGTAAGGGTTCGGCCGGCTGGGTGCTGCTCGCCGGCCTCGGTGTCAGTTACGTGATCTCGGGCGACTACGCCGGATGGAACAACGGACTGGCCGAGGGCGGATTCGGCGGCCTGCTGATCGCCGGAGTCGTCATCGCGGGCATGTACCTGGCCATGGTGCTGGGCATGGCTGAAATGTCGTCCGCCCTTCCCGCCGCGGGGGGCGGCTACACGTTCGCGCGGCGCGCACTCGGGCCGTGGGGCGGATTCGCCACCGGCACGGCCATTCTCATCGAATACGCGATCGCGCCCGCCGCCATCGCGACCTTCATCGGCAGCTACGTGGAGTCACTGAACCTGTTCGGGATCACCGACGGATGGTGGGTGTACCTGGCGGTCTACGCCATCTTCATCGGAATCCATCTCACCGGCGCCGGCGAAGCACTCAAGGCCATGTTCGTCATCACGGCGATCGCGCTCGTCGGACTCGTGATCTTCGCGGTCTCCGCGATCGGTCTGTTCGACGCGAGCAACCTCACCGACATCGCCGCGACCGATGCGGTGGGCGCGTCGAGTTTCCTGCCCTTCGGCGCATTCGGAATCTGGGCCGCCGTCCCGTTCGCCATCTGGTTCTTCCTCGCCGTCGAAGGCGTGCCGCTGGCCGCGGAGGAGGCCCGCGAACCGGAGAAGAACGTGCCCCGCGGAATCATCATCAGCATGCTCATCCTCATCGTCACGGGCGCCACCGTCCTGTTCCTCGCCACCGGAGCGCTCGGTGCCGAGAGCCTCTCGACATCCGGAAACCCGCTGGTCGAGGCGCTCGGAGACGGAACCGCGGCGAAGGTCGTCAACTACATAGGTCTGGCCGGCCTCGTCGCCAGCTTCTTCTCGATCATGTACGCCTACTCGCGGCAGACGTTCGCGCTGTCCCGCGCCGGTTACCTTCCCAAGAACCTGTCGATCACCAATTCGCGGAAGGCGCCCACGCTCGCCCTCATCGTGCCGGGTGTCGTCGGGTTCGTGCTGTCGCTCACCGGTGAAGGCGCGATGCTGCTGAACATGGCAGTGTTCGGCGCGGCCGTCAGCTACGTGCTGATGATGGTCAGCCACATCGTCCTCCGGAGGCGTGAGCCGGAGATGAAGCGGCCGTACCGCACGCCGGGCGGCATCGTCACCACGTCGTTCGCGCTCGTCATCGCGGCCGCCGCGGTGATCGCCACCTTCCTCGTCGATCCGGTCGCCGCGTTGTGGACGCTCATCGCGTTCGCGGCCTTCATGGCCTACTTCGGCCTGTACAGCCGCCATCACCTCGTTGCCAATTCGCCCGACGAGGAGTTTGCTGTTCTTGCGAAGGCAGAGGAAGAACTGGATTAACGGCTCCCCGCGGGAGGCGGAGGATTTCACGCTCAGACCGCATGAACATTCGACCCGAAGGCGGAATGCGCATGGCTGACGTCGTCAACACGAGTGTGGCCCCGTTCTGCCACAACCAAGATCACCCTGGCAGCGTTCCCGTCTCGGCAGTCGATGAATCCGCACTCCCGACACTGGAAGGTTCGTTCCGCGAGCCCGAGTCGCTGCTTGGCTCTCGCAAAACAACTCGAACACGTCATCGTCGTGTACGCGGGCGGCGCGACCAAAACCACCTTCCGGCCGGCCCGCGCGGCACACTCGATCAGTTCCCGCTTCGATATTCCGATCGCTGCATCGCTGGCCTTGCGGGCCATCGTGGACTTGGCGAGGAACTTTGGCGCGAAGTCCTCGACCGCGATCAGATGATAATTGTCGACAACACTTTTCGCCCAGGCCCTCGCATCATGCCGGGCCTGCCGAGCAGCCTTCTTCTGCTTGGTCGCTGCGGCCTTGCGAGCCCGCTGGTATCCCTTCGACTGCGGCCCACGCTTGCCGCTGTGTCGTCGGGCCATCTTCCGCTGCGCCTTGCCGAGCTCGGCGGCGCAGCGCTTTCGATGTCCCAGATACGGCAGGTCGAACTCCGTACTGGTGGTCGTGGCCGTGACGGACACACCCCAGTCGATGCCGATCCCACTGCCCTCATCGGCAGCGGGGGCAGCGACGACTTCGCGTCGCACCACGAACGACGCGTACCAGTGCCCGAGCGAATCTCGATGCACTCGCACAGAGGTCGGCTCGGCTGGGAGCTCGCGCGACCACACCACCGGAATCACGATGTCCTTCGCCAGACACAGTCGACCGCCACGGCAGGAAAATCCTCGGGAGCTGTATTCGAGCGACGGAAGCGTCTCCCGGCGCGTCTTGAACTTCGGGCGCCCGCGCCCCTTCACTGCAAACGAGTGCTTCAGAGATTGCGCATACGTGCGCAAGACCTGCTGCTGAGGAACCTGCGCACCCTCCCGCAGCCATGCATCATGGCTGCGGGCATCGGTCAGAAGTTTTCCGAGCTTGGCGAACGTCGGCTTGCGCCCGGCCTTCTGCTGCCGCACAGCCTCGTTCCACAGATACCGGCAACGATGCCACTCCGATTCGAGCGCGCGCACAGCCGTCGCGCCCGGCCGAAGCCGAAAGCTGAACCGCACGATTTCCTCCACAGCATTACCGTAGTCAGGAGCACCGACATGAACAGACGTCACACTCACCGCATCTGCCTGACGAGCTGCATCCAGATTCGAAGAGGTGGGGCAGAGACCCGTGAGTCCGAATGACCACCTACAGTCACGGAGTCGCAGGAACCGGGTACTCGTTCGACGGTCTCGTCGACCTCATGGCCAAGGCGACACCGCTCCGCAGCGGTGACGAACTCGCCGGATGCGCGGCATCCTCCGACGCCGAACGCGCCGCCGCGCAATGGGCGCTGGCCGACGTCCCGCTCGGCACGTTTCTGAACGAACTCGTCGTTCCCTACGAGGACGACGAGGTCACGAGGCTCATCATCGACTCGCACGACCGGATCGCGTTCGGCGAGATCTCCCATCTCACCATCGGCGGTCTGCGCGACTGGCTGCTGGACGTCGCGGCGCGGGACGGCGCGGCCGAGACGTTCCGCCGCGTCGCCCCGGGGCTCACCCCGGAGATGGTCGCGGCGGTCAGCAAGATCATGCGCAACCAGGACCTCATCGCGGTCGCGCGGGCCGTCACCGTCACCGCGGGATTCCGCACGACGCTCGGCGTACCGGGGCACCTCGGAACCCGGCTTCAGCCCAACCATCCCACCGACGATCCACGCGGTATCGCGGCCGCCACCCTCGACGGCCTGCTGCTCGGCTGCGGTGACGCCGTCATCGGGATCAACCCGGCCACCGATTCGCCGCACGCCACCGCGGAACTGCTCCACCTGCTCGACGACATCCGGCAGCGCTTCGACATTCCGGCGCAGTCGTGCGTGCTGTCGCACGTGACCACCACGATGGGCCTGATCGAGGAAGGCGTACCCGTCGACCTCGTGTTCCAGTCCATCGCCGGAACCCAGGGCGCCAATTCGAGTTTCGGCGTGGACATCTCACTGCTCCGCGAGGCCAACGCGGCCGGCCGGTCGCTGAAACGCGGCACCGTCGGCGACAACGTCATGTACCTCGAAACGGGTCAGGGCTCGGCGCTCAGCGCCGGCGCCCACCTCGGCACGGGTGGCCGGCCCGTCGACCAGCAGACCCTCGAGACCAGGGCGTACGCGGTGGCCCGTGATCTCGAGCCGCTGCTGATCAACACGGTGGTCGGGTTCATCGGTCCGGAGTACCTGTACGACGGCAAGCAGATCATCAGGGCCGGGCTCGAGGACCACTTCTGCGGAAAACTCCTGGGCCTGCCGATGGGTGTCGACGTCTGCTACACCAATCACGCCGAGGCCGACCAGGACGACATGGACACGCTGCTCACCCTGCTCGGTGTGGCAGGCGCGGCCTTCGTCATCGCGGTACCCGGCGCGGACGACGTCATGCTCGGGTACCAGAGTCTGTCGTTCCACGACGCACTGTACGCACGTCAGGTGCTCGGACTCAGACCGGCACCGGAATTCGAGGACTGGATGCGCCGTCTCGGGATGGTCGACGACGCGGGGCGGGTCCTGCCGGTCGACGCGTCGGCGTCGCCGCTGCGGGCGCTGACGGTGGCACCATGAGCGATCCTGTGGTGCAAGACTTCTGGGCGGAACTACGGGCCACGACTCAGGCGCGTATCGGTCTCGGCCGCACCGGTGACGCCCTGCCCACGCAGCGCGTCCTCGAGTTCCGGTCCGCGCACGCCGCCGCACGTGACGCCGTCCACCAACCGCTCGACGCGGAGGCGCTGGCCGAGCAGGTCGAGGCCGTGGGCCTGGGCAGGCCCGTGGTCGTCACGAGTCAGGCATCGGACCGCAGCGAGTACCTGCGCCGACCCGACCTGGGCCGCACACCGGCAGACCTGTCCGCGGTTCCCGCGGGAACCGCCGAGGTGGGATTCGTCCTCGCCGACGGGTTGTCGCCCCGGGCGCTCACCGATCACGGGGTGTCCCTGCTGTCCGCGCTGGTCGACGAATTCGGTGGGACGTACTCGCTGGCGCCGCCGGTGATCGCGACCCAGGCCCGGGTGGCCCTCGGAGATCACATCGCGCAGGCACTGGGCGTGCAGACACTCGTCCTGCTGATCGGGGAGCGGCCCGGACTGTCGGTGGCCGACAGTGTCGGCGTCTATCTCACGCACCTCCCGCGCCCCGGACGCACCGACGCGGACCGGAACTGCGTGTCCAACATCCACCCACCCGAGGGGCTCGGTTACGAACTCGCAGCCCGCATCGTGGCGGGTCTCGTGTCCGGCGCCAGAAAACTGGGCCGGTCCGGAGTGGAGTTGAAGGACACCTCCCGCGCGGACGCGCTCGCAGCCCCCTCGGAGATCCTCGAACTGTAGTCGTGTTATCTAAAGGGCGGCAGGTCCGACCGGGCCCGCGGAGAACCGCCCTGGACGGGGTGTGACGAGGAGAGATCTATGGCCTTCGCTGGCAATGTGGACGAGTTGGCCCTGCTGCAGGCGGTCCGGTTGAAAGAGCAGGTCAGCGCGCCTGTTCTGGCCGAGCATCTCGGTGTGAGCGCCGCGTCGGCGCAGGCCGCCTACGACGCGCTGCTGACCCAGGGCAAGGCGCAGGAAGTCTCGGACGGCCGGATCGGGCTCACCGAGGCCGGACTGTCGGAGCTCGAGGATCAGCTCGACGCCGAGCGGGTGTCCATCGACGAGGACTCCATTGCGGAGGTGTACGAGAGCTTCGTGCCGTTCCACGAGGAGTTCGTCGGACTGATCGATTCGGCCGACGCCGATCAGCTGGCCGATCTGGACCGTCGTGCGTCGGTCGTGTTCGACGACCTGTCGGCGTTCGTGCCCCGGTTGTCCCGCTACCAGGACCTGTTCGCCGACGCTCTCGCGAAAGTGGCTGCGGGGGAGACGAAGTGGATCTCGGAACCCGTGATCGACTCGTACGCCACCGTGTGGATCGAGCTCCGTAAGGAACTGCTCGGCGCGTCCGGCACTGCCGAGTGACGTGACACGCGTCACCACCCCCCCTATTCGGGGGTGGTGACGCAGTGAGCCGGATCACTACTTTTCTCTCATCCGGGATACGCCCACCAGGGTGTTCCCCACGGACCACGGAGGAATCGAGTGACCACAGTCTCCAACTCGGGTGCGGGCGCCCCCCACGCCCCCACTCCGGTGCGCCAGGGCGGAACCAGCGTCCGCAAGGTGGCCATCGCCAGTGGCATCGGCACGACCATCGAGTTCTACGACTTCTTCATCTACGGCACCGCCGCAGCCCTGGTGTTCCCGACGGTGTTCTTTCCCGCCCTCGGCTCCACCGCCGGCACCGTCGCCTCCTTCGCGACCTTCGCCGTCGCGTTCATCGCCAGGCCCGTGGGTGCGATGCTTTTCGGCCACTACGGCGACCGGATCGGACGTAAAAAAACTCTGATCTCCACGCTCGTCCTGATGGGTGTCTCGACCTTCCTGATCGGCCTGCTGCCCGGTGCCGCGACGATCGGGGTCGCGGCCCCGATCCTGCTGGTGCTGCTGCGTTTCGGTCAGGGATTCGCCGTCGGCGGCGAGTGGGCAGGCGCCACGCTGCTGACGGCGGAATACGCACCTCCGGGTAAGCGGGGCCTCTACGCGATGTTCCCGCAACTCGGCCCCGCGGTGGCCTTCATCCTCTCCAGCGCCACGTTCCTCGTCACCGGCTCCCTGCTCGGTGACACCAACGAGGTCTTCCTCGAATACGGATGGCGGATTCCCTTCCTGTTCAGTGCCGTCCTGGTCGGAATCGGCCTCTACATGCGCCTGGCGATCGAGGAGACACCGGTGTTCCGCGCGGCCCAGCAGGCCGACCGTGCCGACGCGTCCCCGCGGACCCTCCCACTGATGGACGCCTGGCGGTACCAGACCAAGGAGATCCTCCTCTCGGCCGGCGCGCTCGCCACACTGTTCGCGTTCTTCTACATGGGCACAGCGTTTCTCACCAGCTACGGCACCAAGACCCTCGGGTTCAGCCGCCCGTTCGTGCTGACGGTCGGGATCGCCTCGGCAGTGGTCTTCGGATTCACGATCGTCGTCTCCGCTCTGTACTCGGACCGGATCGGGCGTCGACGGGTCATCATGATCTCCTGCGGACTGGCCGTCGTGTGGGCGCTCGCGCTGTTCCCGCTGCTCGACACGGGTTCACCCGTCGCGTTCACGATCGGCGTGATGGTCACGCTCGCCATCTTCGGAATCGCCTACGGCCCCTGCGGCGCTCTGCTTCCGGAAATGTTCCAGACGCGGTATCGGTACACCGGCGCGGGCCTCGGCTACAACCTCGCCGGCGTGCTCGGCGGCGCCGTGCCGCCGTTGATCGCCGCACCCCTGGCGTCCGCGTACGGCAGCGCCGCGATCGGCGTGATGCTCGCCGTCCTCGGCGTCTTCAGCCTGCTGTGCACGAAAGCCCTGGTGGAAACGAAGGACGACGCGCTCTGACGGGGCCGGCGAGGGGTGTCCGGACTTCGCGCAGATACCGGCGCCCCTCGCCGTGCAGTATGCCCTGGATCACATCAACCAAGAGTAAGTTCGACCGCGGAAGGGCCTTCGGGTCTGCCCGTCCCGTAGGTGCCCGAACGGGCTCCTGGAGAGGAAGAGTGATGACAACCCCGCTTCCCAGCTACACCAACGGCGTGTGGGACGCCCCGATGCTCGGCGACACCATCGGAGACAACTTCGACCGGACCGTGGCAGCCCACGCCGATCGTGACGCCCTGGTCGACCGGCCCTCGGGGCGGCGGTGGACGTACGCCGAACTGCGGCGGGACGTCGACGCCGTGGCGGTGGGGTTGCTGAAGCGGGGGATCGGGAAGGGCGACCGGGTGGGAATCTGGGCGCCGAACTGCCCGGAGTGGACGCTGATCCAGTTCGCGACGGCCAAGATCGGGGCGGTGCTGGTCAACATCAACCCCGCCTACCGGGCGCACGAGTTGAAGTACGTGCTCGATCAGGCCGGTATCCGGCTGCTGGTATCGGCGCCCGAATTCAAGTCCTCCGACTATGCGGCCATGATCGAGGAGGTCCGGCCGCAGTGCGCCGACCTCGAGATGGTGGTGCTGCTCGGAAGTGCCGAGTGGAGCCGGCTGGCGTCGGACGGCATGGCTTCGCACGCCGCCGACCCGGCCCGGCTGCCCGCGGCGCAGGCGGCCCTGTCCTCGGACGACCCGATCAATATCCAATACACCTCGGGGACAACCGGGTTCCCGAAGGGTGCGACGCTCAGTCACCACAACATCCTGAACAACGGATTCTTCGTCGGCGAGTTGTGCCACTACACGGAGAACGACCGCGTCTGCATCCCGGTGCCGTTCTATCACTGCTTCGGCATGGTGATGGGCAACCTGGCGTGTACGAGTCACGGCGCGACCATGGTCATTCCGGGGCCGTCCTTCGATCCGAAAGCCACGCTGGAGGCCGTCGAGGCGGAGAAGTGCACGTCGCTGTACGGGGTGCCGACGATGTTCATCGCCGAACTCGCCGAACCGGACTTCGCGTCGTTCGACCTGTCGAGCCTGCGGACCGGGATCATGGCCGGATCGCCCTGCCCGGTGGAGGTGATGAAGCAGGTCATCGAACAGATGGGGATGGCCGAGGTCTCCATCTGTTACGGCATGACCGAGACGTCCCCGGTGTCGCTGCAGACCCGGTCGGACGACACGATCGATCAGCGTGTGTCGACGGTCGGCCGGGTCGGTCCGCATCTCGAGGTCAAGATCGTCGATCCGGCAACGGGATTGACGGTTCCGCGGGGCACGCCGGGCGAACTCTGCACCCGGGGATACTCGGTGATGCTCGGGTACTGGAACAACCCGGAGAAGACCGCGGAGGCGATCGATGCCGGACGGTGGATGCACACGGGCGATATCGGTGTGATGGATTCCGACGGCTACGTCGCGATCACCGGGCGGATCAAGGACATGGTGATCCGCGGTGGCGAGAACGTCTATCCCCGCGAGATCGAGGAGTTCCTGTACACGCATCCGGACATCCTCGACGCCCAGGTCATCGGGGTGCCGGACGCGAAGTACGGTGAGGAACTGATGGTGTGGGTGCGGATGAAGGACGGTGCCGAACCCCTCGACGCGGCGAAGGTGCGCGAATTCTGCACCGGCAAGCTCGCCCACTACAAGATCCCGAAGTACGTGCACGTCGTCGACGAGTTCCCGATGACGGTGACGGGCAAGGTGCGCAAGGTCGAGATGCGGGAGCAGTCCCTCGACCTGATCGGGCGCACCTGACGCGGCTCGGCGGACGGTATCAGCCCAGCGCCCCGGCGATCGCGTCGAGACCGGCGGTCGCGCAGGCCTGATCGCGCATTCCGTCGGGGGCGCCGCCGACGCCGATACCCGCGATCGACCCGCCGGCCGACTTCACGCTCACCCCGCCGGCGAGGAACAGCGTGCCGGGAAGGTCGGCGACCGTCGCGCCGTCGCCCTTGGCCCGTTCGCTCAGATCGCTGGTGTTCGCACCGAACGCGGCAGCGGTGTACGCCTTCTGGCGGGCCGCCTCCACGGTGTGCTGCGCGGCATTGTCCCCGCGCAACATGGCCTGCACGTTGCCGGCTCGATCGACCACCGACACGGTGACGAACCCGAGCCCGTCGGCCTGGCACTTCGCGAGCGCCGCCTGCGCGGCGGCCTGCGCAGTGCCGATACCGAGACGGTTCTGGCTCACCACGCCGTCCGCACCGTCGATCGGGGCCGGCGCGGCCGCGGTCGCGACCGGAGTGGACGTCGGACTCGCCTCGTCGGACGCGGACGCGGATGTGCCGCACGCCGAGGTGGCGACGATCGCGGCGAGCGGGACGGTGATCGCCAGAATGCGGGGCAGGCGGTGGAGGGTGCGCATCGGATGGCCTTTCGGGAAGTGACGAGCTGACGTGACCAGCCTGGCTCGGCGGCGGCGTTGAGCGCATCGGGCCGACGGTGCTCCCGAACTCATCCGTCCGGCCCCGGCAGATCATCCGAACGTTGGATCCGCGACCCACGGCAGATCCGTAGGATCAATCGACGTGACGACACCCGTGGACGGAGTGGACAGGCCGGACGGCGCGGGTCTGCGCGGCCCGCTCGCTACCGCCATCCATGTGTCGTTCTACGTCCTCCTCGCGACGTCGACGGCGCGGTATCTGACCTACCACGGAGCGAGCGGACAGTTCGTCGTCGTGGTCGCGTTGATCGCCGCGCTCGCCGCGTTGTACACGTTCACCGCCGTGGTCGCACGGCGGGAAGGCACGTGGGAACCGTGGGTGTGGCCGGTCCTGACGACGCGAGCGGTGCTCGTCTGGCTCGCGCCGAGTTTCGCCTGGTGCGCGTTTCCCATGTTCTTCCTGTGCACGAGGGCCTACCCGAGCCGCATCGCGTATCCGGTCGTCGGTGTTCTCGCCGTACTCACATCGCTGGCGTTCTTCACCTTCTCCGGGCGCACCGAGTGGGCCGTGCTGGTGGGACCGCTGTGCACCGGAGCACTGATCGTCATGGCGTACAGCCAGATCGAGCGGGACGGTCGGGAACGGGTGCGTCTGCTCCGCCAGGTGGCCGAGACCCGGTCCCGGCTCGCGGAAACCGAGCGTGAGGCGGGGGTGCTCGCCGAACGCGAACGACTGGCCCGCGAGATCCACGACACCGTGACGCAGGGACTGACCAGCAGCGTCTACATAGATCTCATACTTCCTACCACTGACGTGGCTGGCGTTGGAGATGTATGTACTTCACGGCTACCCGTAACACCTTGCGGTGTTGCGGGTTGTACCGTGTCCCACACCGACGCTTGTGGCGCAGGAACGATCTTTGTCTGGTTCACCCCCACCGGTGGTGTCGCGGCGGGAGCACTGCGACGGACACGGCGATGCCGCGGCCGGCGCGGAGTGGGACTCTTCTTGTCGCGGCATCGGCGCACCGGCGCATGCTCGACCACCCGGATCCGCGGATTCTCCCCGCGCTTGCGAACGGCTTTTCCGCGTCCCAGCAATGCCCGTTTGGCCAGGTTCACACCCGCCACATGATCACGATGTCCGCCGACTGTGCACTGCCCACACCATGCCCGGTGGTAACCGCCGGGGCGAGCCAGTGGTTCGTTGCAGCCCGGACACAATGCTGAGGATCCGCGTGCCGGTACGGACACCACCGTGACACCGACACCGGCGGCGGTGTGGGTGAGCGCGTCGACGGCTTGGCGGCGGGCTGATTGCGCTGCCCGATTGTTGTTGACGCGTCCGTGCCCGCGGGTTTCGAGGGTGGTGAGGTCCTCCACCGCGATCACCGTCGCGCCCGCCGCGGCGGCGTAGTCGGTGACCTGACGGCCGAAGTGGAACGCCAGTTCCCGGTTGATCTTTCCCCGTTTGGCACCGACCGCGGCGCGGTGGGCGTCGAGTACGGCGATCTTCTCCTCCAGCTGGGCGCGGACCTCCGGTGGGGCGGCGGCGGCGAGCTGCGTCAAGCGGGCGGCCTTGCGGTGCAGCAGCTGCCCCTCGGTTTGCAGGCGGGCCAGTTTGATCCCGAGGCCGCGGTCGTCGTAGGTGAAACCCCGGTAATCCGACACCAGACCCTCCGGGCTGTCGGCGGTGATGGCGGCGGCACCGAGTGTGGACGGGGACCAGTCCACGCCCACCGC
>NZ_JBHWUE010000173.1:0-12252 GCF_042738615.1 Rhodococcus sp. NPDC059968
ACGATTCGTCCGCAACCCACCGGAGCCGCCGACACTGCCCATCACCAGCTGGATCAACAAACCACCCGCAGAGGAGGAGAACTCGACACCCTAAATCTGTCGAAACACTGTCTCAGAAAGGTTGACAGGTTCCGAATCGCCATGAGGCGACGCTAGCGCAGGTTACGCAACCGTAGGTTACGTGCAGATGAGATGTGAGTTAGCTAGGACGGTATTCCTACCTACGGGTCGGCGACCGAGTCCGGCCTCGCGGCGGTCGCGCAGCGTCGTCATGTTGTCGAGGGCGGCGGCCGAGTCGAAGTATGTAGACCGGCCGCATCTACCTGGGAGTGGTGCTTGATCAGGGTGCGGGTCGCGGTCGGGTGCTCAATCGCGAGTTCGTGCGATGACCGACCTCATTTTACTGTTGCTTTAACTGGAGATGCGGCGTAGACCGGAGGTACGGATCCACGGCAGACCAAGGTCGGACCGGAAGAGAAGATTCCACCTCTCGGTTGTGGCGCCAGCACGAGCTGTAGGCACCCACGCAAAGCACAGCCCCCAAAGTGGGCTCAGCGCGGTGGGCTTGCGTCAGGCGGGAAATGTCTCCTGACGCCGAGGCCACATTTCACCGCGCAACCATGCACGCCTGGTAACCGGGTGGTTCGTGCTCGCGGACGGGTCCCCTTTGGGTCAGGGGCGCCCGCCCGACGTGTGTATGTGGAACCCCAGGGTCCAGCTCCGTCATCGATCTCGAGCAGCATTCGGACCCGGCCCATGGCCGAATGTGACGATGTGACGTCATGTGACCGGTTACGGGCACAAACACGGTGGGATGCGTTGACATGCAATCGACCTCCGCGATCACGGGGCGGCTCCGGGAAGACGCCCGAGAGGGAGGGTCATGGCCACCGACTACGACGCACCCAGAGTTACCAACACCGACAACGAGCCATCCGAGGACTCGCTCGACCAGCTGCAGGCCGGAAGTAACGAATCACAGTCCGCCGTCGCCGACGTCGAGGAGACGGACACCGCGGAGTCCTTCGAGCTGCCCGGGGCCGACCTGTCCGGCGAGGAATTCACGGTCCGGGTGATACCCAGGAAGGCGGACGAATTCACCTGCACCAGTTGTTTCCTCGTCCATCACCGCAGCCGCCTCGCCGACACGGCCGGTGGGCAGATGATCTGCCTGGACTGCGCCAGCTGAGCACATCCCAGCACAGACGTGGGTGTGCGGCGCCGGGAACCGCGGCGGAGGCGAGCACCTGCCCGGCACCGCGCCTGCTCTCGACCCAGGGGGTGATGTCGCGGCCCGCATCGTCGGGCGGTATCGGAAGCGATGCGCCGGGGCCGGCCGGCAAACCCGGGCTGCCGGTGCGGGGGTCACGACAGCTTCGCGACCGTCAACAGGACCGCCGAGTCCACCAACGCTTCGTTGGCTGTGCCGTGCGTCGGGCACGATGAGCAGGTCACCCGCACGCCCCTCCCACGACAGATCGCCGGCCACGAGCCGGACCCGACCGGACAAGACCTGCACCGTCGCCTCACCCGGGTTCGAATGCTCCCCGAGAACCGCGCCCTCAATCATGCCGATCACCTTCTGCCGCAAGACTTTCTCATGCCCGCCGAAGAACGGTGTCGGCGGTGTGGCCACCACCCGCGGTGGCCGCCTCTTTGAGCTGCTGACGAGCCAAGGCTTCGAGAGAAACCCGCTGCATGTCAATAGTGTCAACCCCGCACACGGAGCAGCGCGGCGAAAGTCTGCTCCGCCGCAGAGCCACGATCACCCGACCGGCGCGGCCGGGTTGTTCTCGCTGGCACCAGGGGAAAGTGGTGGTGGACGACGAAACCCCAGCCCCCCCGGCCCGCACCCGGCGGGGTCTGGGCCGTGGTGATCGGTGGCCTGAACGCAGCGGGCAGCACCCATCCGCGAGACACTTGCGGCCTCTGTCGGAAATCCTTGCAATCCGCCGGGACCGAGCGTCGAGCGCACCTGGCGCCCGCGCAGGTGCAGTGCAAAACTAGAAGGAGCGCAGCCAGCCGACACCCGTCGCGGTGGCGAGGTGCGGCCACCAACATGTAGGAGGTGGTTGCTGTGCTTCATCCCGACCCATTCCGTGACATCGACAGACTCACCGAGCAGCTGCTCGGCACGTCGGCCGGATCCGCCCGAGCCCCACGGTTCATGCCGATGGACCTCTACCGCTCCGGCGATCACTACGTCCTCCACGCCGACCTCCCGGGCGTGGACCCCGGCTCGGTGGACGTCAGCGTCGACGGCGGCATCCTCTCCGTGAAAGCCCAACGCAGCGAACGCACCGAACACGACGTGCAGTGGCTGACCTCCGAGCGCTTCACCGGCAGCTACCTGCGTCAGCTGTCCCTCGGCCAGGACATCGACGCCGACCACATCGCCGCCACCTACGAGAACGGGGTGCTGACGGTCACCCTCCCCGTGGCAGAAAGGGCCAAGCCGCGCCGGATCGAAATCACCCCCGGGGCACGTGAGGAAACCAAGGTCATCGAGCCCAGCGACTCACCCGACCAGACCACCACGACCTAACCTCTTCACCGGACACGGTCCCGGCAAATCACGCCGCCGGGACCCTCGTCTCGTCGGCTTCGGGATGGCGTATCGATCGAACAGTGAACCATCACGTCGGCGGCTGGACCTGGTGCCGACAGCGCTGGGCGGCGGCGACACCCTGGTCATCACCCGCCTGGACCGTCTCGTCGGAGGCCAGAGCCGCCTCGAATATGGTTCGTACATCGGCGGCGTTGGCGCCGTCGGGTGGTTTCACGGGCGAACGAGGATCGTTCTCGGCGCCGGCAGGCCCGCCCGCCGGTTCCCTCCGACCACCTTCTCAGCGGGTAGGGCGCCGACGAGGACGACGAGCGAGGTCAGGACCGCGGCGAGGGTCATCGCCATGGCGGCCGCCACCAACACTCCCGCGACCGAGCTCAGGCAGGCAAGCCCGATGCACAGGGTCACCCCTGTCGCCGCAGCGGCGTCCCCAGCAGCGCGGCCAACGCTGGGCACCTCTGGCCGCGGGCGTCAGCGGAGCCGCCACACGGCGACCGAGCCGTTCAATGCCAGGGTCGTCCCCTCCGGGAAGCGGTGCACGGCCAGCCCGCATGCCGCGCGATCCCACAGGCGCGACCCGGCTCGCACGGCGGCCGATCCGGACCGTCGCACCCATCACGCCGTACGAGGCCTTGCCTCGCCGGCGCATCCACATCGAGGCGCACCGGCACCGGGTCGTCGACCAGCTGGAACGGGAACGGACTAACCGGTAGGCAGCGTGCATCAGCGCTCGAGCCGCGGCGCCCAGTACCCCGGGCACACGGGGCCGGCCGCCCGGCTCGACGAACTCCGCGCCGCGCGGACGGCTGGCCCTGCACGGTGCTGAATGAATCCGGTACCGGGTTACCCGGAACGCCACCAGGGTCGGCGCGCGCAAGATACTCGACTCCGAGCCCGTCAGTCGGGTAGAGCGTCGAATCGGTGCGGGTCGCGCGTCGGCGTCGACGGGGCGGCCCCCCACCTGGTCTCCGGTGGCCATGTCCCGACCACCTCGTCACCGACGGGGAGCCCGGGGTCGGCACCTCGAACACTCGGCTCGCAAGGATTGGGTTAGTTCCCCAGGGGCGCTGCGCCCCCGTGGTGACGGGAAAATGTGGTGCCCGGGTCACCCCTGGGTGCGTCGTCCATCGCCCGCCGTCCTCGCCGGCCTGGTGGGATCGATGCTGCCCGGAGGACACTTACAGGGTGTTCCGGTCGACCCCGATCCGTCTATGGTGCCGGCGAGCACGTGGGTTGGTTTGGTGGTGGACGGCGCAGCTTTGTCCGCGGGCACCGTGGATTGTTGCCTTCCGAGCACGAGTGTCAGAATCCTGTATCCACCCGCCCTCCCCGGAACACGCACCCACACAAGCGAATGCGTATCGGGCCCAGCCCGGGAAACGGTGGTCGGTGATGGATGTGGTGCACCCGCGGTGCGCGGGAATCGAGATCTCCAACACGGACGCCACGGTGTGCGTGCGGATCCAGGTAGAGACAGATGCGACCGTCGGGGTCATTCCGGGAAGGCTCGAACAATGTTGACACGATTCGCGGCGGTTGTGGCAGCGACAGTCGGACTTCTGGGAACCGTCGTCGTGGGTGTCGCGACGGCTGCGCCGCCGGTGGTGATGGGCGGCGGGACGGGGATCGTCGTCAACGACGAACTGGTGTGCTCGCTCACGACGATCGGGCACGACAATGCGGGGCGGCTGGTCGGGTTGACGGCGGGGCACTGCGGTGACGTCGGTGCGTCCGTGGTTCCGGAGGCCAGTCTGGACAGCGGGGTGGTCGGCCAGTTCGTGGCGTCGAATCCGGCTCTCGACTACGCGGTGATCCAGTTCGATCCCGGCGAGGTGGTTCCCGTCAACCGGGTCGGCAGCGTCACCATCACGGGAATCGGCGCACCGGCCGGGTTCCCGCAGGTGGCGTGCAAGGAAGGCCGCACCACCGGCAACACGTGCGGCATCGTGTACGGGGACCTCCTCGGTACCGGGGAGACCTGGACGCAGGCGTGCGTCGTCGAAGGCGATTCGGGTGCACCGGTGGTCGTCGGCACCACGCTGGTAGCGATGGTCAACGCCTACCTCGTCGCGCCGTGCATCGGCCCGGAGATCGGCACCAACATCAATTCGATTGTCGCCGACATGAACGCAACAGGCGGGTACGGCGCCGGCTACCGGCCCATCTAAGGAGCATGTCTCATGTGGGGGGTTTCTTGAAGCAGGTGAGCGCGACGGCGAGGTGGAGGAATCCGGCGAAGTGCTCGCCGTGGCGTTCATAGCGGATGGTCGGGCGTCGGTAACCGGTGAGCCAGGCGATGGTGCGTTCGATCTTCCACCTGTATCGGCCGAGCCGGTCGTTCCTGTCGATCCCGCGTCGGGCGATCCGCGGGACGATACCTTGTTCGCACAGCCACCGGCGGTGTTTGGCGTAGTCGTAGCCCTCGGTGGCGTAGGCGAGCTGGGCGTCGGTGACCACTCTCGGCCGCCGACACGGCGGCCCTTCTCGGTGGCCACCGAGAAGGGCATGGGCTGCTCTCTTGACCGTTTAAGTGCGTTCCATCTGCCCGAACAGCGCCACCACCGCCAGCAGCCCCACCGGGTCGTCGGGGTTGGTCGAGTCGATCCGGAACGGGTCGGCCAGGTTCCGGATCCCGATGCCGCGCTGGTGCAGGTCGTGGATCAGGTTGAGGGTCTCGCGGACGGTGCGGCCCAGCCGGTCGAGGGTGTGCACCACGATGACATCGCCGCCGCGGGCGTACCCGAGGAGCGCTTGCAGTCCGGGCCGCTCGGTGGTGGCCTCGGAGCGGCCCGGTCATCACATCAGTGAGATCGGCCAGGATGAACTCCGGTCCCGCCTCATACTTGTCTTCCCGCTCACGCTGCGTCGACACCACGGACCCAGGTCTGCACCCACAACAGCAGGACCGATGCCGGAGCGGCGGCACCGAAATCGCAGGACACGTCCGATCTGTTTTCAGCCGTGAGTCAGTTTCCGGCTGCGATCATGGACTGCACGATGCGGCTACTTTTGGTCGAAGACGAGCGGCGCCTTGCCGCCGGGCTGCGCAAGGGGCTCGAGGCGGAAGGTTTTGCTGTCGATGTCGTGCACAACGGCACCGACGGCCTCTGGATGGCGCGCGAGAACCCGTTCGATGCGATCGTTCTCGACATCATGTTGCCCGGGGTGAACGGTTACCAGGTGTGCCGAACCTTGCGCAGCGAGGGCAATTGGACCCCGATCCTGATGCTCACCGCCAAGGTCGGGATCTGGGACGAGGTGGAGAGCCTCGACACCGGCGCCGACGACTACCTGGCCAAGCCGTTCTCGTACGCGGTGCTGCTCGCCCGGCTGCGGGCGCTGCTGCGCCGGGGCGCGAGGCCGCGTCCCACCGTGCTCGAGGTCGGGGACCTGCGGTTGGATCCGTCGGCCCGCCGGGTGTGGCGCCGCGGCGAGCAGATCGATTTGACGACACGTGAGTTCGCGGTCCTGGAGTTCCTGCTGCGCCATCCCGGCGAGGTGCTGCCGAAGACGGACATCCTGGGCCACGTCTGGGACTTCGACTTCGACGGTGACCCGAACATCGTGGAGGTCTACGTGCGGCGGCTGCGCACCAAGCTGGCGCGGCCGACGGATCCGCCGGTGATCGAAACCGTTCGTGGAGCCGGATATCGGCTGGTCGCCCATGGTGACTGACCGCACGCCCGCCCGTATCCGCCGGGCACGTGCGCGCGTCGGCACGGTTCGGGCGGGCACCACGGCGGTGGCGACCGTGATCGTCGCGGTCGCACTGGTCGTGGGCGCCGCCGCGCTGATCGTGGCGCTGCGCGGCACGCTGATCGACGAGGTCGAGGAGACGGCCTGGGCGCAGGCACACGAGGTGGCGCGTCAACTCGAATCCGGTCGACCGCCGACGTTGGAGGTCGCCGGCAGCGATGAGCAATTGATTCAGGTGCTCGGCCCGGACGGCGAGGTGCTCGCCTCGAGCCGCAACGTCACCGGCGAAGCCGCGGTGGTGCGACTGGAGCCGGACGAGTCCGCGCGCGTCGTGACGCCGCTCGACGACGACCCGTTCGTCGCGGTCGCGGCGGGTGCGCAGACCCCCGCCGGGCCGCGGACGGTGGTGGTGGCCAGGGCGTTGATCGGCGTCTTCGAAACCACGAGCCTGATCACCAAGCTGCTGATCGTCGGACTGCCGATACTGCTGTTGGTGGTGGCGGGCACGACCTGGCTGACGGTGGGCAGAGCGCTCGCGCCGGTCGAGGCGATCCGGCGTGAGGTCGACGAGGTCTCGGCCGCACACCTGCACCACCGGGTACCGCAGCCCGGGACCGACGACGAGATCGGGCGATTGGCGTCGACCATGAACCGGATGCTGGCCCGCCTCGAGCGTGCCCGAAACAGTCAGCGGCGCTTCGTTTCCGACGCCTCGCACGAGCTGCGCTCCCCGATCACCACGATCCGCCAGCACGCGGAGGTCGCGCTCGCGCATCCGGACCGAACCACCACCGAGGAGCTGGCCGAGGTGGTGCTCGCCGAGGACCTGCGGATGCAGCACCTCGTCGAGGACCTGCTGCTGCTGGCCCGCGCGGACGAACACGTCCGGCCGCCGAGTGCGCCGGTCGATGTCGACGACCTCGTCTTCGACGAGGCGCGCCGGCTTCGCGCGACCACCTCCCTGCGAGTCGACACGGCGGCCGTGACGGCGGCACGGGTGCACGGCGATGCCGAGGCACTCGGCATCGTCCTCCGCAACCTCGGAGCCAACGCCGCCCGGCACGCACAGAGCCGGATCGACTTCACGCTCGCCGAGCGGGGCAGCGACGTGCTGTTGACGGTCGACGACGACGGACGGGGAATCCCGGAACCCGAACGGCGGCGGGTGCTCGAGCGGTTCGTCCGGCTCGATGCCGCGCGCTCCCGCGACACCGGCGGCAGCGGTCTGGGCCTGGCCATCGTCGACGAGATAGTCCGGGCACACGGCGGGTCGGTGTCGATTTCCGAATCGCCGCTCGGCGGCGTGCGCGTCGAGGTGATATTGCCCGCTGGTGATGGCTGAACATGTTTCGACGAGCGTTCAGGCTGCCGTCAGGTGGCCGGGGCCAGCCTTGATCGCACGAGGAGTTTCAGCGAAGGAAGTTATGCGATGAGGATCAAACACGTCCGACTTGCGGCGGCCGCCGTGGGCGTCGCGGTTGCGATCGGTACGGGTGTCGCGGTGGCCTCGAGTGGTGACCAGGAAACCCCCATCACCGGGGACGCCCTCGCCAGGGCCAGCGCCGTCGCGGTGGCGCACACCGGTGGCGGGACCGTCACCGGCACCGAGGTCGGCGACGAGGAGAGCCTCTGCGAGGTGGAGGTGACCCTGCCCGACGGCAACCAGGTCGACGTCCAGCTCGACGAGAACTTCACCGTCGTCGGCACCAAGACCGACGGGCCCGGCGCCGACGACGGGGACGACGTACCGGACAACGACGGCAACTGAAAGGGCCCCGGGATGAACACCGGCCCCGTGCGCCGCCTCGCGTCTGCACGGCCGCCGCATCGTGATGTGCTGTCGTCGGCGGAGTCCGAAGCCTTGGCCGCAGCGCATGGTCCATCCGTACCGTTCGAGCCAAGCCAGGAATAGCGGAAATCGTCGCCACGCCGCGTGACGATCGGCCACGGTCTCCGCTCCCAGCCAACGGCGATGAGCTCTCCGCCACCGGCGTGGCACCGATCAGCTTCACCGAATTCGCGTCCACGACCGCTCCGGCGTGGAAGTAAACTTCACATCGTGAAGGCGCCCATTGCCGACCTCGCGGATTTCGCCGCGCTGGAGCCATTCTTTCGGATCATCGAACAGGGTCTGGACGGACTGGCCCCGCCCGGACACTTCTTCGACCTCCTCGCAGAGGACATCACCGTCGACTACGTGATCACCGTCCCCGGATACCCACGGCACATCGAGGGCCGCTCCGCAGTCGCCGAGCTATACCGCCCCTACGGCACCACCATCGTTCTCGACCGCTGCTTCGATCTGACCGTCCACCACGACAGCACCACCGGAGTCGTGGTACTCGAGTACGCCTCCGAAGGCCACGTAAGTGGCACCGGACATCGATACGCCAACCGATACATCTCCGTACTCACACTCCGCGACGGCGAAATCACGCACTGGCGGGACTACCTCGACCCCATCGCCGTCTTCGACGCCCTGGGCTGGCCACCACACTGATCTCCCGCCCGTACACCCTCAGACCCCCCCCCCCCCGCGCCCACGCCGCCGGCACCCAACACACCCCCCGACACTCACACCGGAAGATAACAACCCGGGGACATATCATCACACCAGGTCACAGCGCCATTACGCCCGCAAGTACCGACGTCGCGTTGATCCCACCCATAACCACCTACGCACCGGCACAGGACCCCCTGGAATGAACAACAGGGAATTCAGCAGCACCGGTTCACGTCGCGTCGGGTGCGGGGCCGCCTGTAGTGATGGCTGGTCCTAACCAACACCACCGAGAAGATCAACAACCGACATCTGTTGGAAATAAGCAATTACGTTCAACCCGTCCGGATCGAACAGGTCCACTCGGACTCCGGCGCACTCAACGATGTCGAGAGCTGGTGCGCGACGCCGGAGCTTCGCCGGTGGATGGACCTGTTCCGATTCCGCGAGGACTTCGTGTCGAAGCTCGGCACACCCGGGAATGCCGGGAAGGAGGAGTGCCGGCTCGGGTCGACCGCTTGACCGTCTGGAACGAGATCAACGGCAGGCGAACCCAGCCTGAAACGATGCCACCGGGAGTCAGCCACGGAATCGAGTGCGGTGCCTGGTCGATCAGTTCGCGGGCTCGGGCCGAAGAGCACCCCTGGTCATCTGCCAGACGAATGCAGTGTGTTCCGCGGTAGGTCACGGCGAGTTCGTCGTAGCGGGTGGCGACCGCTCGCCACTGCTTGATGCAGTTGCACAAGAGTTCGACAACGGTGCGGCGATCGCGGGTGTGAGGTGGCAGATGCCCGAGTCGGCGGCGTCGGCCGGAGTCAGGAACTGAGATTGATCTGCGTACCGACGTCGAGTTCGAGTGCCCCATCGATGACCAGCCGGGCAACCACAGGTCCTCGCCGAGCTCCCCGAGATTCGGTCCCGCCGAATCGCCTTCAACCGGGGAGTCACGCTCGCGGACGCGTTTGCCGTGGCCACGCCTCTGCTGGCACCCGACGGCAGTCTGATTGCGGCGATCAGCGCGGCCGTCGACGCGTCAGCAGCGGAAGGTCTCGACGATATCGGCGAAAAGCTCAAGAAGGCTGTTGCCAGCCTCGGTCCTCAATACGGGCTCAAACTGAGCTGAAAGCGTCTACGTAGATCTCATACCATCTGCCACTGGTGTGGCAGGCATTAGAGATGGACGTGTGTCACGGCTACCCGCATCACCGTGCGGCGGTGCGGGTTTGACCGTGTCCCACACCGACGCTTGTGGTGCAGGAACATGCTGTTTCGGAGTCACCCCCAACCGCGGTGGTGCGGTGGGCAGGCTGCGGCGGACCCGGCGATGCCGTGGTCTGCTCGGGGTCGGACCATTCTTGTCGCGGCACCGGCGCACCGGCGCATGCTCGGCCACCCGGACCGCGGGCATCTGCCCACGCCGGCGGGTGACCTTGTTTCTGCCGAGCAGTGCGCGTTTGGCCAGGTTCACCCCGGCCATCTGGTCGCGGTTGCCGCCGACCCGGCAGCCCGGGCACCACGCGGTGTGATAGCCGCCGGGGCGTGCAAGCGGTTCGTCACAGCCCGGACACAGCGCGGACGATCCCCGGGCGGGCACCGACACCACCGCGATACCGACACCCGCGGCGGTGTGCGCGAGCGCCGCGACCGCTTGGCGGCGGGCGGACTGCGCGGCCCGATTGTTGTTGACCCGTCCGTGTCCGCGGGCCTCGAGGGTGGTCAGATCTTCGACCGCGATCACCTGCGCCTGGGCTGCGGTGGCGTAGTCGGTGACCTGGCGGGCGAAGTGGAACGCCAGTTCCCTATTGATCCTTCCCCGCTTGGCGCCCACCGCGGTGCGGTGGGCGTCGAGGACGGCGATCTTCTCCTCCAGTCCCGCGCGGACCCCCGGCGAAGCGGTGGCGGCCAGTCGCATCAGCCGGGCCGCCTTGCGGTGCAGCAGCTGCCCCTCGGCCTGCAGGCGGGCCAGCTTGATTCCGAGGCCGCGATCGTCGTAGGTCCAGCCCCGGCAATCCGAGGACAACCCGTCCGGACCGTCGGCGGCGATGGCGGCGGCACCCAGAGTGGCCGGCGACCAGCCGACCCCGACCGCCACGGCGGCCGAGGCCAGGTCGCCTGCCGGGACGAGCTCGGTCGCCGCGCACCGCCACAACAGGCCCCGGGGACCGAGGACCAGGGTCGGGGGATGCCAGCCGGTGACAGCTCTCCGCTGCAGGTGCGCGGGGATGGCGGCGGTCAGCCGCACCCACCGCCACTGCGCCCGCCCCGCCGGGGCCGGGCCGGTGGGCAGTTTCACCGTCAACACCAACTCACGCTCTGTCACGGTGATCTGTGCGAGCTGCGCCACAGCCACCGAACCCCGACACGGGGCCTGCCCGGGTAGACGTCCAGATCCGCGCGATCAATATCGGGTGTCCCGCACCGATACGCCGAGACCGCAACCGACCCTCCGACGCCGCCTAACGCACCCCCGTCATGCCCAGGTACCCTGCAGCCTCACCAATCCGACTGCCGCAGAATGTCGTAGATACTATGAGAAGTCATAGAATTTCGATCAAACAGCGGAAAGCCTGAACAGCCCGGCGCGCGCCAGGCGCGGATCTCGAGCGGCTATGTGGCGGCTGCGCCTCAGGGTTGAGCGTCGGCGTCGGGTAAGGGGCGTCGGCAGATTTCGTGGGCTTCATCGGCCGAGACGCCGAACATGCGCAACAGGTCCTCGGTGACTTGGTCGGTGTCCTCCGCGTCGTCACGTTCGGGGTGATCGTGCAGCAGTTGACCCAGGCAGAGCGCCGCCCCTGCTGTGATTGTCAGGGCCAGTTCGGGGTCGCGCACGCTGAACCGGCCCGCACGGGCAGCTGCCTCGATGTCTCGGCGAGCTCTCGGCGCCAGGCCTTTGTCCGAGCTGACCAGACTCGGCCCGTCGCGGAGCAGAACTTTGCTCAGTTCGGGATTTCTGCGATGCAAGCGTCCGGTCAGACGGAAGCTCTGCGCAAAGATCTGGGCAGGGTCGTCCAGATCGGCGGTCAGTTCGTCGAGTACCGCGCCGTGGCGGTCGAGGGCCTCCTCCACGGCCGCGTGGAAGAGCTCCTCCTTGGTCTGAAAGTGGTTGTAGAACGACCCCATTCCGACATCAGCGGCCTGGGTGATCTCGAGAATCGGGGCGGTCAGCTTCCCAGCCGCCATGAATGACTGGGCTGCGCGTACGAGTGCGGCGCGGGTACGCGCCTTGCGCCGTTCCAGACGGTTCGGTGCATCGGTGATCTGCTCGGTCATGCCTGCGTGCCCTTCTCCTGATCCGTCCGACCTTGCCCCACACTACCCGCGTGTCATCAATATTGACGAATTCCTCATACTTGGCAGCTACTCCAGTGTGCAAGCAGCAGCCACACACGGTCTGACTAACGCCGATTTTCACTCAGCGAATCGACCCGCATTTTGTGTCTGTTCACGCGAACTCGTAGCGCACGGTGCGGCCACCGAGCCAGGGGACGGA
>NZ_JBHWUE010000174.1:0-11952 GCF_042738615.1 Rhodococcus sp. NPDC059968
GCACGGGCACCTGTCCTCCGTTGGCCGCGGCGTCGTTGATGCGGATCAAGGCGGCTATTCAGGCTCAGGTCGCGGCCGTGTTCGGCATCTTCTCGTTGACCCGTGTGGCGTTGACCCGTGTGGCGCTGGGCGCAGGGCACTCTCGAAGGCGGGGGACCAGGAATCCTGACATGGAGGTCGTGCGCATCTGGTCGATCGGCGGTCTGATCTGCGGATTCGGCGTGTTGTCGTCTTGCAAACTCGTTGGCAATGCTAATAAGAGAGTGAGCTATTTCATGCGAAAGTCCGGCCTGCGCGTCGATGCCGTCGACCTGGCCAGAGGCACCGATCCGCACGCAGCTGGGAGACCGGGATGGGCAGGCCCGGAAGTACCAGGTTGAGACCGGGCGGTACCGTATGCAGGCCTGCCGGTGATGAACACGTGCGGGTTGGCAGCCAAACTGCGCGCGGAGGCCGAACGGGGCTCCGCCCAGGCCTCCGACCGGCGGGCCGGGGCGATCACCGCCGGCGCGCCCTGGTCGCAGCCGCGTCGCTACGCGCCGATCTGGCGTACATATCTGGGCCACTTTCCGAACCGCACCCCTATCACCAGCGCAAACCGCCTCAGCCGCCACGAAAAGCGGCCGGCCTGGTGCAATTTAGGCCAGAGGCCTTTGCGGCGTTTATATCCCGCGAGAGGATCGGCCAATCGAATGGCTCCGTCAAGAATCAGATCTATTCCCGTTTGAAGGGAACACCCACTTCGTTCAGCACGCGTACTCTACGGCCGTGCTTTGGTCGATTGCCACGCTGCTGGGAGCACGATCGTGTCGACATATATGTTACGTTGCACCAGTTCGTTCGGTTCGTCCGTATCGGGACCTTTGAACATCTCGAACTCCCGCAGCCGAATACGTAAGCGCCCGCGTGTTTCCGGAAGCGTGAACGGCGGCAGTTGGCCTCCTGCGGTTCTGGTAAGCCTGCCTCCAGAGACCGGACGCCATGCCGGAATCTGTGGATCCGCGTTCAGGTCGTCGATGACGAGATCCAATGTTTCTGGGTCGATTCCCGGATCGCATGTCTCGAGAACTGCATCGAGGCCGTTCAAAGGATTCGGCGAGGTTCCCTCCACCGTCACGAGCACGGTGTTATCGGATCTATCGACGACTACCCGTCGGTCAGGCAGCAGCGGAACCTTGCCGGTCAGCACGATAGGTGAGAGCTCCAGTCCGTCCAGACTATTGGGCTGATAACGGGCGACGGCGAGCTGCACGAAGGGGTTGTAAGAAGGACTGCCATCGAGGATCGCGAGCTCGATATCGGCATACCAGTTTTCACCGTTGGGACGCAGATTGAATGGAACTAGGGCGACCTCTGCACCGGCCTCGGCCGACATGAGGATGCTGGCCGCTGCTGCCGGTGTTCGAAACAGTTCCGGTCTAGGGTGCAGTGGCGTCTCAGGGGTTCCGAACAGCGGATCGCGACCGATTTTTGTGACAAGGTGGCTGGAGGTGGCGGGAGAATCGGGACTCGGTGCTACGACGATGGCGAGTTGCTCGCCCTCGCCCGTCTCGAACCAGGGACGTGCGACTACGACTCTGAGCCTTTGGCCCTGTCTCGTGTGTTCGAGGCGGTCGGCACCTGGTTGGGTTCGTCGCCAACGGAAGGTCGGTGAAACTCCTGAGATAGTCGGTGCGGTGGGTCGGGTGGAGGACAGAATGTTGACGGGCGTTTGAGCAAGGCTCACTTGGAATGCTGTGTCGTGCTCGGTGGATTTGAAGTACTCGCGAAATCGGCTGGACGCGTTGAGGGTATAGGTGACTATGCGATGCTTGGTATCACCGAACTCGTGCCGGACTTGGAGTTGTGGTGGTGCACCACGGGCTATCGTCTCGCTGTGTAGATGAGGGACGGTAACTGCGTGGGTGTGAATGTCTGCTTGGGGGCCGACGTCTTCGACTTCCGTCCAAGTGGCGGTTACGTCGATGCGGCCGGTACTGTCGGTGTTGAGACCGGCACCGGTGGCTACAGGTGTGAAGGTAGGCTCGAGGAGCGCTGTCGTGTCGTGCGGGTGACGGCCCACACGGCTGTCAGGTAGGTTCCACATCGGCTCGGCAAGTGGGCGTTTCACTGCATGGACCACTTGGATTTTGCGAGTGGGGGTGACGGCGGCGTTACGTCCAAGTTTGGTGTTTTCCAAGCTTTCAGTTGGTGTGTCCGGAAGGTTGAGAAGATCTATCATCGCCAGATGGTCTTCCATGCCACTTCGAATGGTTGATGACAATTCGATGGTCGCTTGTTCGGCTTTGGCGAGGGTCACTCTTAGCGTGTCGCCGACCCATGCGAGCTTGACCGGCACGGTCGGGTCATCGTGGGCCGCAAGCTCGATTGCCTTCGGGGTCGCGTCCGGCCAATCAGGGGACCACCTAATGCGTCTGCTTTCCGACGTGACGAGACCTCCGGGTTCGGCGGGAACATAAGCATTCACGCCTTCGACTACAGGGTCGGGTAGACCGGAGTCTGCGGCTTTGGCGTGCATCGCACGTTGAGCTAGTTCCCATGTGCGACGATGGTCGGTCTCGTCATCGAACATTCCGTGTTGTTCGACAAGCGTCAAGGATAGGGATGGTGGAAGGACTTCGCGGGTTTCGGCGCGCGGATACTCAGGCTCTGTGGCATGAAGCTGATCAACCGTCATGTCGTGATCGCTACGGATGACAAGCCGGTCGATCGCCGACCCGGGCCCGAATTGGGTTAATGCTCGGACTACCGGCGGCGCCACTTGTTCGTGGCGCCGATAGGTCACGCTGGTGCTGGCTGCTTGTTCGCCCTCGATATCGTCGAGATCGAGGCCGCCACCGGTCATGTCGGCGATACGGACACGCATTTGGTAGCGTTCAGCGAACCGGAGCGCGGGGAGGCGGCCCCGCGGCATTCTGAAGTCCCAGAGAAATGTGTACGGGAGAGGACGAGTGGGATCGTTAATAGGTCCCGGGGTGTCGCCTCGTAGGTTGGGCATCGGCAGGGCAAGGCTCCACCCGTCCCACCGGAGTATTACCTCATCACTTCGAAGCTGGCCGTCCTCGCCCTTCACTGCGGTGTACGCCTTGACGTGCGTTTCCTCGAGTTGGTGTTTTCCACGGTACTCAGCCGCGCCGATGGGGATTTCGTTGACCGAGTATGTGGCGTCACGTTCGCACAGGGAATGCCAGCTAGCGTCTCCCCTTCGTACATCAACACGATAGCCAAGAATTAGGTCGTCGGCGCTCAGCACGGTGTCGGCCATGGATGTGGCAGCTCTCTTTCGCGCTGTTCTGGCTCGCCGGTCGAAGTCGGCACGCCGACCGGGCCGCATCAGCGCAATACCAGTCGAGCGAATCTCCGGTATCGTCGCCCGTATCGATGGGTTGGCCGCTATGTCATGCGCGGTCTGGCGTAACTTTCCGACGACACCGTCGACGTCGAACGTTGCGAGTGCCCACTGCGTGGAATCGGGTTGCGCTATTGGTGAGGTGATGGAACTCGAATCGCGGAGGTCGAGCATGCCGTGCTTTATTTGGCTTGTCGACTCCGGCGACGGTGCCGGCCGGAATACGCTCTCAGTGAGGTCATATCGTGTCCATGGCGGCGTGACTAGGTGCTGTAAAAATGGCGGGTCGACGCACCGAACGGACAGCATTCCCGCGTCGTTCGGTGTGCTGATCTTCAGGTCGGATACTTCGACGAGGATCTCGAACACCAGTCCCAGGTCAATCAGTACCGTCGGGTGTTCCCGCAAGATCGCCACGGTACGGTGGAAGTCGGGAGCTGTGTAGGCCAGCGGCTCGTTGAACTCGCTCGGGCTCGGCGCCGGGGGCTCCGGTGTCACCCACTCGGTAAGTGCAGAGCGGATCACGGCATCCGCGTCGGCACCGGATTTGGCGACGGCTCTGGTGACCATGCTGTAGGTGGTGATAGCCGACGTTGCATCCTGGTAGGTCGGCGATACGACGGGCGCCGGATATGTCTTCGGTTCCCATTCGTTCGTGAGACCAGCATCGCCGCCGAAAAATGCACCCCATATTTCAGACCTAGCGCGCGGTAGATACTGAGGCCGGTGTGTGGCGATGCGCTCGCCGAGCGCTGTTCTAGTCCGAAGTTCGAACGTGGCCTCATTCGTCAGGACATCCGGCCAGTCCTGTAGACCTGCGTCCCGGATGCTGCCTGCAGCGAGTCGCGGGACGACGAGGATTCTGATCGATGCCTTGGACGGTGCCCGCAAGCCGTTGGGAACGGCGACCCACAGCATCTCGCTACTCATCGTGCCCTACCTCGAATACGCTGACGAAGTTGTCGACCGAGGCGCTGACGAGCAATCCACCATCTGGGCCGATCGTGATGTGACGGACCGGCTGTGTGTGAAAGAGCCGGTCCTCCTCAACGCCGGTGTCCGGGTCGAAGAGCTGCACTGAACGGTGATTCGCTGCGACGACGGCGAGGGTGCTACCACTCGGGTCGAACATGAGATCTTCCACCGGCCCGTTGGCCTGGATGGATCGAGGGGGGCTCGCTGCAGGGGCATCGACTCGCCAGATCTCAACCACATTGTCTGTGCCGGGGACGGCAAGCAGTGATCCATCGGCGTTGATCACTGCGACGTTCACCGACCAGCGAAGCTCAATCCGCCGTTTCTGTCGCCCGGTCTCACCATCAATGAGCTGCACGATTCCATCGTTCCCGAGGCTCGCGAGGATTCCTGTCCTGCTGACCGACAGGGCACAGATCCTGCTCTCGTGCATGTAGGGGCTGTACAGCGGTTCGCCGCTGGCGCCCGACAGTATACGGAGGTTGCGGTCGAGGCATGCGGTGGCGATCCAAGTTAGATTGGGACCGACCGCGAGGTGTGTGACAGCGTTCGGATGTAAAGTACTCCAAAGGGGTTGATGATCGTCAGGGTCGGATCCGGGAGTTAGACGCCGTTCGTACATACGGGCGTTGCGATCTTTGCTCGCTGTCACAACGTGCGCGCTGTCGTCACTGAACGCGACGGCGTCGACCCGATCGCCATGTTTGCCGATCCATCTCTGCCCTGTTTCTGTGTCGAACAGGACACAACGTCCGGTGGTTGACCCTACGACTACGCTGCGGCCGTCGGGGCTGGCGGCAATAGTGGCCGCAGAGATTCCTTTCTTCAGTACAAGGTCCGCGGTGCCAGCGCGTATGACGTTCAGCATGGATTCGCTGCCGGTTCCGTCCGTGATGGCGGCGACGATGCCGGCTTCGGCGTTGCTGACGGCGACCGCAGTGACGCGGGCGCAGCAGTCACGGCGAAAGTTGGCAGCTTTCCCGATCTCTGCAACCGTGACGGATCCACGAGCGAGTTCGCCGACGCGATTGCTTTGCATTCCGATAGCAACACGTGATCCGTTGTCGCTGAACGCGATAGCTTCGGAAGACATCAGGTCTTTGACGAAGCCGGTCCACACTCGTGATCCGGTGGTCGTGTCGACAATGTCGCATCCAACTGTCAAGCCCCAAGTGTCCGCCTGTGAGGTGGCCGCAATTTGACTTTTTCCCGGCCGGAATGCCCATCCATTGGGCCGGTAGTGGTCATCGTGAGGGTAGAGCAACTTGGGGTGCCCGTCTGCCGTGGAGTTCACGTGCAGTTTGTGCTCGCCGACGAATGCAATGCATGATTTGTCGGGGCTAAATCGAATCGGTCCATCCGAGTAGGAGTAAGTGGAGATGTCATAGTCGGTTGCTGCTGTGGTCAGGCCTGGTGCTTCAACACGTGACCGCACGCGAGGTGCGCCGTCGGCGTCGGGTTCCAGCTCGTACACGGTGATCGTTCCATCGCGAGCGCTGGCGCAGATTACACCGTCGTTCTGTGACGTAAATGTGCTGGCAGAGGCGGAGGTTCCATGGTCTTCGATTTTCCAAACCGTCTGGCCAGTCTCATTGTTGTACAACGCGGGTGATCCTGTGCATAGGAGGCGGCAGTCGGCACTGAATGTCGCCGCTGCCCCGGATCGCCCGTACTCGTGCAGGCGCATCCCATTGTGGGCGTCGAGAACGAGTACCTGCAACGGTCGAACGCGGTCGTGTGGGTCTCCGGAGGTGACAGTCAACATCCTGCCGTCCGGACTGAACGACGCGAAGGGGCTGTAGATCGGCGTGTCCCAGATTTCGGTACCTGTTGCGGCGTCCAACATTTGCAATCTCTCAATTCCTTGCCAAATACCCTCGACAAGGTGCCCGGCCTTGGTCGAGTACGCGATCCGTTTGCTGTCAGGCGATATGACGATGAAGCTCTTTTGTAGGTAGGCGATGGTGGGCGATCGCCACCGAATCGCCCCTGACTCGGCATCAAGGACGGTAATTGCACCCAAGTCTGCGACGTTCTGTCCGGTTGCGATGATGGAGCATTCGTCCTTGCTCCACGTGAGGTGGGCGACGCCTTCGGGGATCGATGCTTCGAAGATGGTTCGGAGCTCGATCATCGAAGTGCCCTTTCCAGGACGCCGGCGACCGGCGTTCGATGCGTCCAAGTTCGGACGAGGTACATCTTCGCTGGCGAAGGCGGTGCGGTAGTCGCGCCAGCGCTTGAGGCCTTCGTCTTCTGACCGATATTTCTGGTCGATTGCAGGGCGTCGTCGACCACGTCCACCTGCCAACGCCCATTCTCCGCTATCGAGCTCCACTTTGTCGGACCAGAGGGTGAGGTCGATCTCGATGATCATCGTGGCGCGTCCGACGAGCGCATTTTTCTCGGGGTGGTAGGTCAGCGACAGGCATAGTTCGATCGCCACGGAGACTAGGCCGAGTACCTCCAGGCAGCCGCCGATACGTAGATAGCCAGTGACCGTGACGGAGCCTTCGTTGAGGACGAATCTGACGCCGCCGAGCGCATGTACCTCGCCGGCAGCGACGACGAAGTTCACCGCGACGAAGGCGCCGAATTCGAGGCTGGCCTCAAAGCGTTTGAGCCCGTCGCGATCGAGTTGGAGTTCGAGGTAGCCACCGCCGCCGAACATCATCACGCCGAGTTGGAAGGGGTTAGCGCGACTGGCGAATCCGAGTGAGACGGCCACTGGTCTGCCGTCGAACGGAACCTCTATTCCGGCGGTTAGCGCCATGTTGCGCATAACGAAAGCTCCCGCGGAAATGGGAGGCAGCGGAAGCGAGTACCGCACGGCGAGCCCACTTGGGCGCACGTCCAGCAACTTGGCTGCGGTGTCGAGGTCGATCACGTTCTGAAGTGCTTCCAGTAGCTTCAGGTCACCGAGAAATTCGGCCCTTACTCCCGCGATCTGGAGGCTCGGTGAGTTGCCGTCGCTTTGCGTGAATTTCATCGATGCGAAGGTCAGTCGTAGCACCTTCCTTGGTCCAGGTGGGAGCTCGAGTGCGAAATCATTTATGGAGCAGTCTGTTCGATTATGACCTGGTTCAGTGGTGATGGAGAGTTCGAGCCTGGTTGTGGACTTGGATTGGAATGGGCCGAGAGAGGTCAGTTTCACGTCGCGCCACTGCATTCGCGTAGCTGGCGCGGACCCGGCGGTTGGTGTCGCCGTGATCTCCGGGGGTAGTTTCAACTGCGCCAGAAGCGAACGCAAAGGGAACCCGAGGAGATTTGCTTCGTTGTTTCGGAAGAGACTTGCCGGGTTGATGAAGCCCGTGGTCGGGTCAGGTAGCGACTGCAGATCGATCGGGCCGAGGGTACGGGAGACGGCGTTAGACGTGTACTTGGGTGCGACGAGTCCACCTGAGCGGTCGGCGGCGTTGGTGAAATCGATCTCGATTGGGGCTGTCATTTGGAGTATTACGTCCTCGGCCCCGTTCTGAAGGTATTTTTCGGCGAACTTTACGGTCGGTCGGGTGTCCTCTCCTCGAAGGGTGCGCAGTGCGGGTAGCGCTACTTCGAACTCGGTAAGTTTGGCGCGGTACCCATCTTCCAGGGCGGTTCCTTTGCCGACTCCGGCGATGGTGAGGGCGTGTACTTCGTGTACGTCCCCGTTTTCTTTACGGGCGGCTCCGACGAGATCGAGGTTGGTTGGGGCAATGCGAACATGGGTAGTGTCATAGTCGGCAGCAAGCCGAAATGCGACGCCTGGGCTGGGCATCGTGGAAAAGGCGGAGTTGAAGTCCTTCACGAAGATCAACGGGGCGTCGAACTTCACGACGCCCGTCGGGGTGGTGCACTGGATCGGGAATAGCACGGGGTGTTTTTCGGGCGTGAATGGCCAGAAGTGGGTGCTCACGTCTCCCAAGCCGGGCAGTGACATCGTTTGCCAGGTGGGTTTGTCGAGCTTTGTAAACCTAGTCGTCGTAATCTCGACATCGCCCAGTGGGAACGCACGACGGATCGGTCCCTCCTCCGGTGGATGGCGCACGGGCTCGGTAATAGAGAGGGTATTGAAGCTACGCAAAACCGCCGCGCCCCCGGCCGAGGGATCGAAGACTCGCTCGGACACCTCCACATACTCCGCGTGATGGCCGAATGGGTACATCGCGCCCTTCGCCAGGGTGCGGACGTACATGTCACGACCGAGTACGGTGTGGTGCTCCCACTCGTAGTCCTGCCAGATCCCGGACGCATCGAGAGTGCCGCCAAGGCAGCTCAACTCGAGTCGCGTAGCGGCGGCCGGCTGTTGGTTGGTTTCGATTACCAGTTGCATGCGTTCGTTGAGCGATAACGGGATAGGAAAGGTGGGATCTGTCGAGCTTGCTGTCGCGTTGTCGGTGACCCGGAGCGCTAGCCCGGCGTCCAGCACTGATTCTCGCGGAGAAGTTGAGGCATCGGCAAGGATTGTCCGCCAGAGCTCAACAGTGTCGCCTGGTTCCGGCCGAGTCTGATGGCGACAGACAACTGTTCCGGCGGTCGATCGTGTCCGCGGCTCGATCACAACCCGCCACGGCAGTTCGATGGCAGTATCACCGCCGGAAGGAGGCCCGTCGGGTAACAAGATCGGATGGTCCGCAATGGCAGCGAGAATACCTTCGGTGCTGAGCGATACTCGGGTGCCGGCAGCGAAGGCAAACGCCAGCCGACTTGGCGCCGACAGTGCGCCCCTCCAGGTCGGTACGGGATCTCCTGCGCTGCCGGCGGGAATCTGCAATGGCGCCTCCGTATCTGGGAGGGAGGCTTCCTCTGCGATGTGTTGTGGTGGCAGGACGACGACGAGCCGTGCATTGGCGCCAGCGGTCAGGATTGCCGCGCCTGCCGCGTCTACGGTTCCCGTGTTCGTGAAACCGAACCATCGCACACCCACAACCAGAAGGTCGTCCGCCCGAAGAAGCACGAAAGTCGCCATATTGGCGACACCTCCCATTCACGACATCGTCCATGAAGCGTACGAACACCCAGGGTCGTTCCATCACATCAGAAGATTGTGATTATGGAGTAAGACAATTAGTGCGTTCGTCGACGGAAACACCCAAGTCCATTATCCCTCGGCGTGATAACGGAGTGTGTATCTGGCTACTTTTTGTTGAAGAACACCAGGTTCTCAAATTTCGAATGGCCGCTGGTCCACGAATTCTGAATTTGCGTTTATCAAATCCAGGTTGGGGACTTGATCGGGTGGCATCTTCTCAGCGATAGATCCAACAAAGGTGGTGTAACTGCCTTGGTAGAATCCATTCGACCACGTTTGAAGAAGTGCTTGGGTGAACTGTCCGTTCGTTGCTCCGTCATAGGAGTATTGAGAGTCTTGGCAGCCGGCCAGAAGTAGGACACTGGCCTGGATGTCGGCGGCAGACTTACGACCACTGAGTGCCTGCACGAATTGATACGTTTCGCGTCGTCGCTTGTTGTCGTCTCGTTGAACATCCAGGGGCAGGGCCTTCGCCGCGCCGTCAACTATGTTGATGCGATCGGCCTGAGCCTTCGGTAGGGTCCTGACGTTCTCCATTACGCTCTCGCGGGTTTTCTGGATGACGAAATCCCTGATGACGGTACCGCTGTGGCAACTGTCGGAGCACACGACAATCCGCACGTCGCTATCGAACTGGGACCACATCTGATACAGCTCATCATCAACGATCTGGCGGTCGTACGCTACCCAGGTCTCGTCCTTAAAATCGTCTTCCTCGCCGTTCTGGTCCGCGACTTGCCCACCATGGCCCGAATACGTGATCAGACAAATGTCGCCGGACGATGCGTTACAGGCAAGTTGGCTGATCCCGCCAATGATCGCAGATGATGTGGCGTCCTTGTTGAGCAATTTAGTGTTGTGAGAGAATCCTGCAGAGGCGGCCAACTCAGCCATTGCGTTGGCGTCGTTGACGCATCCCGACAATGCTCCATTCCAGCCACCGTAGGCGGTTTTATCTACGATGTTCAGTCCGATGTGTAGGGAGTATCCGGCCATTGTCCGTTACGCCTTTCATGTCGTAATGGTAATATCGGGTTTTGCTCGGTTATGGTCTTGTGCCTATTCCGCTTGCGTATAGTTGTCACGTCCAGTCAAACGTGAACCATGCTTTTAACAAAGGCTGTGCAGACTGTGCCTTAGAGGAGATCGCGCCGGGGCGGGGTAATCTTCTCAGGGCGCGGACTGGGATGATCGGAATTCGCGATGAATAGAAGCCAGAGCGTATGTGGTGGCTAGTGCGAAGCCGCCACAGTGTTACGGATTCCTGAGGGTCGGTCAAGGCTAGGCTGGCGTAAGCACCTTAGCTCACCTCCTCGGACGTTGCATCAAGACCGGTCTGTTTGATTCTTCTCCGTACGAGGGCTGCTGTCACTGATCGTTAGGTTGTGGAAGGGATTCGATTGGGCGGCAGCTCGGCTCACTCCGCAGGAAGATAGATGCGGGCGACACTCCGAACAGGGACGGGATCCCTGGCGGCCGCGCCTTGATCGGACGACCAACTTTCTCCGACCTGGGGCCGTGTTAGCAGGTCCCTCAGTGGGCGGTCTCCCAGATACCACGATGTAGCGCAGGCTATTGACGAGGATCGAGGCTGTGATGGGGCCTGGGCGATGAGTGGTTGGGTGTCGGCCAGGGCTGCGATTTCGACGAGGCGGATGGTTGTGGAGGTCCAGTTGGACATTGCGGGCCCTTCGGGCCGTGAGCCCAAGCGGGTCTCAGGCTCACACCTTCTGGCGACTCCGGCGTGAGTTCGCAGGGTGGTTTCTGCGTCGTATCAGGGCTTGTCCCGGTGGTGGGAGGGGGTTGGCGTTCTCGGGCTGAGACCTGGACCGACTGGAAGCAGCCCACTCGAAGGTGCTCGTTTGGCGGGTCCGTGAGCTGATGCTCGATAATCTGCCCGGCGGGATCTATGTCGAGGGCCGCGACGATCGGCCCTGGCTGGACCTCGCACCCACGTAAAGTCAAGGAAAAGGCGTAGAACACCGATCGCCCACACAGCCCGCACCAGACCCAGAGGTGCGGATCGTGTGGGCGTCACCAGACCCAGAGGTGCGGATCGTGTGGGCGTAATGATGCTGTGACCTGGTGTGATGACATGTCCCTGGTTTGTGATGTGGGGTGCCGGCGACGTGTCGGGGAGTGCCGGCGCCGGGGTGTCGGCGGGCGCGCGGGTGTCTGTTTCGTCAGTTTTGGAGCAGTTTTGAAAGGTGTGGATTCACAACATCTTTGGGTAATAGATTGGTGAATAAGTCTTTACGTGTTATATGCACAAATGTCAGGTTGTATGGTTCGGAATCAGTTGCGAGTAAATAGATTTGGATGCTTAGAGATTTTGGACTGTTTGGGGTGTGTGGGATGGGATGGTATGCTGGTGGGTATGACATGGAGCGGCGCGGGAAGGCGAGTGGGCGGCGGATCGTGCGCACCCTCCCGTTTCCCCGGCCTCGTTGAGGTGTGGGGGACCGGATTGAGCGTTCCGATGAAACGCGTAGGTGAGAACCTAATTTCGGAAACCCAGAGGAGCGAAGCGACTCGATCGACGGCAACGGGAATCAGCCCATGCGAGCCGCGCAGCGGCTCCCTGGCGGGGAGCGCAGCGACTCGCCCCGTCTCCCGGCTG
>NZ_JBHWUE010000175.1:0-11712 GCF_042738615.1 Rhodococcus sp. NPDC059968
AGACGCTGCAGGCGTCTCTGCTCCTTCACCCGCTCGTCGTGGACGACCTTGTGACTGGCAAGGTCCAGATCTTGCTGTGTGGACATGACTTTCCTCTCCGCGCCGGTGGATCTCAGCGTTGTGCGGTGCCGGCCGGTCGTGCGACCGGGTCGATGGTGACGGTGATGGTGTGTGCGTGAGATGGACCCACCGGGGTCCGGATCGTGTGCCCTGACATGTGATTTACCGCCGATCAGCGGGTGCCGGCCTTGGCGTACTCGGCGACCTTGTCGATGTTGGACTTGTCGATGAACGACGGCCCGGTCAGTGTCGGCCCGCCGCCGCCGATGACGTTGCCGTTGTTCAGGTAGAGCCACAGCGAATCGATGGCCAGGTAGCCCTGCAGGTACGGCTGCTGGTCGATGGCCCACTGCACGCTGCCGTCGGAGATGGCGTCGACGAGTGCCGCGTTGGTGTCGAACGTGTAGACCTTGGCCGGGCTGCCCGCATTGCCGACCGACTGCACGGCGGTGAGGGCGATCGGGGCGCCGAGCGTCAGCACACCGTCGATGGACGGGTCCTGCTGGAGCTTGGCGGCGATCGTCGAGTTCACCGACGGCATGTCCTCACCGTTCACGTTGAGTGTCTCGAACGTGCCGCGGAAGGCCTGCTTGGCACCGGCGCAACGGGATTCGAGCTGAATCTGGCCCTGCTGCTGGATGACGCAGATGACGTGCTTTGCGCCGTCCTGGTTCAGACGGTTCCCCGCGGCCTGGCCGGCGATGGTCTCGTCCTGCCCGAAGTACTGGTTGACTCCCATGTCCTTCCAGGCGCCGTATCCGGCGTTGAATGCGGAGATCGGGATACCTGCGTCCTGCGCGCTCTTGACCGCGGGTGCCATCGCCTCGGGGGTGGCGAGGGTGAGCGCGAGTCCGTCGACCTTGGAGTCGATGGCCGTCTGCACGAGGTTGGCCTGGTTGGGGGCCTGCGGATCGGAGGAGTACTTCAGTTCCACGTTGTCCTTGTCGGCGGCATCCTGCGCGCCCGTGCGGATCAGGTCCCAGAACGTGTCGCCCGGTGCCGCGTGCGTGACCATCGCGATCGTGACGCGCGGGGTGTCGGCGCTGCCCGCGCCGATCCCGGACCCACTGCTGTCCGGCTTGCCTCCGGTGCTCGAGCACGCCGCGAGGCTCATCACCAGGGCACTCGCGCAGGCCAGTACCGCCACGCGACGCCGGTTGGGGAAGTTCATCTGCTTTTCCTCTCGGGGGGACGAACGGCCCGGTGACGCCTTGGCCGTGTGCCTTAGATGTAATACGCGTCACACCCGAAAGTCAATAGTTTGTCTGGACATTAGGACCACATATCAAATGCGCGGACATGGGTGTCCCCGCAGACGACCCGGAAATCGAGCAGATGCGTGGACAGGTGCGGGCGCGCTCAGCGCGTGACCGCTGCCCCGGCGTCACGCGGCAGACGCAACGTGTCGACCACCGTGCACAGCATCAGCAGGCCCAAAAGGACGAAGGTCCAGGAATATTCGGACCCGAACCCGTGCTCGGACGACGTCGCCAACGGCGTGAACGCCGTGAGGGCGAGCGCCGCGACCGCGATCCCGAGACCGGCCGCCAGCTCCTGCACGGCGGCGTTGAGCGTATTCGCGTGCGTGAGGTCGGCACGATCGACGTCGGAGAACGCGAGACTGTTGTACGCGGTGAATCCGACCGAGCGCAGGGCTCCGCTCACGAACAGGACCCCCGCGATGACCGGCATCGGGGTCGACGAGCTCAGGGCGGCGAGCAACCCGAAGCAGCCGACGGACAGCAGGGCGTTGACCAGCAGGATCGGCCTGATCCCGAAGCGCCGCATCAGCGGCGTCGTACACGGTTTGACGGCGATGTTGCCGGCGAACAGCGCCGCGACGAGCAGACCCGCGAGGAACGGAGTCCAGCCGAAGCCGAGTTGGAACTGCAGCGGCAGCAGGAACGGCACTGCCGTGACGATCAGGCGGTAGAGCGAACCACCGGTGACGGTGGTCCGTAGCGTCCGCACGCGCAGCACGCGGAAGTCGACGAGCGGATGGGGAGTGCGGGCGAGATGGAGCACCGAGGCCGCCAGCAAGACGACAGCGACCACTCCCCCGATCGCGACCCGCCGCCAGTCGGTACCCGTCACGCGGATGCTCTCCAGCGCGATCAGGGCTGCCGCGATTCCTGTTCCGACCCCGAGGAGGCCCCGCCAGTCCAGCCGGCTCGTCGACCGCGAACCCGCCCCGTGAACCAGCTTCAGCGACAGCAGGATTCCGAGGACGCCGATGGGAATGTTGATGACGAAGATCCATCGCCACGAGCCGACGGTGGCGATCGCACCGCCGAGGAGGGGCGCGATGACCGGCGCCGCGAGCGCGGGCCACGTGAGCAGCGCTATCGCGCGGACGAGGTCGCTCTTCGTGCTCGACCGCAGCACCGCGAGCCGCCCGACGGGCACCATCATGGCGCCGCCGACTCCCTGCAGCACCCGCATCGCGACGAGCATCGGCAACGACACACTCGCCGCACACCCGATGGACGCCAGCGTGAACACGGCGATGGCGGCCACGAACACGCGGCGGGTCCCGAACCGGTCGGACACCCACCCGCTCGCCGGGATGAGGACGGCCACCGTCACCAGGTAGGCGGAGATCGCGATGTTGACGTCGACGGCGTCGACACCGAAGGACTCGGCGATCAGCGGGATGGCGGGCGCGATGATGGTGGCGTCGAGAATCTCCATGAAGAGGGCACCTGCCACCAGCAGGGCCATCCCACGGGGGAACGACGTCGCGCGCGCGGTTCTAGCGATCGACAACGGTCGTGTCGAAGTAGTACCGCGACGCGCGGTAGCAGTGGCTGCCGAACTCGACGGCGCTTCCCGAGTCGTCGAACGCGGTCCGGTCCATTGTCAGCAGCGGCGCCCCGGTCTTCTCGTCGAGGAGCGACGCCTCCGCCTTGCTCGCCGCCTTCGCGCCGATGCGTTGCCGTGCAAGACGGATGTGCACGCCGCGGGCCCGGAGTGCGTGGTAGAGGCCGTGCGCCTCCAGCTCCTCGGGGTCCGGCGCGAGGTCCACCGGGATGTGGTTGGTCATCAGCGCCAGCGGTTCCCCGTTGGTGCTGCGGAGGCGCCGGATGGACGCGACCTCGGCGCCGGGCTGCAGGTTGAGTTCGGCGGCGACGTCTTCGGCCGGCACGGCGACCTGGTAGTCGAGGAGCTTGGTGGTCGGGCTCTGCCCCGCCCGCGCGAGGTCGTCGAAGAGGCTGGTGAGTTCGACCGGCCGGTGCACGGCACTCTGCACCACCTGCGTTCCGACTCCGCGTTTGCGGACGAGCAGGCCCTTGTCGACGAGCTCCTGGATGGCGCGGCGCGTGGTGGGACGGGACAGGTTCAGACGCTTGGCGAGTGCCAGTTCGTTCTCGAAGCGGTCACCGGGGGCGAGTTCCCCGCCGATGATCGCGTTCTCGATCGTCTGCGCAAGCTGGAAGTACAGCGGAACCGGGCTCGATCTGTCGAGCTCGACTGCGAGTGGTGCACCCACGGACAACTCCGATCCTCGTGCGCGGGCGACGTCCACCGTCGCCGATCTTTCCGGCAGTGTATGCGAACACTAACACCAGATTGACTTCAAGTAATAATGTCAGGACAAAGTCTTGACAGGAGCCGGTGATGTGGAGCACAGTTTCAATCAGACCTCGGCGCCCTGCGCAGACCACCCACAACGACCTTTCGGGAGTCAGCCTTGACCACCATCCAGACGCAACCCAACCGGAACGGATTGGACGTCCTCGCCATCGGGCGCTGCGGTGTGGACATCTACCCATTGCAGACCGGAGTCGGACTCGAACACGTCGAGACGTTCGGTAAGTTCCTCGGCGGGAGCGCGGCCAACGTCACCGTCGCCGCCGCCCGCCTCGGCTGCAGCAGCGCTCTCATCTCGGGCGTCGGAAACGATCCGTTCGGTCGCTTCGTCCGCACGGCTCTCACCGATCTCGGCGTCGACAACCGCTACGTCGGTATCGACACCGAGCACCCGACTCCCGTCACGTTCTGTGAGATCTTCCCGCCGGACGACTTTCCGCTGTACTTCTACCGCAAGCCCGTCGCCCCGGACCTGCAGGTGACTCCGGCGGACATCGATCTCGACGCGGTCCGCGACGCGAAGCTCTACTGGTCGACGGTCACCGGACTGTCCGAAGAGCCCAGCCGCAGCGCGCATTTCGCAGCCTGGGAGGCCCGTGGACGCCGCACCCACACCGTCCTCGATCTCGACTACCGCCCGATGTTCTGGTCCTCCCCCGCCGAGGCCACCGCTCAGGTGCAGCGCGCTCTCCAGCACGTCACCGTCGCGGTCGGTAACCGCGAGGAGTGCGAGATCGCGGTCGGTGAGACCAACGCGCACAAGGCCGCGGACGCACTGCTCGATCTCGGCGTCGAACTGGCCATCGTCAAGCAGGGCCCCAAAGGCGTCCTCGGGAAGACACGCACCCAGAGCATCACGGTGCCCCCGAACGACGTCCAGGTGGTCAACGGGCTCGGTGCCGGCGACAGCTTCGGCGGCACGCTGTGCCACGGACTGCTCGCCGGGTGGCCGCTCGAGAAGATCCTGCGCTACGCCAATGCCGCGGGGGCGATCGTCGCCTCCCGCCTCGAATGCTCCACCGCGATGCCGACGGCCGACGAGGTCCGGGCGCTCGCCGATTCCACCACTTCGGAGGCTGTCAATGTCTGAAACTCTCGCTCACCGCGCAGTCTGCGCGTCCTACGCCGACGTCACCGAGGTACGCGCCAACGACCCGGCGGCCATCGACCGCGCCTGGGCCACCCGGGTCGCCCGGCCCACGGTGCGCGGCAACGGCCGGCTCATGATCGTCGCCGCCGACCACCCCGCCCGCGGTGCACTCTCGGTCGGCGACCGTCCGACCGCGATGAACAGTCGCACCGACCTCCTCGACCGCCTCCGCACCGCCCTGCGCAACCCCGGCGTGGACGGCGTGCTCGCCACCGCCGACATCCTCGACGATCTGGTGCTGCTCGGCGCGCTCGACGACAAGGTGGTCATCTCCTCGATGAACCGCGGTGGGCTGGCCGGCGCCAGTTTCGAACTCGACGACCGGATGACCGGCTACACCGCCGCCGGCACCGCGAAGGCCGGCATGAACGGCGGAAAAATGCTGTGCCGCATCGATCTCGACGATCCCGGCACTCTGTCCACCCTCACCGCGTGCGCCCAGGCGGTCGATTCGCTGGCCGAGGCGGGGCTGATGGCCATGGTGGAACCGTTCCTGTCGCGGCGGGTGGACGGCAAGGTCAAGAACGATCTCAGCGCCGACGCCGTGATCAAGTCGATCCACATCAGCCAGGGCCTGGGGTCCACGTCCGCCTACACCTGGATGAAGCTGCCGGTGGTCGACGAGATGGAACGCGTCATGGATGCGACGACGCTTCCGACGCTGCTGCTCGGCGGAGATCCGCAGACGGCACCCGAGGAGACGTTCGCGAGCTGGGCCAAGGCCCTCGCGCTGCCGTCGGTCCGCGGCCTGATCGTCGGACGCACGCTGCTGTACCCGCGGGACGAGGACGTCGCCGCCGCGGTCGACACCGCCGTATCCCTCGTTCACTGACGCACGCCGGAGAGGCCCACGATGAACAGCAAGTACTACGTGCCGGTCGGTTCCGCGGCCACCGGATCGTTCGACCTCGAGGTCACCCCTGAATCGGCGGGCTGGACCGAATCGAGTCTTCGGGTGCTCACCCTGGCCCCCGGTGGGTCGGCCGAACTCGTGTCCGGTGACGACGAGATCATCGTCGTACCACTGGCCGGGTCCGCGGCGGTGTCGAGCGAGGACACCGAGTTCGCCCTCACCGGACGGCGATCCGTGTTCGACGGACCGAGCGACTTCGCCTACGTGGGCCGCGATTCGGCCTACACGGTCACGAGCGCGACCGGTGGACGATTCGCCCTGTGCGGGGCCCGCGCCCGGCAGAAGTTCCCGTTCCGGTACGTCCCGGCAGCCGACATCTCCGTCGAACTGCGCGGCGCCGGCAACTGCAGCCGTCAGGTGCACAACTTCGGCACCGCCGATCGCTTCGAGGCCGATTCGATCATCGCGTGCGAGGTCATCACTCCCGGTGGCAACTGGTCGTCGTACCCGAGCCACAAGCACGACGAGAACAGCGACGTCGAGTCGCAGCTCGAGGAGATCTACTACTTCGAGATCGCCGAAGCCAATGCCACCGCAGTGGATTTCGGCGGAACCGGATTCGGCTACCATCGCGTGTACGGCACTCCCGAGCGGCCCATCGAGGTGCTCGAGGAAGTGCGCTCCGGCGACGTGGTCCTCGTGCCGCACGGCTATCACGGACCGTCGATCGCCGCCCCCGGACATCACATGTACTACCTGAACGTCATGGCCGGGCCCGGCGAAGACCGCGCCTGGAACATCTGCGACGACCCGGCCCACACCTGGCTGCGCGGCAGCTGGGAACACCAGACCGTCGATCCCCGCCTCCCCCTCCACGCACCATCCGAAGGAGCATGACCGTGGTGTCCACCGCGCCGATGTCGGCGAGCAAGAACCCCAACGCCGAGGGCACCGTCCACCTCACGGTGGCTCAGGCAACCATCCGTTTCCTCGCCAACCAGTACGTCGAGCGGGACGGCGAACGCACCAAGTTCTTCGCCGGCTGCTTCGGCATCTTCGGCCACGGCAACGTCGCCGGACTCGGTCAGGCACTGCTGCAGGCGGAGATCGACGCCGTCGAAGCCGGCACCGAATCCGAACTGCCGTACGTCCTCGGCCGTAACGAGCAGGCGATGGTGCACAGCGCGGTCGCGTACGCACGCCAGAAGGATCGGCTGCAGACGTGGGCGGTGTCGGCCAGCGTCGGCCCCGGCTCGACCAATATGCTGACCGGCGCGGCGCTCGCCACCATCAACCGGCTGCCCGTCCTGCTCCTGCCCGCCGACACGTTCGCCACCCGCGCGAGCGCACCGGTGCTGCAGGAACTCGAACTGCCGTCGAGCGGTGACGTCACAGTCAACGACGCGTTCAAACCGCTGTCGCGCTACTTCGACCGCGTGTGGCGGCCGGAGCAGTTGCCTTCGGCACTGCTCGGCGCGATGCGCGTGCTGACCGACCCCGTCGAGACGGGTGCGGCCACCGTCGCCATTCCGCAGGACGTGCAGGCGGAGGCCTTCGACTGGCCGGAGTCGCTGTTCGCCGAGCGCACGTGGCACGTGGCCCGGCCACTCCCCGAGAAGTCGGTGATCGCGCGGGCCGCGGACGTGATCCGGTCGGCGAAGAAACCGCTGATCGTCGCGGGCGGTGGCCTGATCTACTCGGGCGCCACCGAGACATTGGCCTCGTTCGCCGAGACGACCGGCATCCCGGTCGGTCAGAGTCAGGCAGGCAAGGGCTCACTGCCCTACGACCACCCGCAGTCGGTCGGCGCGATCGGCTCGACCGGCACCACGGCGGCCAATGCTCTCGCCACCGAGTCCGACGTGATCATCGGCATCGGCACCCGCTACAGCGACTTCACCACGGCGTCGCGCACCGCGTTCAACAACCCGGACGTGCGGTTCGTCAACATCAACGTCGCGTCGATCGACTCGGTGAAGCAGGGCGGCGTCAGCGTCGTCGCCGACGCCCGCGAGGCACTCGAGGCGCTCACCGGGGCACTGGGCGATTACCAGGTTCCCGATCAGTACCGCTCGCGCACAGCCGAACTCGCCGAACACTGGGAGTCCACGGTCGCCTCGGTCTACAAGATCGACGACGACTCGCTCGGCCTCAACCAGAATCAGGTCATCGGACTCGCCAACACGCTGTCCGACCCTCGCGACGTCGTCGTGTGCGCCGCCGGCTCCATGCCCGGCGACCTGCACAAACTGTGGCGCACCCGCGACTCCAAGGGCTACCACGTCGAATACGGGTTCTCGTGCATGGGCTACGAGATCGCCGGCGGCATCGGCGCCAAGATGGCCTGCCCCGACCGCGACGTGTTCATCATGGTCGGCGACGGCTCATACCTGATGATGGCCACCGAACTCGTCACCGCCGTGCAGGAGAACGTGAAGGTCATCGTGGTGCTCGTGCAGAATCACGGCTTCGCGTCCATCGGGTCGCTGTCGGAGTCGCTCGGATCCCAGCGGTTCGGCACCGACTACCGGTACCGTGGCGACTCCGGCCGGCTCGACGGCGACATCCTGCCCGTCGATCTGGCGGCCAACGCCGCGAGCCTCGGCGCCGACGTGATCCGCGCGAACACGGCAGCCGAGTTCGCCGACGCCGTCAAGGTGGCGAAGGCGAGCGACAACACCACCGTCATCCACGTCGAGACGGACCCGCGAATCGCCGCACCGGACAGCGAATCCTGGTGGGACGTCCCCGTCAGCTCGACCAGCACCCTCGACTCCACCCGGACCGCCTACGAGACGTACGCGCAGTGGAAGAAAATCCAGCGTCCGTTCCTGCGCCCGTCCGGCAACTGACAACTCTCCCCATACACCTCTCGAAAGGATTTCCCGATGAGCGTCATTCGCGTCGGATCCGCCCCCGACTCCTGGGGCGTCTGGTTCCCCGAAGACCCGCAGCAGACCCCGTACGGACGGTTCCTCGACGAGGTCTCGGCATCCGGTTACGAGTGGATCGAGCTGGGCCCGTACGGCTACCTGCCCACCGACCCGCAGCAGCTCCGCGACGAACTCGCGGCCCACAATCTGAAGCTGTCGGCCGGCACCGTGTTCGAGCACCTGCACCAGGACGACTCCTGGGATGCCGTGTGGACCCAGATCGAGGACGTCGCGAAGCTGACCGCCGCCGTCGGCGGCAAACATGTGGTCGTGATCCCGGAGATGTGGCGCGACCCGAGCAGTGGCGAGGTGCTCGAGGACCGCAATCTCACTGCGGAGCAGTGGAAGAAGAAGACCGGCGGCATGAACGAGCTGGGCAAGAAGATGTTCGAGCAGTACGGCGTGAAGGCGCAGTACCACCCGCACGCGGACAGCCATGTCGACACCGAGGAGAACGTGTATCGCTTCCTCGACGGCACCGACAGCGAATACGTGAACCTGTGCCTCGACACCGGCCACATCAGCTACTGCGGCGGCGACAACCTCGCGATCATCGAGCGCGCTCCCGAGCGGATCGGCTACCTGCACCTCAAGCAGGTCGATCCCGAGGTCCGCGCCAAGGTCGAGGCCGAGGACCTGCCGTTCGGCGAGGCCGTCAAGCTCGGCGCGATGATCGAGCCGCCGCTCGGCATCCCCGACCTGCCGCCGCTGCTCGCCGCAATCGAGAAGCTCGACATCGACGTGTTCGCGATCGTCGAGCAGGATCTCTACCCCTGCGCCGTGGACGTTCCGCTGCCGATCGCCCAGCGCACCCGTAAGTACCTGGGGTCCTGCGGGATCCCGTCCGTCAAGTTCGTCTAACCGATCACGTCAGGAGCTAGTCAGCTATGTCCGGAAGCAACGACCTGCGCATCGCCGTCCTGGGTGTCGGAATGATGGGCGCCGACCACGTCGCACGCATCACCGAACGCATCAAGGGCGCCACCGTCGCCGTCGTCAACGACTACTTCATCGAGAAGGCCGAGCAGATCGCCGCCGGGATCCCCGGCTGCCGGGTGATCAGCGACCCGCTCGACGCGATCGCCGACCCCGATGTCGACGCCGTCGTCCTGGCCACCCCCGGCCCGACGCACGAGAAGCAGCTTCTCGCCTGCCTCGAGCACGGCAAGCCGGTGATGTGCGAGAAGCCGCTGACCACCGACGTCGCCACGTCCCTCGAGATCGTCAAGCGCGAAGCCGAACTCGGCAAGAAGCTGATCCAGGTCGGCTTCATGCGACGTTTCGACCACGAGTACGAGCAGTTGAAGACGCTCATCGACGACGGCGTGTTCGGGCAGGTGCTGCTCGCCCACTGCGTACACCGCAACCCCGCCGTGCCGCCGAGCTTCGACAGCTCGATGATCGTCAAGGACTCGCTGGTCCACGAGGTGGACGTCACCCGATTCCTGTTCGACGAGGAGATCACCTCCGTCCACATCCTCCGGCCGGCCGCGAATCCCGGTGCCCCCCAGGGACTGCAGGACCCGCAGATCGCGTTCTTCAGTACAGAGTCCGGTCGCCACGTCGACGTCGAGGTCTTCGTGACCACCGGTGTCGCGTACGAGGTGCGCACCGAGATCGTCGCCGAGAAGGGTTCGGCGTTCATCGGTCTCGATGTCGGACTCGTCCGAAAGTTCGGCACCGGCGCGGGCAACGGCCGCTCGGGCGCAGGTATGTCGGGCGGGGAGATCACCCCCTCGTTCAAGGAGCGCTTCGGCCAGGCGTACGACGTCGAGATCCAGCGCTGGGTCAACGCCGCCCGCACGGGCGCGGAGACCGGCACCTACATCGACGGACCCGGTGCGTGGGACGGCTACGCCGCCGCTGCCGTGTGCGCCGCCGGCGTGCAGTCGCTCGAGACCGGCGAACGTGTGACCGTCGACATGGTCGACCGTTCCTCCATCCCAGGAGCGGAGCCTGCGGAGCGACCCATCGGACCGGGGGCCTGAACACGATGAAGATTGCACTCGATCCCACCCCCTTCCACCACGACTACTCGCTTCTCGAACTGCCGGCGGTGGTTGCCGAACTCGGCTTCGAACACCTGCAGCTCACCCCGCACCGCGACATGATCCCGTTCTTCAACCACCCGAAGGCCGACGACGAGTTGGTCCGGCAGTTCCGCAAGGCCTGCAGCGACGTCGGCGTCGGAATCGCCTCCGTGTTGCCGGTCCTGCGGTGGTCCGGCCCGGACGAAGACGCCCGCGAGGCGGCGGTGCGGTACTGGAAGCGCGCCATTCAGATCACCGTCGACCTCGGTGTGAACGTGATGAACACCGAGTTCAGCGGCCGCCCGGAGAAGGCCGAGGAATCGGAGCGCGCCTTCTACCGGTCGATGGAGGAACTCGTCCCCATCATCGAGCGTGAAGGCATCGACGTCCGCATCGACCCGCACCCCGACGATTTCGTGGAGAACGGTCTGGACGCCATCCGGATGATCCGCGGCATCAACTCGAAGAACTTCGGACTGGTGTACGTCGCGTGCCACAGCTATCACATGGGCGCCGGCATGCTCGAGATCATGCGCGCGGCGGGCGACATGCTGCGGCTCGTCCACGTCGCGGACACGATGGATCACCACCGCTCCCACGGACTGCGGTACATCACCAATCCGCCCGGCAACGCGGTGCGTGTCCACCAGCACCTCAAGATCGGTGACGGCGACCTCGACTGGGACGAGTTCTTCGGCGGGCTGTCCGAACTCGGCTTCTACGACAAACCCGACACCGTGATGGTGTCGAGCGTCTTCGCCGAGGACGAGAACGCTCACGATGTCTCCCGCTACCAACTGAAGACCATGAAGGATTACATCGCGCGCACGCGGTGAAAGGACAACACATGAGCACCAACATCACTCGCGAGATCGCACACTGGTCGGACGGCAAGGGTTTCGCCGGTACCAGTGGTAACACCGCCCCGGTCACCAACCCGGCGACCGGTGCCGTCACCGGGCAGGTCGCCCTCGCCAGCGTCGAGGACGCCCGCGCCGTCATCGATGCCGCCGCCGCCGCGTTCCCCGCCTGGCGCGACACCTCCCTCGCCAAGCGTTCCTCCATCGTGTTCAAGTTCCGGGAACTGCTCAACGA
>NZ_JBHWUE010000176.1:0-10992 GCF_042738615.1 Rhodococcus sp. NPDC059968
TTCGGCATCACCATCGACATGCCCCTCGAAGGCGGCGGAGCCGTCGTCGGCGACAAGATCACCATCACCCTCGAGATCGAGGCCGGCCTCCAGGCGTAGTTCTTCTCTGGTGGAGGGTGGGCGGTGCGGGGCTGGCCGCCCACCCTCTCGCACGCGGTGCAGGGCTGCGGCATGACGTGCGCCTTTGACGCAGAAACGGGTTGGCTGGGCATGGAGTGAGCACCAGTGCCTCGGCAACGACTAGAGGGTGAGATAGATCACAGTCACCTCAGCCCCGGAGGTCAAATTCGAGCGATAAGATTGAAGATTGAATCACTGAGAGGCGTGGTAGAGGCGACGTCAGGTTCAAGCAGCCTCGCTACTAGCACGTGGATCATCGGTCCGGATCGCCTTCACTGCAGGGCAATTCACGGTATGCGATGCCGCAAGCCGCCGTATGTAGATAGGGCTTCGACATCGTTGCGGAAGGATGGCCCAACCCCTCGGGCGGACGCGAAGAAGGTAGCGACTGTCATGCGAGACCGAGCAAAGCCCTTTCCGGTCGATTTGATCGACGGATTATCCACGGTGCTCTATCGTTCCCCACTTGATATCGCGAACGCGTTTTCGTCGCTGTTAAAACCAATCATTTCGCACAGCGCCTTGGTGATCTTCACCAAGGATTGCCCACTCCAGCCGCTGAAGAGGACTGGAGATCCATCGATCGTCGACAGAGTCGAAATTGCCGAGCTGGAAAAGATCGGACAGCTCGTGATGGCGACCGGTGCCCCGGCCTGGGGCGCAACTGCAGTGATTGGCCACGAAAATCATCGAATTGCGGCGATATTTGCGGCGACCGATGCTGTCCTTGTCCTCGTCGATCCCATCGAAACACCCTCTGCAACAATATCAATGGACACAACAAGGCGCCTCGTGTCGGCCTTATGGGTGCTTGTCGCCATTAGCATCCGCCAGCAAGTTGCAACGGCACCGCTTGACCATCTGCGTGACTCGCGAATGGCGAATATTGAGCGCTCGAGGGTAGTAGCAGAACTGACGGATGCACATTCGACCACTTTGGAGCTGATCCTGACGGTGTTGCGTTCCCGCGACACGACGGATTCGATTGCTCGCCAGTCTGCTCGGGATATTGCTTCAGCAGCGATGGTGCAGCTGAGGTCAGTTCCCGATCGTGACCGCAGCCTCTCCGAGGAGCCAGTGGCGCGTGCCTTCGAACGGCTTCGAAGAGACCTGCGTCCGCTCACTCAATTCGGTGATCTCGATGTTCAGTTCGTCGAGCCTCCCATCGACGGACGTGCGCTGCCCGGAGAAATAGCGCATGCAGGCCGTGCAATCGTTCGTAGCGCATTGCTGACTCTTGCCGAGCAAGATGGAGTTGGGCGCGTGCGGATTCAATGGGATTGTGACGGATCCAATTTGCTCATCGGCATTCGGGATGACGGTCCCGGCGACTTGACTTCCGAGACACAAAGCGTGCATCAACTCGCGGCTCGTGTTGACGCGCTCGCCGGCAAACTTACGGTCAGTGGGACACCTGGCTGGGGCTCGAATATCGACGTGAGACTGCCACTCGATATTCCGGCGGCTTTCCAAGGAATTCAGCCGGAGTGGGGACTAACCAATCGTGAGCGTGATGTTATGAAGTTGGTGGCGGAAGGTGCCCGCAACCGGGCCATCGCCGCCGCCCTGACTATCAGTGAGCACACTGTAAAATTTCATGTAGCGAATGTTCTGCGAAAGGTCGGTGCAACTAACCGCGCCGAACTAGTAGCGGTTCTTCGTTAAGTCTCGAACCACGACACATCAATAGGTGCCGTCGCGATGGTGCGCGGTCGCCATACCCACCCCGGTGCCGGAGAATTGTAGGACTTGAGGTGCATCAGCACATCGGTTGATAGCGGACCGCAATCCGAGTCGATTGGCGGAGATTCCACGGTCTGATTCGCCACCGTCGGATCCGATCCAATCACCGATGTTGCGCGGACCGCGGAGGTTACCGGGGTCTTCGATACCGTCGTTCGTTCGAGGTATCGCAACGCGTGCGGCCGTAGTACGTGCTGGTCGTCGCCGACAACCAGCACGTACATTAGGCGAGGCTGAGCGACGTCACGGTTCAACCGCTACCCTCACCTCAGCTACTGAGATTCCCGGATGTGTCCCAGCTGACGTGGAGGGCTTCCGGGCCGCGGAATGAGGTATTGGGCAGGTACGTGAGGACTTGATCGTCGAGCTGCATATGTGGCAGGCGACGAGTCAGCTCTTCGAGGAAAACTCTCATCTCCAGCCGAGCAAGGTGATTGCCCAGACAGGTATGACTCCCACTTCCGAACGCGATATGAGAGGCCACGTTGTCACGGTCAATATCGAAGACCTCTGGCTGATCGAACACATCGGTGTCGTAGTGTGCTGACGCGATGACAGTGAGAATCTTCGATCCTGCCGGAATGGCTACACCGCTGACCTCGGTATCTACTTTGGCAAGTCTGCGCCAAGCGGTGACAGAACTGCTGTGGCGCAGACATTCTTCGATCGCGGCGGGAATTAGTGCCGGATCCTCACATAGCCGTTGCCACTGTCCTCGATTCCTCAATAGCGTCACGACGGCATTGGCAGTCGCGTTGGTAGTCGTCTCGTGAGCGGCGGCCGTTCCGCCCATGACAATCGTCTGCAACCATGAATCCGTGAAGATGTCCGGATGCTCGCGTTGCAGCTTGATAGTGTGGCCGAGCCACCCAGGTGGATCCTGAAGCTCCTTCAGCTTTGCGATGACTCGTCCGCCCATTTCCCAGAACTGGCCCATGTGATCCGCCGCACGAACCTGATCGTCATGACCGGGCTGACCCCACCCAAACTCTGTCAGGGATGTTGCCAGCTTTCTTACGGTGTCGACGTCCTCCTCGGGAATTCCGAGGAACTGAAGAGCGACCAGGCATGGAACGTCCCACAAGAGATCTGATATCAAATCAGCATGACCAGATTCAACAAACCGATCGATGTGTTCAGTGATGGTCGCTCGGATGTAGCCCTCTAATCGATTCACGTTTTCGGGCATGAAAACGGGTGCGTTGAGCCGTCGAATCTTCCGGTGAAGAGGAGGGTCCGCGTCGACGAGTGCCGCGATCGGTGCGAATTGGTACTCTTGCAGCTTTTCGATCGCTTCGCTTGACAGGGGAGTAAGCGGTGCGAGTGTGTTGGCCGCGGAGTAGGAATTGAAATCATTGTGGATGCTCTTCACATCTTCGTACCGAGTCACAACCCAATAGTCAGAGTCTGGATTATAGAAAGCTGGTTCTTTTCTTCTGGCCCACTCCAGGGATGCGCCAGGGTTGTGTTGAAAGTCTCCGCGAAAGAACGAGAATGCTCTGGCTTCGTCCGATACACGTGGATCGGAATTCGGCTGTGTATCGGCGGTGCTTGTCGAGCTCATTGAATCTCCATTCCCATGGCTTTTCGTAGCTGGGTTCTTATTTGAACAGGCCCGATAGCTACATCTCTAAGGTCAAGCTATTGCCAGCTGCACGGCTGACGCAGATCATCATCGTCTCGTTCGCTTCTCTTTCCTCTCGGCTGAGGATGGTGTCCCGGTGGTCGGCCTTCCCCCCGAGGATGGTTGTTTCGCAGGTCCCACAGGTGCCCTCTGAACACGAAAAGGATGCAGGGATCCCTAATGCACGAGCGGTCTCGAGGATGGTGTTGCCGGACTTGACAATCGCGGTTACCGCAGACGAGGCGAATTCAACTTCAAATGATCGGTCACAGGTTACCGAACCCGTTGGATTTGCGGAGAATCGTTCCGTATGCAGATTCGCTGCGAGGCCGCGAGAGTCTGCGGCGTCTTCGAGGTCACGCATCAACGATTCCGGTCCACAGACGTAGACCGCGGTGTCAGCTTCGATGGTTTCGAGAACGCTCGAGATATCCGCCAGCTGGTCTTGATCGTTTGGGTGAACCGAAACATTGTTCGGGAAAGCGACTTTAAGGGATTCGGCGAATGCCATCGTGCTCAGGCTTCGGCCCAGGTAGACCAGGGACCACGTGGCCGCACGTTCGTCGGTTTGTTCTATCATTGGGAGCATAGGCGTTATGCCGATGCCGCCGGCTATGAATAGGTACTTCGAGGCGGTGACGAGCTCGAAGTGGTTCCGAGGTCCGGTCACAGTGACGAGGTCGCCAGCCGAGAGGCGATTGTGAATGAAGTTTGAACCCCCGCGCCCATCATGCAGTTGGCGGACACAGATCTCCCACTGAGATCGGTCGGTCACGCCTCCGCACAGGGAGTACTGGCGAACCACATCATTCGCTAGCTTCAGATCGATATGGGCTCCGGGCGACCATTCGGGCAACTCCTCCCCACCCGGGTGCACGAGCGTCACGCGAGCCACATCGGTTGCTATGAGCGTCTTCGCGCTGATCATGAGAGAGAGCGTGCACTCGTCGTCGCGGCGTGCGCCAGACGCTGCACTGGGGGACTTGCGCGGAGGGGACATCTCCTCTACTAGCTGTGTCATCGTGGTCCTTCGGGGATTGGAATCTGTTGTTATGGAGGGGTTCCCTCACGCGGGGTGGATCTGTTCGCGATGGGTACGAGAACCACCGTTCACGCCGAGGGCTGGAATGCAAAGGTCGACAATGCAGGTCCATCAGTAGTTGCTGAATGGGATACCGCAAAGCTCATGGTGACCTGTCGGTCCGGTGCTGGGAGGTGTTGCGTGCGAGGGTTGGCCCTGGCGATCCGTAATTTTTCTTTGGAAGGCTTGTCCGTCGATGCGACAACGCAAGGCCACAGGTCGCACTCTCGCCGTGGCGACCATGTCGGCAGTCAGTCGGCGCAAGTTCGATCGTGCGACGCTTCGCGCCTAGAGGGGCAACGGATGCGGACTGCGCGGTTCACAATGCGAACACCCGACTTGGTGAGGGACCCTCTCTAGTGGTCTGCGATCTACTTCTTCATGAGAATCAATGTCCCATCTCACAGCACGGGAAGCGGCTGATCGATCTAGCAGGATTGTCCTGCTCGTTTGGCTAGGTTACGGGGATAGGTGGGCGCGAAACCCCTCTCAGGGTGTCTAATCCGCTGCGTCGTGAGCGTTTCGGCGGGGGCGGGCCATCGCCATGATGATGGACGACGGCAGATCGTCGACGAGTGGGCTGACCACTGCAGACACGCATGAACGGCTAGGCAGTTGTCGGATACCAATGCCATCGCAGGCGTCCTAGGGTGCTGCCGCGCGAATCAGTCCTGCGATCTCACCGGAAGGGTGGATGTAGTGGTGCCGGCCATGCCGTCGTCGGAGTGTTGACTGGTTGCACGCTTCCGACATTTACCCGGGGCACACGCGGGGTGGTACGTGGCAGTGCTTGGTGCAGCGATATGCGGACAGCTACAGACCCGCAGGTGCGCTTCCTCATTTCGCGGGGATGGCTAGGTTCATGCGAATATCCATGGCTCCGAGAGGTTCGCCGACTGGGTAGACATCATTGAAGACATGAACTGCACCAGAGGCGAGGTGAGTTGGTGTGGCTGTCCATGAAACCGTGTCGCCGATGACGACGGCGTCGACTTTGCACAGTGTGACAAGTGTGATCCTACGGTGAGTGTCCGGATAGCCTTCCGCATCCACGATACTCATGATGGTGCTGTCCGCGCCGAAGGTGACCCAGGGATCGGAAATCAGTACGAACAACATCCCATGGTGTGCGGAGAAGCGGACCTGACCGCGGAACTTTAACGTCCCAAGGCCGGTGCTGAGGTTGAAGGCCGAGGAGTCTGCGAGTTCGAAGTAGAAGTCCCCGGTCGATGTAGTTCCAGCTCCGCCGTTGACCGAGGTCTGCGCCCCAGGAGTTCGGGCCAGGTAGCTCAGGAAGCTGGATTTGAATCGCCAGACCAGACCTGTCGTCAATCGCTCGCTCGAGGGCCGTGGGCCGCTGCGAAGGCCTTTCGTCATTGTATTTCTCCATCTATGTGGGTTCTCGTTGTCACTGCTTCGGGGACCTACCGCGGCTCCGCTCGCCGCGATGTCCGGGCGGAGTCCTGCGCGGTCAGAATCACCGAGGTGGATCGATCGCACGGTCCGTGGTTTCTACCGGGTAGGCAATCGCATCTGGCGTCAGGTCAAGCAGCGGAACGGCGAAACCGTCTGCCAGGATGGTGCTTAGGCCTGCGTACTCGATCGACTCGGATGCTCCGGCGCGGGACTGGAGAGTACTAGGTTCAGGGCAGGGAACGGTGCATTTTTAGTCTTCGCTCGCCTGGCTGCGGTACTCGCCGGGAGTCACACCGAACGTCGCTTTGAAGGCCTTACCGAAGTGTGAAGGGGTCTTGAACCCCCACCGTATCCCGATTGCGGCGACTGGAACGGACCTCATGGTTGGGTTCAAGAGATCGCGCCGGCACTGTTCGAGTCGGCGATGATGAATCCAACCGGCAACGGTAAGTCCGGCGGCGCTGAAAATGGTGTGGACTCGTCGAAGCGAAGTGAAGTGAGCGGCGGCGACCCTGGCAGGGGTTAGATCAGGATCGGAAAGTTGAGCGTCGATGTAGTCCTGCATTTGCTCGAGGTCGATATCGCTGCTTCGGCGTAGCCGCGCTACGTGAATCTGACTCTGAAAAAGCGTGGATACGATACCAATCGCATTGTGTGCGAATAGGTGTCGACTTCTGCTGGGAATGCCATCAGCGATGTGATCGAAGGTTCTCAGGACCGCTCCTGCGGCCGGCGTGATCCCTTCGGTTGCTGCGAGTCGGACTGCGGTCAGCTCCGACATGCGCTCTCGCGGAACGTCCAGGAGGCGTTGAGGGAATTTCACACACAGACTGCGGTAGTTGTCGCTGCTGAGCACGGATGCAGGGGCCGTGGTGTCGAAGAGCGTGATGTCACCCGGATGAACCGTGGCTGTGCGTTCGGACTGGGTGAACTCACCGACCCCCTCGATCTGAAGACACAATAGGTAGTCGGGTCGTTCACCTGCCTGGATGCTGTCCGGACCGCGGTGAGCAACGTGGCCCTCCGTCGACATCGCAACGAACTCGATGCCGCCGATTCTGCGTGTGCGCATTGAACCGCGGAATGCTGCAGGCTCGGCGGCATCGACGTGGAACTCCATGAAAGACCTGGTCAGGAGGGTTCGCCAGTCATGGATGTGGTGGACAGTGGTGGAACTGCCTGCGGATGATGTGTGACCTGTTGGCATCTATGTTTCCTCTTCAGAACACCGCCCCGAACCGGGTGGCCGGTTCAACTGTGCACGGATGGGACGGACTTGTGCATCCTACGCCGATGTGAGGCAGGCGACACCGAATGTACTTTTCTGGGGCATCCCGAGCCAGGTACTCGGGACTCGCCTCCTAGGAGGGCGTACGAGGGCCCAGAGGGAAGAAGAAGAGGTAGCAATGACTGACAACGAGGTCCCGGTTCTGATCGTCGGCGGCAGCCTGGTCGGCATGACGGCAGCCTGTCTTCTCGGTCATCACGGGATTCCATCGCTGGTTGTAGAGCGCCACCGGGGCAGTGCAATCCATCCGCGTGCCGCGCTTATCCTGCAGCGCTCCATGGAGATCTACCGAGGCATAGGATTGGAAGAGAATATTGAGGCGAGATCGCGTGAGCAGTTCGATCAGGATGCCGCGATCATGTCTGTAGAAAGCCTAGCGGGCGAAGAAATCGCCTGGCACCTTCCCAGGCTGAACGATGGGGTTCGGGACCTAAGCCCATCGGAGCGGCTCTTCGCCTCACAGATTGCGATCGAACCCGTCCTCGGGGAGCGTGCCCGCGAGCTTGGTGCAGAAACGCGGTTTGGCACGGAGCTTGTAGGTTTCGAGCAAGATGATGATGGTGTCGTCGCCGTGGTGCGGGATCGGGACACTGATGAACAGTCCAGCGTACGTGCGCGATATATGGTCGCGTCTGACGGTGCGCGCAGTCGGGTTCGCGAGCAGTTGGGAATCGGGCAGGCGGGCCGAGGCGCATTCTCAAATAGTGTGACTATCTACTTTCACGCTGATGTGAAGCCGCTGATGCGGGGCCGCAATCTAGGTGTAATCATGGTCGTCAACGACACACTTCAGGGCTTCTTTCGGATCCAGAAACCGTACGAATCAGGGTTTCTTGCCGTCCATGGACTCGGCGACCCAAAGCGTCCGAACAGCGATGTGTCGCAGAACTTGACGGAAGAGCGTTGCGTCGAACTTGTGCGAGCCGCACTCGGTGTGCCGGATTTGCCCGTGACGATCGATGATGTGATGCATTGGCAGGCGCGGGCCGACGTGTCCGACAGCTACAGGAAGGGGCGTGTCTTCCTAGTCGGCGACGCTGCGCACGTGATGCCGCCCTATGGTGGTTACGGTGGCAATACCGGCATACACGACGCTCACAACCTGGCATGGAAGCTTGCTGCCGTAATCAATGGCTCCGCCGATCCCGAGCTGCTTTCGACCTACGAGGTGGAACGGAAGCCAGTAGCGCAGTTCACGGTCGAGCAGGCATATGCCCGCTACGTAACGCGCGCAGCACCGTTCTTGGCAACTAAGGGAGTAGAAAAGCTGGTAGACGACGCCCACATTGATCTGGGGTATCGGTACCGGTCCTCGGCGGTGATCAGCGGCTCAAACGGGGATTTCCTGATTCAAAGCGACCCGCGCGAAACCGCGGGGCTGCCTGGAACTCGTGCCCCGCACCAGCTGATCGCGCGCGACGGACAAGAGTGCTCGATACTCGACTTGTTCGGTAGAAATGCTGTTCTTCTCACCGGAAGCAGCGGAACACGCTGGTCGATCCCCGCACGCAGGATCTCGCGGAAGCTTGGGATACGACTCGATCTTCATGTGATCGGCGGTGCCGAGACGGGCCGCGATGTTGGGGAGCAGTTCACCGCCCTCTACGGAATTACTGAATCGGGCGCTGTGCTTGTACGGCCGGATGGATTTGTGTGCTGGCGCGCGCAGACTGACAACGATGCTTCCGATCAACCGATCGAATCGGCCCTGCAGTCCTTGTTGGGACGAACGCTGAAACCGGCCGTCCTATAAAGGTTCTGAACCGTGTTCGGATTCAGTGTATTCCCCACCCGCAGAGAATTAGGGATTTTCCCACCTATTCCAGGAGAATAAGATGGCATTCGTAAAAGGCTCTCACCACGTGACCCTGTCCGTCGGCCACGCACAGGAGGACGTGGACTTCCACGTCAAGACATTGGGCATGCGGTTCATCAAACGAACGGTGTTGTTCGACGGTTCGACTCCGATCTACCACCTCTACTACGGCAATGCGAATGGGGACCCGTCCTCCGTGGTTACCACCTTTCCCTGGGCACAGGCGGGTTTGGTGGGAGAATCCGGTACGAACCAGGCGCGAGAAGTTCTGCTATCGGTTCCGGAAGGGTCGCTGGACTTCTGGCACCAACGATTGACCGAGCACAAGGTTGTGGTTGAGAACGTAGAGGTTCTCGACCGGCGTCGTCTTGCCTTCCGGCACCCGTCCGGTATCGAGTACGTCTTCGTCAGCAACGACAATGACCCGCGCGAAGGCCACCCTGGATACGGGGTGCCGGCGGAATACGCCATTCATGGTATTCATGGCGTCGGTATCCACGTCACCACACCGGAGCGCATGGTCGATTTCGCGCAGAACACCTTTTACTCTCAGGGGAAGATCCGTGAAGACGGTGACCGGGCGGTATTCCAGGTCGGCGATGAGAGCTTCGGCAATCATATTGAGCTGATCGGCAATCGGAAGGATGATCAGGGTACATGGAGGTACGGCGCTGGCACCTACCATCACTTCGCGTGGAACCTGGACAACCTGAGGAACCAGGACGAAATCAAGTTCGAGATCGAGGGTGCGGGCTACACCGATATCAGCGAGTTGAAGGACCGCAAGTACTTCAAGTCGGTGTACGTCAGAACACCCGGCGGTGCCTTGTTCGAACTCGCCGTCACTCACGCGGACGGAGGGTGGGACTGTGACGAGTCCCCTCAGGAGCTCGGCACCAAGTTCCAGCTTCCGCCTCAGTTCGAGCACCGTCGCACTGAGCTTCTCGGTCAGCTGGAAGAAATCGACATCTGATCTCTGTATCGGACGGGTATCCGGGGGAGTGCCGCCGACAATGACGGTGGCACTCCCCGCTCGAGATCGACACTGAGGGACGAAATGTTGCAAAACGAGAACCCACACCTAGGTCGGGAGACAGCTGTGTGGGGGAACGACACCCACTCTGCCCGAGCTGCCGTGCTTGCGGTCCATGGCCGTGGACAAACTCCACAGTTCATGCGAGAGCAGTCCACAGGGTTGACGTCGTCGGGTCTTCGCTTCTACGCTCCTTCGGCATATGAGAACAGCTGGTATCCACATCCGTTCATCGAACCGGTGGCGAACAACCAACCAGCACTGGCGAATTCTATTGAGGCACTACGGATACAGATTGCAGCTATCGAGGCTGAAGGATTTTCGACGGGACGGATCGTATTGTGGGGGTTCTCTCAGGGTGCGTGTCTACTTTCCCAGTTTCTCCTGACGGAACCGGCGGCGTACGCCGCGTCGATCATTTTCACGGGAGGCTATTTGGGGCGAGGTGAGGCGGTGGTCCCAGCTGATGAGCCCCTGAAGGGTGTGCCCATCCTCATGCGCAGCATCGAACGCGACCCCTGGGTGCCTCGGTGGAGGGTGGAGCAGACCGCACGGGCCTTGCTGGCATCGGGAGCCGACGTCGATCTCCGGATTGACCCAGGTAGCGAGCACATCATAACGGAGCAATCGATGAGCGATGCCTCGTGGATCCTCGACCAGCTGCCAAATCCTCCGGAATCGTCTGGTATGAAAGCCGACTCAACCAACCGACATGGCAAGCTGTCCATGAACCTCGAAGGGGACCACCCGTGTCTGTAGACTTTGATCACGAGACACTAGTGTCCTGAGTCGTTGTTCAGTTGATTAATCCGCGTGCAGTAGTTGGCGAGGTTGTCCAGGATTTCGTCTGCGGTTTTGGTCCACACGAAGG
>NZ_JBHWUE010000177.1:0-10802 GCF_042738615.1 Rhodococcus sp. NPDC059968
GCTTCAGTTGAGCCGGGAGACCTGATAGTGGCTGATCCGATCGCCGTCGGGCGTGGGCTTGACCAGCACGCTCAGGTACACGGTCAGCGTCGGCCGGTCCGTGAAGGAGAAATCGACGCTCAGGTAACCGAGCACCACGTCGTCTGCGAGTCGACGGGTTTCGAGGATCCGGTACGCGGCGGTCATACCCGGCGGCTGGGAGTCGTAGTAGTCGGCGACACCCTGCCGTCCGACTGTATACGGGTGCAGGCCCTGGAAAATTGCGTCCGCGGTGAACTCAGCGGCGACGCGCTGGGGTTCGTGCGCGTCGACGGCGGCGTTCCACCGGTCGAGCACCCTGCGCAGGATCTCTTCGTTTTCAGCCGTGCTGTTCATGAGATGTACACCGCGTGCTCAGTGTCCGGCGCTCTGGCCGCCGTCGACGTGCAGGATCTCGCCGGTGACGAACCCGGCGTGCTCGAGGTAGAGGATCGCGTCGACGACGTCGTCGATCTCGCCGAGGCGGCCGACCGGGTGCAGGGCGGCGAGCGCCTCATGCGTGTCGACCGGGTGCATAGGGGTGCGGATGACGCCGAGCGCGACCGCGTTGACCCGGATTCCGCGGGTCGCGTACTCGACCGCCAGCGACTTGGTGACCGCGTTCAGCCCGCCCTTGGTCAGCGATGCGAGTGCCGAGGGCACCTGCGAGTTGGCATGGTCGACCAGCGTGGTGGTGACGTTCACCAGATGGCCGCCGCGGCCCTGGGCGAGCATCGCGGCGACGGCGCCGCGGGAGATGTCGAAGAAGCCGCGCAGGTTCACGCCGGTCACGGCGTCGTAGTCCTCGTCGGTGTAGTCGGTGAACGACTTGGCCACGAAGATTCCCGCGTTGTTCACCAGTGTGTCGATCCGGCCGAACCGCGCCAGCGTCTGCTCGACGATGTCGGCGCCGGTTCCCGGCCGGGACAGGTCGCCGGGCACGGTCAGCACCTCGGGATCGTCGGATGCGCCGATGGAGCGGGAGGTCGCGACGACGGCGTAGCCGAGCTTGCGGTAACCGGTGACCAGCGCCGCGCCGATCCCCTGGGATGCGCCGGTGACGACGACGACTTTCTGGTTGGTGCTCATGAGTCGAATGCTCGCTTTCGCAATGGGGTTGGTGCGCAAGGACTCGGTGAGCGAAAGTCCCGGTAGTCCCGTTCGGAACCTGGGGTGTTTCGTTCACGGATCGATGATGTGCCCGAGGTGGGGGTTCGCGCCACGACGTGTTTGCTTCCTCGTGGGAGGCGCAGCCTCCTACGAGGAAGCCTTGTTACCGGTGGGGGTCGTCCGCGGGCAACCAGACTGTGCTGTCGTGGATGCCGAGATCACGGACGTCCCGGGTGAGGGCGTCGGCGGCGGCGAGCACGACGGGGCGGATCTCGTTCCGGCGCCACACCAGCGACCACGTCCAGATCACCGCCGGGTTGATCACCGGGCGTCGGATGAGGTCGGGCGGCAGCGTCGTGGTCTGCCCCTTGGGGGAGTTGAGCACGGGGCGGCCCGCGGCGCGGACGTGGTCGAAGAATGCGGGGCCGGTGATGCCGCCGTCGTCGATCCGCACGATCGGAGCGCCGGTGTCGTGGGCCAGTTGTTCGGCGAAGAGGTTCCACGACGACCAGGACGTCGCGTCGTCGTCGACGAGCAGCGCGGCGTCCCGCGCCCGCACCGGTGTGGCGTTCTCGCCGGTGGACACCGCGTAGAGCCGGTCCGCGCCGAGCAGCCGGGCCTGCAGGCCGTACCGGGCGAGATCGGCGTTGCGCACCCAGCACACGGCCAGGTCGAGGCTGCCGTCGGCGACCCGTGCGGCCTGGGCGTGCGAGGGCACCACCCACGGGTCCACGTGCAGTTGCGCCACACCTGCGGTGCGTGCGATCAGGTCCGCGGGAAGCCAGTTGACGTAGCCGATCCGGACCGGCTCCGCCCCGGAGAGGCGCTCGGCGCGGGCGCGCAGGTCGGCGGCACGCTCGAGCAGCGCGCGGACGTGGGGGAGCAGCTCCGCACCGGCCGGGGTGAGGGCTACGGAACGGCGGTCGCGGGCGAACAGCTGCACGCCGAGGTCTCGTTCGAGAGCCCTGATCTGCTGGGACAGCGAGGGCCCGGCGATCAGCAGCCGCCTCGCCGCCCGGCCGAAGTGCAGTTCCTCGGCGACGACGAGGAAGTACTTCAGCTGGCGTAGCTCCACGATCGCTCATGCTACGTGCGGTGAGAGGCTGCGCCTACCAGTCGGGAGCAAAGCGGTCGTGGCGGGCCGGCCGGACCCGGGCGCACGATGAGTCCATGGTTTCAGCCCCTGAACGGAAAACGACCATGCAGGAGTTTCTCGTCGAGATCATCACCACGGTCCCCGACGGCATCGCTCCATCCGAAGTGGATGCACGCCGCTCCGCGGAAGCGTTGCGCGCCAAGGAACTTGCCTCTGCAGGGCGCCTGGTCCGGTTGTGGCGCCCGGTCGGTGAGCTGCGCAGCATCGGCGTATGGCGCGCGGACGACGAAGCCGACCTCCACGCAAATGTGCTCGACACGCTGCCGTTGCGGCCGTGGATGAGTGTCGCCGTCACCCCGCTGCGGCCCCATCCGAACGATCCGGGCCAGTGGTGAGCGCGGTTTCCCCGCGGGCGCACGCCATCCAGGTCGCTGCGGCGTTGGCGGCGAGCATGGGCATCGGCCGATTCGTCTACACCCCGATCCTGCCGTTGATGCACACCCAGGCCGGCCTGTCCGCCTCTCTCGGGGCCGCGCTGGCTACGGCGAACTACGTCGGATATCTGGTCGGGGCATTGGCCGGCATCCTCATTCCGGCGGTGGTGCGCTCGGCAACGGTGATGCGAATCTCGCTGGTCGTCCTCGTCGCGACCCTGGCGCTCATGCCCGCCACACACAGTGGATCGGCGTGGTTTGTCCTCAGACTCGTCGCCGGCATCGCGAGCGCACTGATCTTCATGATCGCCGTCAGCACCATGCTCGCCCGCCTGCGGGCGCACGCCCAGCACCTGGCCGGGTGGGCGTTCGGCGGGGTCGGGGCGGGCATCGCCCTATCAGGCGTACTCGTGTTGATCCTGCGTTCCGCCGGCAGTTGGCGCTCGACCTGGTGGGCGGCCGCCGCCCTGGCGGTGGTCTGTGCCGTCGCGGCCTGGGCGCTGGCACCGGAGCCGTCGCCGACCGCCACGCCGTCGGGGACGGGAGCACACGGCCGCCCACGGACCGGCCGCTGGTTCACGGCCGCATTCGCCAGCTACTTCTTGGAAGGTATCGGCTACATCATCGCGGGCACGTTCCTCGTCGCCGCGATCGATCAAACCGCGGGCGGGTGGGTCGGCAGTGGTGCCTGGATTGTCGTGGGATTGGCCGCGTTGCCGTCCTGCGCAGTGTGGGCGTGGCTGGGCCGTCGTTGGTGTCAGCCGACCCTCCTGCTGGTTGCCCTGCTCATCCAGGCGGTCGGCATCGCGCTGCCCGCCGTCATCGACGGTGTCGGCCCCGCCCTGATCTCCGCCTTCCTGTTCGGTGCCACCTTCCTCGGTGTCGGGTCGATCGCACTGGGCATCGGTGCGCATCTGCAGGTCCCACGCGCGGTGGCACTGCTGACCACCGGATACAGCGTCGGTCAGATTCTTGGCCCACTCGTCGTCACCCCACTGCTGCACCACGGCTACCACCAGGCCCTGCTGGTCGGCGCCGTTGTCGTCTTGGCCGCCGCCCTCGCCGCCGCGGCGCTGCGCTTCCGTTTTCCTCACCACGTCGGTGTGGTGCACGCACCGTCGCACTCGAACATCGAACACGCGGAGACCCCAGTGTCGAGTGGGCTCAGTGCCCCGTTGTGCCTCCCGCACAGCATCTTCGAGGAGAGGGAGTTCACCCCGAACGGCGTTCCAGTGCCGGCGTCTTTCATCCACGCAGCACCCTGAAGTAGGACGACATTCTCGTCCGCGATGCGCCGGAGGAGATCGGCGCTCCCTCCGGTGCTCCCGCGTGATGTCCTGGGAACAGTGGTTGTCGGCGGCGAACAGCCCGAAGCTGCGCCATTCGCCGGGCTCGAGCGGTGGTTTCGATTTTGCCCTCGAAGTGGTCGTTGTCCTCGAGCGGGTCGCCGTCGGGAAGTGTGATGCCGTTGCGTCGGCTTCGGTCCCGGATCGTGCAGGCATAGATGCGGAAGGCGTCGACGGCCACCGGGTTACAACTACTCATTGATCGACAAGACGTCATGACCTGGCCGGCCTTGCACTCAGAGTTCAGATTTGGGCTGCCTGCGGCTTGCACCAGTCAGCTTGTACCGCCAACGGCGAGTCGACCAGCACTGCTGACTTTCTGTCCAGAGATCAATCGGAATGGTCTCTGCGCAGCGACCATCTGTGTCGAGGATTCTGCCGTAGATTTTGACTGGTCGAATTCCTACCCACCGCTCGCCCACGATGACAGTGGGGAATGCTCGCTGCATTCGGCTCGCGCAGGCGAGTGAAGCAGGTGTGTCGCAGCTCGTGGCAGGTCGCGTGCGGCAGGCCGGCGCGGATGCGGGCGCCGGAGAGGATCTCGTCGAGGCCCGCGGCAGTGAGCGGGCTGCCACGCCGTGGACGTTTCAACACCAGGAAGACGTGGTCGGTGGCGGCGCCGGGCGGGCGTTCGCCGTCGAGGTAGCTGCCCAGGCTGGTGAAGAACGCCGAGGTCACAGGCACGATGCGTTGGTGCCCGCCTTTTCCTGCGGAGACGAACACACGCCGTTCGCCGGGGCGGACATCGGCCATACGCAGGCCGAGGACCTCGCATCGGCGCAGTCCACCGAACAGCATCAGGAGGATCATTGCCCGGTCGCGCTCGGACCGCAGCGCCCCGAGCAGTGCGTTGGCCTCGTCGGGGCCGAGTATGCGTGGCAGGCGCCGTGGGGCTCTGATCAGCGGGACGCCGCGTATCTGCGAGCGCACCGCCCGGGTGGTCAAACCTCGTGGGACGGGGCTGTTGTCGATGAGCCCGCGCTCGCCGAGGTAGGTGAACAGCCCGGCGATCGAGGCGAGGCGGCGTTTGATCGTCGAGGCCGCGAGACCGGATTCCCCATCGGCGAGGCGGACGACGTTCCCGTTCGGGGTAGCCGTTGGGGCTTGGATGAACTCGAACACGTCGCTGGTGCCCACCTGGGTCGGGGTCTTGCCGACGATGGTGAAGAAGACTTTCAGGTCGAAGGTCTGCGCCAGCAGGGTGTTGTGGCGGGCTCGCGCCGCGACGAACCGCAGGTACTCGTCGACGAGCGGGTCGCCCAGGCGCGGGATCTCGCCAGGATCGTGCACGAGGTGGGGGATGAAACCGTTCATGAAACGAATTGATCTACCCGCCCGCGGTCGTGGACCCCGACGCCATCGCGATCCCCCACACCCCTCCGAGCCATCGGCCACCTCCTGCCCACCCGAGCAGAACTGCAACCGATGTCGGTTGTCGACGCCGCCGCACAGCAGCTCGCCGACCTCGGGCACCCCAACCCCGGCTGGCCAACCGATCACCGGATCATCTCCCCCAGCCTGCGTGCCGCGCTGCTCCGACTCTGGAACCTCTGACCTGCCTGTCACTGCGAAAGCACACCGGGGACGTGTCATATGCGCAGCTCAGGACGTTTCCATTTGGGCATATGGTGAACTCCGACACTCCCTCGGCATACACCTTGACCTGGTCACCGACCTTCAAACGTGCGAGTTCGTGGAATCTCGGTCATATCCGTAGGTGCAGCGTTCGCTCATTCGTCGCTGAAGAGTGACTGGTGGATCTCGGCGGATGTCGGCGTGGGTAAATCACCGGTACGTGACTCCTCGGCGACCGGCGGTGGGGTGCTGTCAGTCAGCGTTCGCTGCGCCGAGAAGAGTGGGAGTTCGGACTTGTCGTGATCGACGGTCATTCGGTTCCTCGATTCAGGTGCAATGGGTGCAGTCGGACGGCGCGATGTCGACCGAGTAAGTCAATGTTGAAATGTGCGGTCCGTCTGATCTCGTAGACGCATCGGTGTGAACCTGGACTGGCTGGACGATCACAGACACTCTTTCGGCTCTTCATCAGGAGTGATGTCAGCGTCGGATCCGAGAAGGCGGCGGTGCCCACCCTGGGCGATGGTCGTGCGGTGCAGAACGGCGACCACGTCATGCGGCTGGGCGTGCCTGTGACCATTAGCGTCACGCGGACGGTCCCTACACCGGCCACGAATCAGCGAGCATACATTTCGAATCCGGGACGGCCCGAGCCGAAGCGCTCGACGCGACATCCATTCCTATGGAGTTTAGCCTATACAACGACACCATCCGGCTGCTGCACAGTGAACGATCTCACTACCTGGCCGCGGTGCTCGGACAGCGTCGTGACCAGCGTGGGCAATGCTTAGCCCATCGGGATCGAGACGCGAGGCGAGCCAAACAAGCCTCCTTGACCTACCGTTTCGAGTGGGCGCGAAAGTACCGGCCGAGCGCGATCGGCACTCGGGTCGTATCGAGAACGCCGCATCCCGCGTAAGTGAGCGTGAGATCGGTACGGGCGTTACCGGTTTCGGGTTTCGATCCGGACGGGATAGCGATGAACCCCACCTTTATCACCGGACGCCGCAACTCATCGCACGCCAAGTCGGTGTTCCGTCTCGGCACGCACCTCCCCGAAACACATCGTCGGAACCACTCCCCCACCACCACACCGGCCACTGCACCCAACTTGGCGACGAACTGGTCTTCTTCTGATCCGCGGTGTGGCTGCCTTTTACTGGAGATGAGTGCCGTACCCGGCAGCGGCACAGAACAGGGCTGCGGCATCGGAAAGCGCAACCCCGAGAACAGCGTCCCATCCCGATCCGGACCACGCGATCAACACCGCGATCTCCGCCAGCAGCACGGCAACGAACAGCGCGGATAGCGGCGATAGCCAGCACCGCCGGTGCCGCCCAGCTCACCCAGTACTCCACCGGCGTCCGCGATGACGCCCAGTGAAATCCGCAGCCCATTCCCGGACTCCGCGGGTGTCACCTTCCCAGGTCAGCGCGTTCGCCCAGGCCGCGGTTCTTGCCGTCCATCCCACACGCTCGTGTGGAGCTGTCCGAGTGTCATTTCATACGAGCATTCCGGGACCTTGACGGGGATCTGCAGGTGGGCACCCGCGGCCGCGGCCGCCGGGCCGCGGCATCGGTTGCAGGTGCTCGGTGGTGCGTCTGCCGATGGTGGTGCTCAGCGCGTCGAGTTCGGCGAGCACGGCGGTGGCGGCCCAGATCTGGTTGCGCTTGCTCTCGGACAGCACCTCGAGCACCCCGGCCGCGGTGAGCCGGCCGAGCGCGCGGTACGCGCTGGCGTCGGTGGTGCCGGTGATCTGCTGGACGGTATCGGCGCTGAAGATCGGCGTGTCCAGGAGGGCGTCGATGATCTTCTCGTCGGCGGAAGTGCTGCGCGGCCGGGCGATGTCCCGCCAATGGCCGGGAAGTTCGGCCAGGGGCGCGGGCGGAGTCCTGCGCGGCCTCGCTGGAGACGATCGTCGATCAACCCAACACCATCGGCGTCCTGCCGGTGACCATCGCCCGCTCCTGCGGACACGATGTTGCCTACCTGCCGGGGCTGTCGATGCGCCGGATCGCCGACCTCTACCCGGACAGGCGAAAACCGACTTGTTGACCGAACTATCGGGCCGGTCTTTCGGAAGGTGCGTGCGGGGTTGGACTGGGCTGGCTAGGTTCGCTTCTCGTGATCAACGACGGGGATGTGCCGCGGGAGTTGTCCGGGCTGGTGGTGCCGCTGCTGGGGTCGCTCGAGGCGACGGGAGATCTGTTCGAGCCGTATCGGCTCGTTGATGGTGATGGCGCGGTGGTCGTGCCGGTGGCGGCGTTCTTCGCCGAGTTGGCGGCGTTCGGGCGGCCGGCGACGACGCAGCGTTCGTATGGGATGGATCTGTTGCGCTGGTTCCGGTTCTTGTGGGCGCTCGGTGTGGGCTGGGATTAGGCGACTCGGATCGAGGCACGTGATTTGTGCCGCTGGTTGCAGGTCGCGGTCAAGCCGCACCGGCGGCATTGGCGTTATCCCGCCGGTGATGCCCTTCAGCCGGGTGGGCAGCGGACCGCATCGGGGTCGAATGCGGTGACCGGCACGGCTGTTCGCGGTGCCCGGTGCGAGGCGGCGACACACCTCACGGTTGAAAACGCGCCAATGACCGCGGCCACCGTCGGCGGTGCCGACCGGTCCACTCGCCGTAGAAGTCCGCTGCAGGTCCATCCCCACCTCTCCTCGGCAGACGGCCGCGAACCGGACCGAACCGACAAACACCCGAACCAGATCCGCACAGGACAAGTCCGCCGGCATCGGCCGGCGACGCTAGGGAACCGCGAAAGTTCCGAATCCTGGAGTGATGGCCAGCTGGAGCTGGTGCAGATCAGTGGACGCATCCGCAGACGCGGCGACGGTGCCACTGCCGATGACCACCGCCACCGGGGTATACCGGCACCAACCCTCCGGAGCGGTAGGCCGACTGAAATCCATGGACGTCACGCCTCCCAGCCAACACCTCCGGATCAGCGACGCGGCCGATCCCCGCCGACTCCGAACGTCTCCACGCCAAGGTGGCGCGGTGGCAGATCCTGGCTGTAGGTCGTAAAGCCACTGAGCAGAACGGTTTCCCGCTCGGCTGTTGTCGCGGACGTGCCGCCCGCGCGATGCGGGGAGGCTGTTCGCGTCGGGTTTGGGTGGACAGCGGCACCAGGCGATCTTCTCCTCGTGCTTATTCGGTTTCCTTCGGGTGCCCGGGCTCGCAGCGTTCGAGTAGGACCCGGCCGGCGACCTTGCCGCCTTTCGGAGCCGGGTCGAGAAAGAACCAGATCCGCCCACCATCGGTCACCTTGTACTGGTAACGCGCATAGTTCCGCCCGTTGTACGTCCCGTACGCGTAGTCGCCCTTGAGTTGATACAGCCGCGGTGTCTGCACCGCCGGTTCCCGGGTGAGGGTGTCCCACGCATCGACCGTGGCGTTGCGTGCCGCCGCCAGCAGATCGGTCCAGCCCTTCTCCGCGTCCCGGGTGGCGAACACCAGCTGCCATTCGACACGTTTGATCGGACGAGGGACCGACCCACCTTTCTTGCTCACGCGCGCAGATCCGGCGCCGCGACCACCTCGGGGACCTCGAGATACTCCAGATCCGAACCGTCAGCAGTCAAACGCGGGTCGGCATACGCCTCCGCGGTGGCCTGCCACGCTTCCAGCAGAATCGCGAGTCGATCGAAGCGCGCCACCGCGATGCAGGCACGGGCCGTGTCCTGGAACGCTGCGACGAACTCGGCGTGCAATGCGGTCGGCAGCAACCCGATCCACGGCAACGCCACGGCGAGTCGGGTGGCGACACGATCGAGGGCCGCCTCGTCGAGGGAGGCGGCGAAAAGCTGCCCGACTACACCGAGGGTGCTCAATTCGGCGCGGCTCGCCGATTCCTGGGTCAACCGCAAAGCCGGCGCGTTCCGGCGCGTCAGCACCACCTCACCGTTGTCCTCGAGCACGCCGAGTACATCCTTCGGTGCCCTCAAGAAATCGGAGAACGTGGCGGTAGCAGTCGACTTACCCATACCCACCATTACATCAGAACTAGTTCAGATATTCCAGAGGTCGGTGATCACCCGCGCGCCCGGAAGACCGCGTGGACACGGACCTCACGGCATCGGCGGTCTGTCGTGACGACAGGAATGAGACCGAGAAGATCATCAGCGGCGGGCGTCGACTCGGGTCGCGGTGGCTAAGTCACACGTCAGCGGGCCGGCGGTCGATCAGTCACTGGTGAGGACGCATCCGGTGCGGGTATCGCCCACTCGACCGCCGTCCCCGGCCCCAGGTCGCGAAAGACCGCGTGACCGCCGAGCCGCTCGGCACGGCTGCGAATGTTCGTCAGCCCGTGTCCGTGCGCGGCTCCCGCCGCGATTCCGGTGCCGTTGTCGCTCACGGTCAACACGAGGCCGTCGTCGGCGGCGGCGACCCGGACACTGCACACGCTCGCCTGTGCGTGGCGGGCGACGTTGCTCAGGGCCTCGCGCAGGGCCGCCTGCAGTTCCGTCCCGGCCTCGCGGCCGGAATACCGGTCGACCGGCCCCTCCACACAGACATCGGGGGTGAAACCGAGCGCTGCGGCGCTGTTGTCGACGATCTCACACACCGCGGCACTCAAGCTGCCCGCGTCCCCGGACCGCGCGGCCGCAGCGGACCCGGTGAGATCGAAAATGACGGCCCGCAATCCACGCACGATGCTGTCGGTCTCGTCGATCAGCGGGTCCAGATCCGCCGACAACCGTGGATGCCGGACGCCCAGCGAGGTCAGCGCCAGACCCAGACCGAACACCCGTTGGAGGGTCACATCGTGCAGATCCGCCGCCATCCGGCTCTGTTCGTCATCACGTGCGCGGGCCCGCTCCGCCGCCATGAGTTGTTCGTTCTTGGCCAACAGGCTGGTCCGCATCGTGTCGACCGCGCCCGCGATGATCGCCACCTCCCGGGGCCCGTCGGTGTCGATCTCCCGCTCGTAGTCGCCGCCGGCCACCGCGCTGATGTCGACGAGAAGATGATCGATCGGCCGTGTCAGCATCCGCCGCGTCAGATACACCGCGGTCACGACCATGACCACCGCGAGAACGCACGCGACGACGGTCGTAATGTTCGCCAGCGCCTGCGCCGACTGGACACGTTCGACCTGCTCGGTGACCAGGATGTCGGTGCGGCGCGGACCGGACAAGACCGCACCGGCGATGCTCGGCACCCCGGACCTACCGCCGCTGATGCCCGCTCCCGGCTCGTATGTCCGTGAGCGATGAACC
>NZ_JBHWUE010000178.1:0-8237 GCF_042738615.1 Rhodococcus sp. NPDC059968
AGGCAGCGGCCACGAGAGCGAGCAGTAGGACTGCGAGGACGTGGACGAGGTGACCGGGACGGCGACGGGCGTGCATGGCACTGATTGTCCCGTGCAGAAGGGTCGGGCGCGCGCAGGGACCGGGACGCGTCGGAGGTCACCAGGCAGTTCGCGGAGGCCTTCGTCTTCACAGGGGTTCGATTTGCGACGTGGCGTGCTCGCGGTCGAGCTTCTCCGCGAGCTGTGGGTATGGGCCGAGGCGAGCACAAGCTGTCTGCGGGATCGGAAGGCCCCCGTTGGTGCACCGACCGGTATGAGGAGTGAACCGGTCTGGGAGGGGTATCCGATGGGCGTGCTGCCGCGTGTCCTCGGACGGCAACTCCGCGCGACAGCTCGGTCCCTCCGGTCGTCTGACCCCTTCGGCCGGAGGGGCCCATCCGGACCTGAATTCTCATGTGGAGGTGAGTGTCCAGTCGCGGCGTTCGGTGAGGGCGCGGTGGAGGTGCTGTGTCCAGCGGCGGCGCTCGCCGCTACTGTGTTCATGGGTGATCGTGATTCGTCTGGTCCATCTTTCGGGTATTCCGCGGTCGTTGATCGCCAGCCCGATGACAACCCGGAGATCGGGATCGGGTGCTCCGGTGATCACGATGCGTCCGGGTTCGCCGCCCATCTCCATCCGGGCCCCGAGTACCGCGGCGACCACTTCGGCCACCTCGAGCACGGACTGCGCCCCGATGACGTCGATGTGGTCGACTTCGGTCATCTCGGTCCTCCACTTCCGTGCCGACGGGATCGTAAAGCGCGGGCACCTGGACCGAATCACACCACGCATGTTGCTCGGGGGTTCGAGTGGTACCGGCCGTGTGCAGCGCCCCGTGCCTCGGCATAAGGAACGGGTCGGGCGTTTCCGTCTCCGGCCACACCGGCAATGGCCGCTCGCACTCGGGCTGCTCTTGATACGTAGGGGTGGCAGTAATCGGTGGTCGTCCACCCCCAGGGGCGGTGTTCCTGGTGGTTCCTTGTGTGCCGGGGTCGGCGGCGATGTTGTCGGTGTCGGCGAAGGCCAGTCGTCGAGGGCGACCGCCCCTGGAAGTCGCCGAAGCGTGATAGATCCATTTCGCGGTGGACCGCCGCGGCGCGGCTCATTAGGTGTGGATGTTCAACCGGCGGACCGCCGCCCAACCGCGGGCTGTGTTGTGATGTGGTGCGGTCATGACATTGGGTCCGGTATCTGGCGAGGCGAGTATGGACGGGAACCGCGCAACTGGTCGCGTACAACCGAGCCCACCCGACCGCGGTCGGTGGACCCGTCGAGCCCAGCGTTCGACTCGTGCCGGCCTGGAGTTCGGGCGATCAGAGGGTGATCTGCGTCGAGGCCTGCGCGGGCTTCGCCGGGTTGCTGTTCTCCCACAGGAATGTGTATGCGCCGGGCGTGGGTTCGTCCATGACAAAGACGATCCACTCGCCTTCGATCTTGCTCGTCGAGTAGACGTTCTCGGAGATGAATCCGCCGCGTTTGTCGCCGCGACCTGACTGGCCGTCCGGTCCTGTCAGTTCGAAGTCGCCGGGATTGACATCGGAGAAGCCGCCGGTCGAGCAGCGCCCGCAGTTTGCATTGATCTTGACCCAGACTTCGTGCTTGTCCTTCTCGCCGGGCTGGTAGCTCGGCCAGAGGAACGCCTCGTCCAGGGTGATCTCCATGTCGGTTCCGAATGTCATCCCGACCGGGATGCCCCTCGGCTCGATGCTCTCGACGCTGTCGTGTTCGGCTAGCGGGATTCGCGTCTGGTTCGTGTCGGCCTGGCCGTAAACGAGGACGACGCTGTCGACGACGTCGTCGAGGTCGGGTGTGTCCGACGGGGTCTTCAGGGAGGCGGACGCCGTGCCGGACGCTTGTCCGCCGCCAGCGATCTCGGGGCTGTCGAATGACAGTTTGACCACCGCGCCATCGACCTCGAGGTATGCCTTGTCGGTGGGGGTGTGGCTGACTCCGACCAGGTTCTTGTAGTTCAGGTCGAAATCGAGTGTCGTCGTGGCATTGTCCGAGTTCGCGGTCACCTTGTCGACGGTGATCTCGAAGCCATCGTGCCACCCGATTTTGTCGATCTCGCGCTCGAATGCCGACTGGCTTTCTTCCGATGTGGGTTCGGCCGCCGAGGCTAGTGCGGGGAGTAGGAGAGCTGCGGGCATGACAGCACTGATCAGAAGAGCCTGGCGAAGGGCGTTGGGCCTCATAGTGAGTCTTTCTTTGACGGGGTGGCAGCGATCCGTGCCGATCAACGCTTACTAGCTTCTCCCGGACAAGCAGTGGGAATCTTCGACAGCGGGGTGGAAGTTCCTCACCCCATGGAGTTCATGGACCCGCTCCGTGCGCATCCACGACCGGGCCCGACATGGGACTAACACCCCGGTCGGACACGACTTCCACCTCAGGGTCAGCGGAGAGGCACCTCCTCGGCGCGATCACCTGTCGAGCTCGTGCCGATCGACCTTCCTGCCGATCTCGCAGCAAGGCGGTTCCCCGAAGTGGCTGCGTTGGATCGTCTGCGGAGCGCCGGATGTCCTGTGCGATCCCGTTGACGGTGTTAGCGTACCGAAATCTGCACTACACCAACGCTGTTGGATATCCGTCTCGTTCCTGGCGAAGGGATTGTGCGTCAACGGATTCGGTGACGGCGCGACACAACAGCGCCGGGGCGTGCCGTATCGATGTCCTGCCGATGCAGGGGTGAGGAACTTCAGACCTGCCGAGGATATCAATTCGCTTCATTTCGCGGGAATCTTGTCAGGACAGCAAAACCACCGGCAACACAGGGAGATTCACATGTCGAACATCAAGAAGCGCACCATCACGGCGATTGCCATTGCAGCCTTCGCGCTGTCGGCGGGTGCGGGAATTGCGTCCGCCGAACCGGCGGCGCCCGGGGGTGCGGGGGGCAGCGCCCCGGGCGCGCCCGGTGTCGGCGCGCCGGGTGTCGGCGCCCCCGGTACGGGCGGTGACGCGCAGAGCAACGCCGAGACCGGCAACGCCAATGCCGGTGACGGCGGTGCCGGCGCCCCCGGAATTTCCTTCGGCGGCCCGACGATCGGACTGAACAACGGCGGCGGCAACGGCAACAGCGAGGTGGGCAGGGGCGGCGACGGCGGCAATGCACGTTCCGGCGACGCCACCACGGGCCCGACGACCGGCGGCGACGGTGTCGGCGGCTGGGGTGTCGGCGGCAACGGTGCGGGCGGCAATGGTGGAGTGGCCCCCGGAGGTGACGGCGGCATGATCGAGCAGGCACCTGCACCTGCTCAGGGCGGCGGCCCCGGCATCTGCGTCATCCCGATTCCGTTCGTCTGCTGATCCTGATCCCCTGCCCGTAAGGGATCGCGGACTCCCGCAGGGCCGGCCCACCCATGAGACACCGGGCCGGCCCTGCGGGGGCCCATATTCACGCGATGGGTCTGCGGTGTGCACTCATCCGAGAACGCCCGGGCCTCGAGCCATCGGGAGAATGGTGCCGCTGGGCGGTCTGTCTCCGTCAATGACGACCACTCCTGCGGCAATCGCAGCCGGCGATGATGGCGCATCCGGAACTGTTCCCCACCGCCCGCAGTCGCGGCGCGCGGTCGCCGAGGCAGACGGCCCGAGGGCAGGCCTGTCTCCATTCATCGAACCCGCGTAGACGCGCACGAATTCGCGACCGGCCGGTAGGTGCCGCGGGGCGGGGTCACTACCGCTCTCCGTCGCCGCGGACCACCAGCTTCCCTATGCGCCGGGGTGTCCAGTCGAGGCGATTCGTCGGGATCGACGTTGAGTCCGAAGACCGCAAGCTGATCTCGGCGGTATCCGTACCGTTTCGGGACGCCCCAGACCTCTCTCGACCTCATCACGCAAGGAGTTTGACCATGTCGAACGCTATGAAATTCGCTGTTCCGCTGATCGCCTTCACCGCAGTTGCCCTGTCCGTCGGCGGGGGAATCGCCGGCGCGGCAACCAATGACAGCGGCCCGCGGGAGGGCTACAGCTGGGAAGTGCCGGAAGAAGCTACCGCGGCCGAGCCCTCGGCTGCGCCGCCCGCACCGACCGTCTCCGTCTATATCCCCGGTGTTTCCCTGCCCGGGATCACCGTCGGTGGTGTCGGTGTCGGCACCGACGGGATCGCCTTCCCGGGCCCCACCATCGGCCTGCCCGATCCTGCTGCGATCCCGTAGCCGCTCCATCCACTGTGCGACAACAGTTGTCATTCACCCGGGGGATGTCCGGATCGCGGCGGCAGTCCCTCCTCCCACCGTCGGCTCGGTGTTGCGGACGAGGACCAGATGGTGCGGCATCGGGCCTCAGTCTCCGGGCAGAACCGGGCTCGTGGCTCGCTCCACGGGTGGACCGCGCCGGGGACGGATCGTTCCCGGGCGACGCTGTCGCCGGGGACGAAGTATTACCGCTGGTCGATGGTGGTCCCCACGGATCTCGTGTTGCGGTGGGTTCGACGGTAACGGCGTCGACGCCCGATCCGGGCGGCGCCGACGGCGGCGGCGGCCCCGGCCCCTGCCGCGACTGCCGCACAGACAACCACGGTGGTGGTGGTCGGTGGGCGTGCGGTGAGAATCCAGAGGGCGCCCACGACCGCGGCTCCGAGCACCCCGGCGGTGACGGTGGCACCGATAATGCCGGTGATCCGGCCCCGCCCCCGGCGCAGCGAACGCAGGAACGACTCGAGGTAAGCAACGGCGAACAGGGCCAGGGCGGCGACTCCGACGGCGGCCGCGGTGCTGGTCGCCGGCTGGGTGGTGCGGACCGGAAACGTCCACGTTTCGATCACCTGACCGGCCTGGAGCAGGGTCAGGGTTCCGGTGAGCATTCCGGCCACGAAGTACTGCCCGCCGAGTGGGGGCAGTGACGCGGCCGCGGCACCACCCTGGTTGATCAGTGGCGCGGCATCGGTGTTCTTCACCGGGATGTCGAGTACGTCGAGGGCCAGGGTCGCGGCGTCGGCGAGACCGGCACCCGCCACCGCCACCGTGACCGGGACCGGCGCGGTCAAATCGACAGGGACGGGCGCACCGCCGGCCGGGTCCACGCCGGCGACGGTGACAACGCCGACCGGAGGCACATCGATCGGGGGCGCACCGAGACCGAGCAACGCCACCAGGACGGCGATGACCGCCAGGGCGGCGGCGATGACCAGCGGAACACGAGGGGAGGGGAGCTTCACCACGGTGCGGACGTTGACGAGGTCGGCGCCGGAGACGTCGGCCAGGCGGGCGCCGCGGGCGTGGACGGTGATCGACGGGCGCACGGTCGGCGGCGGTGCGGTGGCACGCGCCCCGGGTGCTGTCGCGGTGGGTGATTCGGTCGGGTCGATGGATCCGGTCGGTGCGGTCGGGTCGGCGGTTGCCGTCGGGTCGGCGGTTGCTGCCGGGTCGGCCCGGTGCGGTTCGGTGCCGGGAGGACCGCTTGGGACGGGCCGTCGGGGTGCGGCGTGTGGCCGGGTCAGCGGCAACGGTGGATGGTCGTCGCTGTCGGTCAGAGTCGGGGTGTGCGGGGGTCCGAGACCGGTGGCCGAGACGATGGTGTCGGCTCCCATCACCGGGATGCCCTCGGTGGTCAGCCACCCCGGACCCCAGCGTCCGGTGGAGGCGCAGGCCAGCGCGATCCCGAAGGCCTCGGCGGACGGGTAACGCAGGGTGGGGTCCGTCGCCAATCCGCGCATGACCACGTCGGCGATCGGGTCGGGGACGGCGGGCGCGGTCTCCTGCAGCGGGGTGGGCTCGTCGAAGGCGTGCATGAACAGCAAGGCCATGGCGTCGTCAGCCGGCGGGAACGGAAGTTCCCCGGCAAGGAGTTCGTAGAGCATGGTGGCCAGCGCGTAGACGTCGGTGGCGGGGGTCAGCTCGCCGCCGCGGGCCTGTTCCGGGGCGATGTAGGACGGGGTGCCGAGGACGTCGCCGGCCTTGGTGGCCAGGGTTTGTTCGCCGCCGATGACCTTGGCGATGCCGAAGTCGGTCACCTTGATCGCCCCGGAGGCGGCGAACAGCAGATTTTCGGGTTTGATGTCGCGGTGCAGGATGGACCGGTTGTGGGCGGCGGTCAGCCCGGCGGCGCAGGCCAAGGCCACCGCGACGGCGGCATGCGCGTTGAATCCGGTGCGGGTGAACCGGTTCCACACCGTGCCGCCGGGGAGCAGTTCCATGACCAGCAGGCACAGGCCGTCGTGTTCGACGAAGTCGTAGACGGGCACCACGTGCGGGTGGTCGAGGGAGGCGAGCAGCTGGCCCTCGGCGGTGAATCGTCGCCGGATGCCCGGGTCGGTGGCGAAGGCGGGTGGGAGCTGTTTGATCGCGACCGGGCGTCCGAGGGCGCGGTGACGGCCGGCGAGCACGACTCCCCATCCGCCGTGGCCGAGTTCGCCGCCCACCTCGTATGCGGGGAGGGCGGCGGCCACACGATCGATGTCGGTTTCCATGTGCCGGTCCGATCAGGGAGTGGGCCGGTCGGTGCCGGCGGGGCGAGTGGGCGGCGGGCCGGTCTCTGACGGCCACCGATCGGTGGGATCTTCACCGATCCGTCCGGTCCGGTCGTCGTCCACGGCGTCACTGTCTTCGAGTTCGTCGTCGGCCATGTCGTCGACGTCCTCGTCCTCGGCCGTGTCCGGGGTGGGGGTGAGGTAGCCGAGCAGGAAGAAGCCGGCCGCGAACCCGCCGGCCAGGAGCAGCCACCGATCCAGGGTCGGCGCCCACACCCGGGTCGCCGACAGGGTGAAGGCCAGCACCAGCCCGATCCCGATGCCCGGGGTAAGCATCCGCATTGCCCGTCGCCACCGGTTCTCGTGCAGCCGGCGCCGGGCGATACCGAGGGCGGCGTCGAGTACCGCGAGCGCGGTCAGGATTGCCAGGGCGAGCCCGAACAGCCCGTACACCGACACCAATGAGCCGCGCACATCGGTGACGGTGGCCGTCTCGGCGAGGACGGCCCCGTCCCCGTCGGTGACGGTGACCGTCCCGTTGATCAGGCCGGTGGCCTGACCGTCGAGGCCGGACGGCTCGAGCTCGAAATCCAGAGACTGCGTCTGTCCCGGCTCCACGGTCAGACCGACCGCGGTGTGATACGAGAAGAAGGTCAACCCGAGGACATGTCCGGACACGTCGACGGCACCGACGGTGACAAGATCTGCGGTGTTGTTGGTGAGTGTCATCTGGACGCGGGCTGGACTGTGCGGGTCGAGGCGGACGGGATTGGTCGGGCCGGCCGAGGCAGCGTCCTGACTGTTGACGGTCACCGACATCTGAACTGGCTCGGCTGCGCTGGCGCTGGGACCGGCGAATATCGCTGCGCCGAGGGCCATCGCGACCGCAATGAGCCACCGGGCGATCATGACCGCTCCCCAAGGCCTGACTGGGGCTCCTCGAGATCCGACTGCGGCTCGTCGCGGTACGACTGTGGTGCGAGCAGGCGGCGCCGGAAGATCAGCAGGCCGATGAGGAGGAAGAAGACGATCACCACCGAGGTGGCGGTGGACCCGGTGGCCTGACTGACCAACACGATATCCAGTGGCGCGGTCAGGACCGGCCCGCATTCGGCAGACACCTGATGCCGCCCGACGTCGGCGACAACCGGGCTGACCGGGGCCTCGAACGCGCCGGCCGCATCAGCTTGAGTTTCGCCCGCCCGGACACCCCCCACGGACAGGGCCACCCCGGCACCCGGGGGGCACCCCGAACCCGACGCCGTCACCGGTGCGCCCGGCGGCACCGCCGGATCACTGAGCTCGAGGCCCTGCACTGGGATTGGTTGCGCGGCACCAGGAACGACTACACCAGGAACGACTACACCAGGAACCGCCGGTACCGGCGCCCCAGGGGCCGGCAAGACCGATCCGGGGATTACAGGTCCAGGTCCCGGCGCCGGGGTATCGGGAATGTCTGGCGTCGGCGTGCACAACGCACTATCACTGCATACAGTCTCCGGCGGAATCCTCGGATCGGGACAGTTCGGGGGGCAGACCTCGGGCGGCGGTGGTATGTCCAGAATCGGAGGATCGTCGGGACAGTTCGGGGGGCAGACCTCGGGCGGCGGTGGTATGTCCAGAATCGGAGGATCGTCGGGACAGTTCGGAGGGCAGACCTCGGGCGGCGGTGGTATGTCCAGAATCGGAGGATCGTCGGGACAGTTCGGGGGGCAGACCTCGGGCGGCGGTGGTATGTCCAGAATCGGAGGATCGTCGGGACAGTTCGGGGGGCAGACCTCGGGCGGCGGTGGTATGTCCAGAATC
>NZ_JBHWUE010000178.1:8335-10730 GCF_042738615.1 Rhodococcus sp. NPDC059968
CAGAATCGGAGGATCGTCGGGACAGTTCGGGGGGCAGACCTCGGGCGGCGGTGGTATGTCCAGAATCGGAGGATCGTCGGGACAGTTCGGAGGGCAACCCTCAGGTGGCGGTGGAATCTCCAGAATCTCCGGATCGGAACACTTCACACCTCCGGGAACACAGATCGGTTGTTGATGGTCGGCAGCGGGGTACGGTGCCGGGTCGAGACTCTCTCCCAACCCTGGGAGAGGAAGCTGGGGCATCGTCGGCCACGGCGCGACGGGTTGTTGCCGCACGACAACGGTGGCCACCGATTGTGGCGCCGCGCCCGCGAGCGAGGGTCCTGAGTGGAACCCGAAGAGCCCGAGAGCGCCGACGACCACCAGGGTGGACATCACCGTGACCGATCGCCGCCAGTGGGTTGGCCGGGGCATCTGCCCCACCCCCTCGGGTGCGCGTTCGGTACTTTCAGTCTGCGCCGGTGCTGAGCGCTGGGGCAATACCCGACGCGCACCGGGTTCCTGGCGGGCGGGGTGGGTGTGGTGACGGGTTCGAGGCATGGCATCTTCTCGGGTCGAAGTGATTGACCTTCAGTGTGGTGTGCCGGCCACGGACGAATCTTCACCCTCGGGGTGGACCCTTATCACCTTCGTCGAAACCGGTACGTCGGTGCGGGGATGGAACCGCACCGTCGACCATGGTGCCGCGCCGACCTGCGGAATTAGACTGGCAACAAGGCGAAGCGTCCGACCGAAAGTCGTGTGCCCGAAATTGCGCGGAGGACGGCAATGAACGCACTGAGCGAACCGAACCTCTGCTATCTCGATGGCGGAGACGGCACCCGCGAATTCGTGTTGTCCGTGGACGCCCCGCGGATCACCGTGGGCCGCTCGGAGAAGGCCGATATCGCGTTGCCATCCGATCCGAACGTGTCACGGCTGCACGCCACCATCGAATGGATCGGATCCTATTGGACGGTGACCGACGACGGACTCTCCCGCAACGGCACATTCGTCAACGGCGACCGCCTCAGCGGGCGCCGAAGGCTCCACGCCGGTGACGTCATCCGAATCGGATCCTCGTCACTGACCTTCCGCACCTTCATTGCGGCCAGCGGGGAGATGACCGGCACCGCCGACGCCCTACCCACCCGCGCCGCCCTGACCCCGGCGCAGTACGCGGTCCTGGCGGAGTTGTGCCGGCCGTACAAAGGCAACGCAGCCTACGCCCACCCCGCCTCGAACCAGGAGATCGCCGACCACCTCTACTTGACCGTCGACACGATCAAATGCCATCTCCGCGTCCTCTTTTCGAAGTTCGGCCTCGAGGACCTGCCGAACAACCAGAAGCGCATGCAACTCGTCGCCCGCGCCCGACACAGCGGCATCATCACCACCGGCGACCTGTGAATCCGAGAGAATTCTCTCGGCAGTACGGCTCGCCCCGCTCCTTCCCGGGCCGGCGCGAGTCGGTGCACCGGGTGCTTTCCGCAGCCCGAATGAGATGCTGGCCGTTGTGTCAGTGATTCGACCGGCCGACCAACCATCCTCCTTTTGGGGCCGATCCAAGCCATGGATTATCCGATGAGTCGCGCGACGTTGCCGCGGCAGGGAGAACATTGAAAACCATTGGGGAAAAGTGTAATCCGAATCTACTTGAAAGCTCTTCAGTTATCGACAAACCCAGACGCACTGCCTAACAGAAGTTTTGGCGCAGCTTGTCGTGCCTCCGACCAGGCGCGCACTCTGTTTCAACGTAGGGCACAGACCACCCGGCTCAGGTGAGCCGGGGGCCCGCCCTCCGCTCCGCAGCTGTTCAGTCATGTCCTGGAAGCAGACGAGGAGGAGGGGATCGTCCTGCCGCATCAGCACCGATCCGCTGACACCGCCCGCACCATGAAACCCTCCCGAGGAGCAAGTTCGAGCACATTGCCGGCGCAATCCTGCAGCCGTCCCAACGCATCGGCATCGCTCGGCGAGGACTCCGGATCGACGATCTCGGTCACCGAGCGGCCGACCAACCCGTTCTCGTCGTGGCCGAGCGTGCGCTCAAGCGCGGGATCCGCGTGCACCACGACACAGTTCTAGTCCGCCGCGAGTGTGGGCACCGGAAGCCGCCGCAGCAGCCCTGCGGCGGGCAGCCGCTCAAGAGAGCCCAGCGCGGTGTTCGGGTCCCCGCCGACGAAGGCGGTGCCGAGCCCGCCGCGCAGGGTCGGCATATCGGGCAGCGTCGTCCAGGTCGCGGTAGCCGGGACGACGCGCTCGAAGGCGGCCGGTGTTCGGGTCCACGGAGAGGTTTCGTCAGCCGGCCGCGTAGCAGCATGAATCGCCCTGGATCGAGTGGAGACTCCGGTTCAGGCCACCTCGGGGGTTGAGGCAGCCGGGGGACGCTGTTCACGATAGCGGGTCTCGTACC
>NZ_JBHWUE010000179.1:0-10629 GCF_042738615.1 Rhodococcus sp. NPDC059968
GCGACCTTCATGCCGCGGCCGCCGCCGCCGAACGCGGCCTTGATGGCGACGGGGACACCGTATTCCTTCGCGAAGGCGACGACCTCGTCGGCGTTCTTGACGGGGTCCTTGGTGCCGGCGGCCATCGGGGCCTTGGCTTTTTCGGCGATGTGGCGGGCGGTGACCTTGTCGCCGAGGTCGCGGATCGATTGCGGGGAGGGGCCGATCCAGATCAGGCCGGCGTCGATCACGGCCTGCGCGAAGTCGGCGTTTTCGGAGAGGAAGCCGTAGCCGGGGTGGATGGCGTCGGCGCCGGACTTGGTGGCGGCGTCCAGGATTTTGTCGAACACCAGGTAGGACTCGGCGGAGGTTTGCCCGCCGAGGGCGAACGCTTCGTCGGCCAGGCGCACGAACGGGGCGTCGGCGTCGGGTTCGGCGTAGACGGCGACGCTGCCGTACCCGGCGTCCTTCGCGGCCCGGATCACCCGCACTGCAATCTCACCGCGGTTCGCGACGAGCACCTTCGTGATGTGCGCGCTGGCATGACTGGGCACTGAGCCTCCTGTGGTTCGCATAGTCTGTCTCCGCGGTGGCTCCCGTGGGTGTCACCAGCGGTCGTTTACGGCATCACTTCGGAGTCTAGGCACCGAACCGATCCGTGTTGTCACCGGACCGAAATTTCCAGTCAGGGCTGTCCGACGCTTCGCAACCCTACCGATGGGTAGCTGATTGAAACCTGTTCCAGTTGCCGGCGGAGGCTCCCGACCCACGTGTGGACGCTCGCGGCAGCGATGTCGTTGCCCGGATATCGGACCGCCAGATTGACGCCTCGGGGGGTGCGGTTGATCCAGGCGTACACGTCGTGGGTGTACTGCCGGCTCCGCAGTGCCCGGGCGTTGCGCTCGTGCCAGCGCCCCGCTTCGGGCACGAACCGGACGTCCATGTAGGAGACGACGAAGCGCGGCCGGATGGGGATGTCGAGTTCCTTCTCGATGCGGTCGAACGGGACCACCGAGATCGGTTTCGTCCGGGCCACGCTCTCGGCGGCCTCGCGGGCGACGGCGGTGAAGTCGTGCGACGTCACCTCGAAGTCGATCGGGCTGAGACCTACGAACCATCCCAGCGCGGACGCCCACTGCGGGGAGTGCCGGGTATGGACCGGTGTCACCGTCCGAAAGCGTTGATGCCCCGCCACTTCCGCCCCGGCCATACCCAGACACGCGAGGAGGCCGGGGAAGAACCCCACATCCGCCTCGCGGCACGCCGAGTTGAACGCGGCAGCCTGGTCGGCATCGAGAATCCAGGCGGACAGGTTCTGCTGGGCGTACGACGTGCGCGGGCCGACCTCGAGCGGGAACTCGGGGAGTCCCGGTCCCTCGAGTGCCGACCGCCACACGTCGAGCGCCGCACGTTTCACCTCGGCGTCGGTGGAGTTCTCACGCTCCTCACGGCCGAAGTCGATGTAGCTGCCGACGGGGAACAGGTTGGCCGTGCGGCCGGACAGTGCCTCCTCGTACAGGGCGGTCAACTCGTGGGCGACGAGCACGATGGAGAACCCGTCGATGATCGAGTGGTCTGCCGCGAAGAACACCGTGAATCGGTCGCGTTCGACGGTTTCGAGCGTCGCGAAGACGTACGACGGCCAACTGTGGGGCGAGGCGTACTCGTCGAACAGTTGCTGCAGGTGCGCGAAGTTGTCGCCGCCGGCGGCGTCGTACCCGTGGCTGACGACCCCCACCTGCAGCCCGCCCTGCGGCACGGTGCGCCGGCGCACGCGCTCGGTCTCCGTGTCGAACGTCGTGTGCGAGCGCAGCACCTCGTGACGATCGGTCCACTTCTCCAGCGCCGACCGGAAAGCGGTGACGTTCAGCATGCCGTGGATCTCGAAGGCGGTCCCCAGCCAGGATTCGCGACCACCGGAGTCGGAGCACCGGCGCAGGTGCGCCTCGTGGATATACGAGGCCGGGCGGGGATCGTCCACCCATTCCGAGCGGGCGCACGGCAACCACTCGGTGAGCGCGCCCACCGGAACGGGGTAGTCGGCAAGTTCGGTGAATTCCATCAGTATGTGTTCAGACCCTGACTAGCCGCGAAGATGCCGCTTGATTCGTGCGAGCATCGCGGACATGCCGCGCAGCCGCAGGGGACTGACGGCGTCGGCGAGCCCGAGCGCGGAATAGAAATCGTCCGGAACACCGAGGATGGTGCCAGCACTGTGTCCGTCCAGGCCCTGGTGCAGGATCGACGCGAAACCCCGCGTCGTCGGCGCTTCCGCGGGCGCGCTGAAATGCAGCCGCACGTGTTCCGGATCGGAGTCGTCGACCGACAGGAACAACGGAGACTGGCACTCGGGCACCGGTTCCATCGCGCCCTGCTCGAGTTCGGCAGGCAGCGGCGCCAGTTCGCGGCTGAACTCCAGCAGCAACTGCAGCTTGTCCGAACCGTCGACGGCAGCGAAGTCGTCGACGATCTCGGCAAGCGAATCGGGTAGTTCGGTCATGACGATGCGCCGGGAACGTCTCCCGGCTCTTCACCCCTGACGATCGGAACACGAACCATGTTGCCCCACTCCGTCCACGAACCGTCGTAGTTGCGTACGTTCGGGTAACCGAGCAGGTGGGTGAGGACGAACCAGGTGTGGCTGGAACGCTCACCGATCCGGCAGTACGCCACGATGGCGTCGTCGGCGGACACGCCGCCGTAGATCTCGTTCAGTTCACCGCGCGAGCGGAAACGGCTGTCGGGGGCTGCGGCCTTGGCCCACGGAATGCTCAGCGCGCTCGGGATGTGGCCGCCGCGCAGCGCCCCCTCTTCGGGGTAGTCGGGCATGTGGGTGCGTTCGCCGGTGTACTCCTGGGGCGAACGCACGTCGATCAGCGGCCCCTCGCCGAGGTGATCGAGCACGTCGTCCTTGAACGCGCGGATCGGGGCGTCGTTGCGCTCGACCACCGGATAGTCGGTGGGGGAAGTCTCGGGGACGTCGAACGCGGTGTCCCGGTTCTCGGCGATCCACGCGTCGCGGCCGCCGTCGAGGAGACGGACGTCCTCGTGTCCGAACAGCGTGAACACCCAGAGGGCGTACGCCGCCCACCAGTTGCTCTTGTCGCCGTAGATGACGACGGTGTCGTCGCGGCTGATGCCCTTGCGGCTCATCAGGTCGGCGAACTGCTCGCCGTGGATGTAGTCACGAGTCACCGGATCGTTGAGATCGAGGTGCCAGTCGACCTTGACGGCGCCGGGGATGTGGCCGACGTCGTAGAGGAGCACGTCCTCGTCCGACTCCACCACCTTGAGGCCGGGTGTGCCCAGATTCGCGGACAGCCATTCCGTCGACACGAGCCGACCGGGGTTGGCGTACTCGGCGAAGGACTGGGTGGGATCTGGCGCTACGGGCACGAGTGGGCTCCTGGGGCAGATGCGACGGGGACGGCGTCAATTCTATGCGGACGCCGGAAGTTCTTCCGACCGGCGTTCACACTTACCTTCCGCGGACGGTGAGGGAGGCCGTTCGGGCGCGTAGATTCGCATCCGAACGGAGGCCCCATGCCCGACATCTCGACGCGCGCCGACCTGGAACTGCTGCTCCGGCACTTCTACGGCCGGGCATTCGCCGATCCGGTCCTCGAACCGGCATTCGAGACGCTCGCCGTGATCGGCGTAGACGACCACCTGCCCGTCATGTGCGATTTCTGGGAGACGATCCTGCTGCGCACAGGCGTCTACCGCGGCAGCGCATTCGCCGTGCACCGGGCGCTGCACGGCAGCCACGGATTCACCGACCGGCACTTCGAGCGGTGGGTCGAACTGTGGACGTCGAGCGTCGACGAGTTGTTCACAGGCGACGTCGCGCAGCGGGCCAAGGTCGAGGCAGCAAAGATCGCCCACGCGATGCGGCGACGACTGTTAAGCCCTCCGGCGGTCAGACGACCGGAGTGCCTTCCAGGTTCAGCTGACTGGTGAGCTCCGCGATGGGGGTGACGCCGTTCTCACAGATGTCGTGCATGATCTCCCGCAACCGCACCAGGAATTCCGTGACCGCGCGGCGTGCCGTCGACGTCTCCGGGAACCGCGACCGCAGCGCGAGACCCCGCTGCGTGCGTGAGATCCAGAACTGCGCGTCGTCCGCGACCGTCACGTTGCTGATGTGGTGTGCGTTCAGCTCGTCGTGATCGTCGGTGCCGGGCAGTCTGCGGTAGTCGATGTACGAGACCATGAACACATCCGTGCGGGTGCGGCGGTATCCGTCACCGAGCGCCTCCCGCACCTGGGCCATCGTCACACCCTTGAGTGTGAGGGCCGTGCGGAACGAGGCGTGGGTGTGCGCCAGCGACGACTGGAAGTCGCAGTCGGGGGTCAGTTCGACCGTCAGCGGGGCGCTCGTCGTGAGCCACCCGATCGCATTGGCCCACTGCGGGTCCTGGCGAATGTGCAGCGGAAACTGCAACGGCATCCGGGAGATGCCGTTGATCGAGTGCACTGCCATGCCCATCGCGGTGAGCGTCCCGGTGAACAGGCTTCCCCCCGAGTCCAGGCAGATTTCCTCGAACCGCTCGGTGTCGGCGGCGTCGAGGAGGGGACGGACGTCGGCTCCCTGCGGAGCGGGCCTGCCCGCCTCGACACCCAGATCGAGCGGGAAACTGGGCGCGGTTCCGCCGCAGCGCTCGTAGAAGCGTGCCCATTCGCGCACCCGGGGGTCGCCGATCTCGGTGACCGGTGCCTCGGCCTCGAGTTCGCAGTACCGCAGGAAGCTCCCGGGGTCGCCGAGTTCCTTCGTCAGGTCGGCTTCCGTGAGCACGGCCGAGCCGCCGAGTCCGATGAGTCTCTGATAGATCTGCCGGAGTTCGCCCAGCGCGATGACGAGCGAGTATCCGTCAACGAGAGTGTGATCGAACGCACTGACCACGGTGTAGTGCGAGTCGCGCTCGATGGTGGCGAACAGGTACGCGGGGAACGTCAGCGGGTCGCACGCCTCGGTGAACCGGTACCGCAGATGGTCGCGGAGCTCGTGCGGTGACGTGGTCACCGAGGACTCGGACGCGACGACCGTGATGTGATCGGGGTCGAGATCCACGCGCGCCATCGCGTCCGGGCTCACGTCGAACCCGGTCTGCAGCGTGTCGTGACGCCGGATGAAGTGCACCAGCGCCTGCGCGAGAGCATCTCGGTCGAGTGTCCCGGGAAGGTCGAAAGCTGCTGCCATCCAGACGCTTCGGCCGACGCCGTGCGTGCGCGCGGTGTCGAGATGGAATTGCTGGTTGTACGACGGCGGCACCGCGGACGGGGAGACCTCGCCCGGCGCGACGGACCATTCCGTCACCAGGCCGGGTTCGAGCATGTACCGGTCGATCGACGTGACGTGCACTACTCCACCCCTGCGGCAGTCGCGGAGTCCGCCGCCGGCGCGAACGATGTCACCGTGTAATCGCCCTCGCGGGCAACGGTTTTCATGATGGCCGACAACCGTTCCGCATATGCGGTCACGGACCGGTGCGCCTCGTCGGTGTCGGGGTGCGAGACGGCCATCCACGTGCCCTCGAGCATGCGGTTCACCCAGATCGATGCGATCTGGGTGGCCTTGCCACCGACGATGCCGGTCGCCCGGGTCGATGTGAAACTCTCGGTCTGCGGCAACCGCCGGCCGTCGATGTACGACACGATCGGAGGCGGTGCGAGTGTGGTGGCGTGTTGCGACATCGCCTCGGGGCCGGCCTGAGCGAGCACGGTGTCGATCACCTGCTGCACGGACACCTCGCCGAGCGCCTTGCCGGACCGGTAGGCGTCCTGCGCGCGCTGGGCCAGTCCCGTGAACGTCGTGGCGTCCTCGAGGGCGAACCCGACCGGAATAAGATTGATGAACCACCCCTGGGACCAATAGAACTGCGGGTCGTTGCGAGTGGTGAGGGGGGACAGCGCCATGTAGCGGTCGCGCCCGACCAGTTCGTGTTCGGTGATGGCGAGGGCCGCGAACACGCCGCCGATGAAGTTGGAACCGTGGGCCTTGCACACGGCACCGAACCGCTCGCACTCGTCGGCGTCGGCGAGGTCGAACCGGCTGCCGATGGCCGGTTTGGGTTCGTCGGACGCGCCGAGATCGAGAGGGAAGCTCGGGAACGTGCCGCCGTTGCGGGTGAGGTGGCCGATCCAGCCGTGGACCTCGGGGGAGGCGAGGGTCAGCGTCGCCGCCTTCTCCCGTTCCCGCCGGCTGTACTCCACGTAGCTTCCCGGAGCCGGCAGTTCGGGCTCCGCGCCGTCGAGTTCGGCCTGATAGATGATCCGCGTCTCGGCGAACGTGAGGATCATCGACTGCATGTCGGTGTGCGCGTGATCGACGGCGTGGAACAGGGTGAAGCTGTCCTCGGACCCGGGAGCCCCGGCGTCGTAATGTTCCACCACGCCGAACACGAATGCAGGCCAGGCCAGCGCGCTCGTGTCGTTCGCGAAGCGCGTGGCGATGTGGTCGCGGACCTGTTCAGGGGTGGTGAGGGTCTCGCCCTCGTGCGCCGTGAGCGCGATGGAGTCGGCGGGCACGACATGCCGCCGGACGGCATTTGTGGTGTCCGTGGGGTCGGCGTCCGCGTTCTCGAACGAGAACCAGCTGTGCAGCGTGTCGTGCCGCAGGACGTAACGCTCCAGGGTGCGTGTCATCGCGACGGTGTCGAGCCTGCCCGGGAAGTCGAACGCGATGCCGATCCACGGGGACTGGGTCTCGCCGTTGTTCGCCGCCAGCCGGACCCGCCGCAGGTGGCGCTCCTGCATGGTGGTCGGCAGTGCCGGATCCACCGGCGCGTCGGCAGCCGCACGTGCACTCGCGTCCGTGACTTTCCACTCGACGACCCTCCCAGGCTCTGGCTTCCAGTGGGTGATCAAGTTCAAGTCCATCGAGCGGCTCCTCGTGTGGCGAATTCGGTTGCGAGTTCGGTCGGTGTGGCACGGACTTCTCGCAACAGGATGCGGCACCGAGTGCCTTACCGCGAGAGGTAAAGAAGTATGAGACTGATTACAGGTCGGTCCCGGTCCAGTCAAGTGTCGGGCAAAAGGGTTCTACGCTGCAAGTTCTTCGCGTATCATCCAGCAAGCTTTGAGCCACCTCACAGCATTCTGGGAGATTCGAGCCGCTAGCCTGTCCGGATGCCTGTGACTCAGCGTGACGCACTCTATCGAGGCGAACTCGGTCGGTGGGTCCCGTGGCTGGGTCTGGCCACCAGTCTCGCCGCCGTGTTCATGCAACTCCTGGACGCGACCATCGTCAACGTCGCGCTTCCGAGCATCGCGGTCGATCTGGGCGCCTCGGTGTCGGCGCAGCTGCTGATGGTGAGCGTCTACACGCTGTCGTTCGCATGTTCGCTGATCACAGCGGCGCGACTGGGGGATCTCCTCGGCCGACGACGGGTCTTCCTCACCGCACTGGCCGTCTTCATCGTTGCCTCACTGCTCTGCGGACTGGCCCAGACGCCGACCGCTCTCGTCGTGTCGCGGGCGTTGCAGGGCCTCGCGGCGGGGTCGATGTCGGCTCAGACGTTCGCCATCATCTCGGGACTCTTTCCGAAACGCTCGCACCCGCGCGTGTTCGGAATCTACGGCGCGACCATCGGGCTCGCCACGATCTGCGGCCCGCTCGTCGGCGGACTTCTCATCCAGTGGGACCTCTTCGACTGGGGATGGCGGCTGATCTTCTTCGTCAACCTCCCGATCGGTCTCGGGGCCCTGGTCCTCGGCTACTTCTATCTCGTCGACGCGAAGCCCGACGGCGTTCGCCGACTCGACGTGGGCGGCGCCGTGCTGTCGGCGGTCGGGCTGTTCCTCCTGATTTTTCCGCTCGCAGAGGGCCGGGAACGCGGCTGGCCGACGTCGATCGTGGCGATGTTGTTGTGTTCGGTGCCGGTCCTGATCGCGTTCGTCGTCTACGAGTGGCGGCTCGGGCGCCGCGGCGGCGATCCGGTCCTGCGCCTCGAGTTGTTCACCGACCGCGCGTTCTCGCTCGGTGCGGCCATCGCATTCGTGTTCTTCGGGACGCTCACGTCGTTGATCTTCACCATCTCCCTCACTCTGCAGTTCGGGTTCGGGTTCTCACCGCTCAGGGCCGGGGTGATGACGCTGCCGTGGGCACTGGGGACCGGTCTCGCCGCGCTCGCCTCCGCCGCCGTCTACCGGCGCATCGGCAACCTGGTCCTCCCTCTCGGGATGGTGCTCTTCGCCGGCTCCCTCGTCGTGCTGGCGGCGCAACTGCAGCACGAGGGCACCGATCCGCGGTGGTCGGCGCTGGCCGGGCCGCTGTTCATCGGGGGAGCCGGGCTCGGACTGTTCGTGGCGCCGCTCCAGACGGCGATCCTCGCGACCGTGCAACCCCGGAACGCCGGGTCGGTGTCGGGGTTGCTCCCGACCGTCCAGCAGGTGGGTAGTTCGATCGGACTCGCGGTGATCGGCGTCGTGTTCTTCAACCTCGTCGCGACGCAGTCGGCGGACGCGGTGCAGGCCGAGCGGCCAGCGCTGACCGCGCAGCTCGCCGAGGCCGGGGTGCCGCCGGCGCTGATCCCGCGCGCCGAGGACACGTTCGTGCGCTGCGCGACGGAGCAACTCGGGTCCACGTCCCCGATGAAGGTGCCCGACGAATGCCGTCCGCCGGCATCCGGAGGTGCGGCGCTCGGCGCCGCTCAGCAGCAGATCGCCGACTCCGCGGTGGTGGCCGCACGGGAATCGACTCGATCAGCGGCAGGAGAGGCGTTCCTCCAGGCGGAACGCCGCATCCTCTGGATCATCGCGGCGGTCGCGGCGGCAATCGGCGCGGCGTCGCTGACGCTCCCGCGCCGGAACCAGCAGGTCGACGAACGGTCAGCCGACACGGCCTGACGACGCCCACAACTCGGCGACGCCGACTCCGACCTCCGCGAGCAACCTCCGGACGAGCGGCAGACCGATCCCGATCACGCTGGACGGATCGCCCTCGATGCGATCCACGAACCAGCCCCCGAGACTGTCCAGGGTGAAGGCTCCCGCGACCTGCAGTGGTTCCCCGGTCGCGAGGTAGGCCTCCAGATCGACGTCCGGTGGGCTTGCGAAATGGACGACGGTGGCGCTGTGATCGTGTGCGTCACCCACCACCGCGCCCTCCTTGATCCGCAGGACGCTGTGCCCCGTGAGCAGGGTCGCACTACGGCCGGCCATCGACGACCACCGCGCGCGGGCGACGTCGACGGTTCCGGGTTTGCCCTGCAGGGACCCGTCGATCAGCAGCATGGAGTCGCATCCGACGACCACGGCGTCCGAGATCCCGTCCCGTGCGAGAACCGGGAGGACGTCGCCGGCCTTGGCGCGGGCCAGTTCGGTGACGACGTGCTCGGGGGCGGCGTTGGCACCGAGTGCCGCGATGAGGGCGTCCTCGTCGACTCCGGAGACCCGCACGACCGGCTCCACCCCGGCGCTGCGCAGAACAGCCAGCCGCGCAGGGGAAGCCGAGGCGAGAACGAAGGACGTCACCGGATCCTGATCAACGCCGGTACGCCGACACGTTGGGGAACGCGTACGGCGAGAACGGGGCGATGCTCCGGTGCATCCGCGTGGGAGCACCCCAGGACTCGGGCGGGACGTCCGAATCCGGATCACCGCTGCCGGCGGCGGCGACCGCGGACAGCACCGCGACGAGCGCCGCGATCTCCTGGTCGGACGGTGAGCCCTTGACCACCTTCAGGAAAGGCTCACGGGCCGTGTCGGCGGCTGCGCCGTCCGTGTCACCAGGCAGGTCGGTGCCCGCACCCTCCGCGAGCGTGGTGTCCGCTGCGGAACCGTTGACTGACGACGTCGCGTCGGAACCGGTCTCGGTGCGCACATCGTCCTCGGTGATAGCGGTCATAGGGGGATGTTCCCATGCTTCTTGGGCGGGAGGGTGACCATTTTGCGTTCGAGTAGGCGCAGGGCGGCCACGATCTGTCCGCGGGTGTGGGACGGGGGGATGACGGCGTCGACGTAGCCGCGTTCGGCGGCGACGTACGGGTTGACGAGGGTGTCCTCGTATTCCTGCTGCAGTTGCAGGCGCAGCGCGTCGACGTCGTCGCCGTTTTTGGCGGCCTCGAGGAGGCGTTTGCGGTAGACGAACCCGACGGCGCCGGAGGCGCCCATGACGGCGATCTGGGCGGTGGGCCAGGCGAGGTTGACGTCGGCGCCCATGTGCTTGGAGCCCATCACGTCGTAGGCGCCGCCGTAGGCCTTGCGGGTGATGACGGTGATCTTCCCGACGGTGGCCTCGCCGTAGGCGTAGAGCAGTTTCGCGCCGCGGCGGATGATGCCGTTGTATTCCTGGTCGGTGCCGGGCAGAAAGCCCGGGACGTCGACGAGGGTGATGATGGGGACGTTGAACGCGTCGCAGGTGCGCACGAAGCGGGCGGCCTTTTCGGAGGCGTCGATGTCGAGGCAGCCGGCGAACACGGTGGGCTGGTTGGCGACGATCCCCACACTGCGGCCGTCGACGCGGCCGAAGCCGACGACGATGTTGCCGGCGCGTTCGGCCTGGACCTCGAGGAATTCGTCGTCGTCGAGGATGCGGCGGATGACCTCGTGCATATCGTAGGGCTGGTTCGCCGAGTCCGGGATGAGGGTGTCGAGTTCGAGGTCCTCGGCGGTGAGCGAGTCCTCGATGGATCCGGTGATCGGGTCGGT
>NZ_JBHWUE010000180.1:0-10357 GCF_042738615.1 Rhodococcus sp. NPDC059968
CCGTGTGCGGGAGAACCGCATGCACGGAATCGAGGTGGCGGGGGCTGGAAACGGAACGCACGTACTGCGTCACCGCGCCAGTTCCCGACCCTATTCTAACCTCTCGCTGAAGCCCAACCCAGAGTATCTCGACCCTCGACCCGACCGCTCACGCACGGAGCAAGACTGTGGCCGCGAGAAGCCGCAAGCCAATGGGCGCAGAGCGGTCGCGTCGCCGGTAGCGCTCCGTCCGAAGTGGGCGGCACCGCAGGACTATCCCGCCAGGACCGCCGCAGCCGTTCGGGACCCGGATCGGTGGTGGCTGACCGATTCGGACGAGTCGCTCGAGTCTGGGTGCGGACGAAGCAGTACCTGTGGCGGATACCATCGCGCCGGCCCCGCTCAACGAAGTGGGGTGTTTGCGGCGCGGGTACGGGTGGGTCCAACATCGATACTGCTATTCACCGAGTGCAGGTGCAGGTCCTCGCGGCGGATGGTCGGTGCGGCAGATAGCCTGCACGTGCGCATAGTACTGCGCCGCGGGGTGGACAGACGGGACGGTCGGGGTGGGTATTGAGCACGCAAGAACACTTGCCCGCGCCGAGATGGTCCTGGGTCGGTTCCGGAAACAGCATTGAAGTGTGATCAAGAACTCCGCTTCTGAGACCGCAAAATCCGTGGCGCCAACATCGACAAGCGGGTCTCGTGGCACAGGATCTCGGCGACACGCTCTCGCCATGCCGTTCCGCACGTTCAGAACGCTGCCCGGTTCCGACCAGAGGTAGCGTCGTCCATCAAACGCACACTGTGCCAGGCATTCAGATTGATTCGTGCAGAGCGAAACCCACTCCACGCATCGTCCGGATCGCAAGTGGGGCCCCGATCGACGCGAGCTTTCGGCGTAATGAACAGATATGTGCACCGACGACGTTGGTGGTGGAGTCACATGCGATTCCCCATACCACTAACAGGAGGTACTGACGTGAGAGGACGCGATCGGCGTTACGGATGAAGACTGATAGCAGATCGAGCTCGGTCTTGGTGAGCGCGATCTGGAGTCCGTCGTACTCGACGGTGCGACAAACCTCGCACACCGACAGCCGCGTACCTCGTGTCGTGAGCGGTGTGACCCTTACCCTACTGAGGGTGGAACGCACCCATGCAATCACTTCCCGGGCGGTTACCGGTACGTTCAAGACGTGGTCCGCGCCGGCATCGAGTAGCGCGATCCGATCATCGTTGGAGGCGAAGTCGCCGATGACGATCAGCGCTTCGTCGGACCGAGTGGTGGTCAAGATCTCGGCAGCCGCCAGCCTGTTGAGGTGGTGGGATCGAATGCCGACGATCGCAACCTCCGAAGGTAGCACGCCGGCTCTACGTAGGAGATCCACGTCGGGTCCACCGGCATCCGAGTCGATGAGCAACACGCACGAGGGCGCCGCAGCCGGCTTCGGCAAAGGCTCGGATCCGCATGAACGACAAGTAGTAGGGTCGCAAGGGTTCTGGCGATGCCGACCGGTCGGTAGAAAATCGTTGATCAGCTGACCCTGCCGCGGGCTCCAGCGGCCATGATCCGCGCTCTCGTTTTGGTCGATCTCGTTCTCGGGCATTGTCACCGCTCGTTCTGGCTGTGAGCTGATAATCGTTCTCGGTCGGTCTATACGCGTTACAGGCGCGACGACGCAGCCGCGACCACACCGGAGTAGCCGCGACCGCACCGTAGTAACGGTCATACGGTTTTGAGCCCGCTCGGCACGGCGGAGCGCAACTGCCCCGCGGTACGACGGTTTCCGACAGCGGTGTTACACGTACCGAGTCGGTTTCAACGTGGCGCGACCGCGCGACGTGCCTCGATCGAGGACGCCTCGGATCCGAAGTGTGGTATCGCACGGAAGATTTGGTTGGCCAAGGGGCTGGTCGGGAGTGTACATCGGTGATTGCCGCGGTCGCGAGATGTAGCTAGTCGCGCCCGGGGCCGACGGGTGGGCCGCTTCCGATCGGCAGGTTCGGAAATGCCAATGGAATATCGGTACCTGCAGGTCAACAGGGTGTAACCGGAGATTCGGTGACGTTAGAAGCGCACTCGGCGAGCGCGCCAAATGATCTGATCAAATGACTAGAGCGTTTGGCCAAGGCGATCGGACAGGTATGAGGCTGCCGGACGGTTGCGAAGGCCCTGCCGGTGTTGACACATCCAGTTTGGCCAATTAACTTGACCGAATGACCAAGTCGGTGACTTGACTCACGTGTGCGGAAGGGCGTGAGGGCAGTCACCGGAAGCAGATGCTCATGCAGAACTGGACCCGAAGGAAGTCCGCTGTTCACTGGTCGACACGAATGGCTACCGCGTCGATCAACCGTTATCCGATGTTCCACCCCCTTGAAAGTGCAGCTCTTGCGAGACAACTACGGCCTGTCATCGTCAGGACAGGCTTGGAGGATCCAGCAATGATCGAAAAACCGTCATCTGCCATCGCTGGCGAGACCGAACTACCTGGTCTTGATGAAGGGCATCTGAGTCGAACTCAGATCATCTCGCTCGCTCTGGCGTCGTTCATCCCTGCCGTCGCGATAGCGACCTTCCCCGTGATTCTCGTGGCCACGGCAGGCAACGGTAGTTGGCTCGCTTCGCTGATCTCCGCGATTGCAACAACCTGCGTCGGTTTTGCCGTAATCACGTTCGCTAAGCGGTTCGTTGCCACGGGATCGCTGTACTCGTATATCGCCGCGGTCTTCGGTCCCTGGGCGCGCTACCTGGTGGCCGCGACCCTGTTCCTGGGATACCTCGCGCAGATTCTGTCGATGCTGTTGATCATCGGCCTCTACACAGGAAGCTTCCTACTCTCGGTGGGTGTCGACTCCGGGCTGGACCACGGAACCCAGATCTTGATCTACATGGTTTCCTCAATCGTGGTCATTGCGGTGACGTGTCGGGGTCTGGACACGTCGGTCGTCGTTGCGGTATCGCTCACCGTGCTATCGCTACCGTTGATGCTGCTGATCACCGGCGCCAGTGCGATCCATACAGGACTTCATCTGGGTGAACAACTCTCACTTCAGGGCTCGACCCCCAGCGCAATCATCGCCGGCATCGCGATTGGTGCTGCCTTCGTCGTCGGCCTGGAGAGTTGCGCGGCCCTCGCGGCGGAAACCAAGGATCCCACCCGCAACGTCCCCGCCGCAGTGATGAGCGTCCCGGTCATCCTCGGCGTCGCGTATCTCGCAGCAACATTCCTTCAGGTCCCCGGCCTGATGCAGGCGTCGGCCAGCATTGAGGCCGGTGTGTCCGGACCTGCCGCCCTCGCCCAACAGTCGGGTCTGGGAGAGTGGCTCGGACAAGCATCGGATCTCGTCCTTGCGATCGCTACCTTTGCTTCGCTAATTGGGTTCGCTAACTACGGTTCCCGATTCGCTGCGACGCTGTCGGCGGACGGACTTCTGTCGAGTCGTTTTGCGCAGATTCACCGCCGCCTGCACAGTCCCGTCAACGCTATCCTCCTCACGGTAGGTGCCGGTCTCGTCGGGCTCGTGATCATGGTCGCGTTGAACCTGGGCTCGCCTTTGACTATCTACTCCGCTGTGGCGACGCTCGTGGCGTACTTTTGGGTGATTCCCTACGTCCTGATCTGCGCCGGCGCTGTCCGGTTGGTCGCGCGCGAGAAGACGCTAAGTGTGGGTCTGGTTATCGCGTGCACCGTCGGCGCCCTGACGATGGCATGGTTGCTCGTCAGCGCAATCATCAACCCACCGCCGGCACCGATCGACGCCATGTCTTATGTGTTCGTGATCGCCACGCTGGCCTTGTCGGCGGCCTTCGCGGTCGCCGGACGGAGGCGTGCCCGGCGCTCCGGGAGATCACCGAAACCACGCCCGGCCGCCCCTGATCCAGTCTTATAAGATCCCGGACCCCACCAAAGAACAAGCAGGGACACGCCCATCGGGCGTGTCCCTGCTCACGCGATGTCGCCATCTATGGATATTCCGGTTCAACGTCCCGCTGAAGAAGAAGCTCGTGACGATGCGCCCAGGCGCTGCTCCAACCGTGGTGCACGGTCTCGATCCCATCGAAAGGCAGCTGTGTGAAGCCGCCAAATCGAAAACTACGTCTCATCTTCCGGTTCGCGAGTACCCGTGGGTGCGTGTGTGCCCATGATTGATGCGAGGAACTCGGATCGAGCCGAACACCTGCCAGCATCCACCCTTCGTCACCGACGGCCCCGGAACTCAGGCCGCCGCAAGACCGTGTCGCCCGAAGGTCGGTTAACCGACAGGGGATTGTGGATTGTTGGACCAGATCTGCTTCGGAAACGCGGTGAAGGCGAGCAGATCTACCCTGGCCGCATCGAGGTGATCGGCGCCCCTCGGGAGCCTCTCCGACAAAGCATCGTTCACTCGATGATATTGAGCATGAACAGAATCGGCGTCCACCTGGTGGTAGACGGAGTGCGGGAGCACTCGCACCTAGGGCCACGCGTTCTTCGGTGTCTGGAACGTGAGATTCGTCGAATATCGTGTCCGGCAAGCTTGCCAAGCGGATCCTGGCAGGGTGGTGCCGATCGCGGGCACGAGACCGGCGTGCAGGTTGACCACCCGCCCGTTCCCCCGGACGTCCATCACCGGGGCGTCGGCGGCGATGAACGTGTACAGGCCGGCGTCGAGCGGTCGGCTGCGGAATGCCACGACCTGGGCGTCGAGGTCCTTGGCTGTGACGGACACCGGCGATCTCGACAGCGAGGTGATGCTGAGGGAATCGACGAATTTCTCCATCCGTCGGGTCTAGACGCGAGTAGGTAGCAGGTAGCAGGTAGCAGGTGGCCACCACCGAGGTCAGGGCACGTTCGGCACGATTGCGGCGCTTGCAGCAGCGAGTCTGGGAAATGCGAACCCTGCCATAGCGTGGGGGATCGCGATGTCGAGAGTGCCTGCACGGGTATCGAAGTCGCGGTGTCGGTACCCGTTGCGGCTGTTGACGCGGGCCTCGGAGCGTTCACCGAAACCGGCCCCGCACTGGCTGTCGGCCTCGGCGCCCGCGGCGCAGCAGGTCGGGGCTGGCGTCGGTGAGGTGGGGCCTTGACCCCGGTTCTTGGACACGCTGAATCCAGCACCTGCTGGGGAAGTGAGATGATCTTCAGTCATGTCACGCAAGAACTACTCGGAAGAGTTCCGGTGCCAGGCGGTCGAGTTGTACGAGTCCACGCCGGGAGCAACGATCCGAGGTATCTCGGCTGACCTCGGGGTCGTGCGCGGCACCCTGACAGGCTGGATCGAGCAGTACGGGACCGGCACCAAAACCCACGTCGACGGCACCCGGGTGAACACCCCGTCACGGCCCCACAGCCAACGCCTGGGCGCGGGTGACGCACCAGAGACCGTCGAGCAGAAACTCACCCGCCTCGAAGCCGAGAACGCTGCCCTACGAGCCGAGACAACCAAGCTCACCACCGAACGCGAGATCCTCCGCCAGGCGGCCAAGTATTTCGCCGGGGAGACGAAATGGTGAACCGCTTCCGCTTCGTCGCCGACCACTCCGACACCTACGAGGTGAAGCGGTTATGCGAGCTCGTCGAGATCGAGCGCTCGTCCTACTACGCCTGGAAGTCCGCTGCGCCGACGAGGGCCGCTCGCGCCGAGGCCGACGCGCAGCTCGCCGCACGAATCCGGGTGATCCACACCGAGGACAACACCTACGGAGCCCCGAGGATCACTGCCGAGCTCAACGACGGTGTTGCTGCGGACGAAAAAGTCAATCACAAGCGGGTCTCCCGGGTGATGCGCGAGAACGACATCGCCGGCTACCGGCGCCGACGACGGGTCACGACCACCGTCCCCGAACCTGCCGACCGGAAGGTGCCCGACCTGCTCGAGCGGGATTTCACCGCCGACGCACCGAACCGCATCTACGTCGGCGACATCACGTAATGGGTGAGTCGGACCAACGATCCGACACGCACAACGCAACTGGCAGGGGTCCCTGAGATATTACCGATCCGGGCGCAGTCTGAGCAGTGAGCCGCTGGAAGGTGATCATTGCTGTGATGGCATCCGACTGTGTGAGAGGTCTGAAGGTAGACGGTGACCCTGCCAGTCGCTGGGGCACGTGATCGGCTTGTGAGATGCCGCGCCCGAAGAGCGCTTCCATTAGGTCGCCGCACAACCCCCGAGCTCACAGCAGAATACGCCGCTGGACAGGAGGTTGTACATGAGCATCAACTGCGGGATCGATTGGGCCGAAGTGCATCACGATGTCGCCCTCGTCGACGAGAACGGCACCGTCGTCGCCCGGAAACGCATCGACACCGGCACAGCGGGATTGACCGCGCTGCTGGAGGTAATCGCCGAGAGCGGAGGCGCACCCGGCACCACCCCTATCGCGATCGAAACCGACAAGAATCTGCTCGTCGTGGCCCTGGTGGAAGCAGGATTCACCGTATACCCGATCAACCCCCGTGCGGTGGCCCGCTACCGCGAACGCCACGGACAGGCCGGCGGCAAGTCCGATCCGGGTGACGCCGCGATCCTGGCGAATATTCTGCGCACCGACCGAGCGATGCACCGTCCGATGCCCGCGATCAGCGAACACGGCCGGGCGATCAAGGTCCTCGCCCGTCAGCACCAGGAGGCGATCTGGGCGCTGCATCAGACCATCAGCCGACTACGTTCTGTATTGCTGGAGTTCTATCCTGGTGCACTGCAGACATTTCCGAATTTGAAGCACCGCGCCGCGGTCGCGGTGCTCTCCGCGGCGCCCACCCCGGCATCGGGTCGCGCCCTGACCAGACGCAAAGTTGTGGCGCTCCTGCATCACAGTGGCCGACGCAACGACCCGAACCTGGTCGAGCGGATCCTGCGGGAGCTGAAGACGCCCGCGCTCAGTCAGCCGCCGCAGGTCGAGGAGGCGCTCGGTCATGCTGTCACCGGTCTGCTCGCCGTCATCGCCTCGATGCAGCAGTCCGTCGACAGCCTGGAGAACGCGCTGGGTCGCGAATTCGACAGCCACCCCCTCGCGCCGATCCTGCGGTCGGCTCCGGGTCTCGGTCCGATTCTCGCCGCCCGGGTCCTGGCCGAGGTCGGCGACGATCCTGCACGGTTCGCGACGGCGAACGGGTTGCGCGCGTTCGCCGGCACTGCGCCGATCACCCGAGCCTCGGGCCGATCGCACTACGTCAAGGCGCGAAAGGTCCGCAACAAGCGACTCGGCGACGCCTGCCACTGGTGGGCGTTCGTCACCCTCACCAAGTCAGCGGGTGCACGTGCCCACTACGACAAACGGCGAGCCGCCGGCGACCACCACAACGCCGCGCTGCGCAACCTCGCCAACAAGCTCCTCGGGCGCATGTGGTGGTGTCTGCAACACAACGAACCCTGGGACGACCACGTCGCCTGGCCCGACCATCAGATCCCGTCTCAGCCGGCGGCTGCTTGACATCTGACCCGCGTGGGATGTCTACTGGTCGACTCGTTTGCTGGGCTGCGGGATACCGCGGGCGCATCTGCATGTGGTGCGCCGGGACAATCCGAACGGGGCGTGGGCCAAGTCCCGCCGGCAGCGGGTGGTGCCGCTGGACTTCCTGGTGCTGCTGGCTGTCGACGGCTACGAGTTCGAGCGGTGTGCGGTGCCGCGGGCAGCCGAGTCGGATTTCTTGCTGGTCAACCTGTTTCGGGAGCCGATCGGCGCGCCGATGCGCCCGGACGCGATCAATGAGGTGATCGCCGCGTGCTCGCGGAGGGCCGGGATCGAGCATGTGACTCCGCATCGGCTGCGGCACGCGTTCGGCAGCAACCTGGCCGATGCGGGCAGCAGCCTCGACGAGATCGCGGCCCTGCTCGGGCACGGCTCGATGAGGTCGTCGCAGGTTTACCTGCATCCCGACCCGGCCCGGCTGCGTGAGGCCGTCGACCGGGTCCGCAGCCCCCGCGAGCTGGCCGGGACCGACCGGTGAGCGCCGTCGAGGCGGCGGGGGCGGCCGCGGTCAGCATCGGCGGGGCGCACGTGTTCGCCGACACGAGCATCGACCGGACCGCCACGGCGATCGCCCGCGGTGATCGACCCGGCCTTTCTCGCCGAGGCCGGATGGGACCCGGCGCGGCGAGTGCTGTCGTTCGCGCCGGGGCATCCGCTGCTGGGCCGGTCCGTCTGCCGGGCCGCGGACTGTTTCACAACCGCGCCGACAGCAGGGTGGATCTGCGCCCCGTGCCGTCGCCGGCTGGCCGAACACGGGCTCGGTGACCACGAGATCGGCGCACTACCGGAGCGGGGTCGTGGGCGGTCGGGGCTTCCCCCTGAGATGTGGACACCAATTCCTATGCGGCGGTGGCCAGCGTAGCCGATCGCTGCTCGTACTCGATCGGACAGATCTGACCGAGCGTGGAATGCCTCCTTCTCGTGTTGTATCGCGTGATCCAGCGGAAGACTTCGGCGCGCGCCTCACCCGCACCGTTCCAGCACTTCCGTCCCTGCAGCGTCTCCCGTTTCAGCGACGCGTTCAACGATTCGGCGGCCGCGTTGTCCGCCGACGTCCCGACCGCACCCCGGGACCGGGTCACCCCCAGCTCGCGGCACAGGTCGGCGAAGTCCTGCGAGACGTATTGGGCGCCGTTGTAGGAGTGAAATATTGCTCCATCGAGCCCGGTGGCACCGCGGGCGGCGGCCGCCGCCCGCAGCGCGTCGGTGACCAGCTCGGTGCGCATGTGTGGGGCGATCGACCACCCCGCCAGCCGTTTCGAATTCAGGTCCAACACCGTTGCCAGATACAGGAAGTCACCGTCCCCGATGGGCAAATAGGTGATGTCGCCGACGTATCTGGTGTTCGGTGCGCTCGCGGTGAAATCCCGCCGGATCAGGTCCGGAACCGGGGTCGCGGACGGCTCGGGGACCGTGGTGCGGACCGTCTTGCGCAGGTGCACGCCGACGATCCCGTTCTCCCGCATCACCCGTTCCACCCGCTTGTGGTTCACCTCGATCCCGGCATCGCGCAGCTCGGCCGTGATGCGCGGGGCCCCGTAGGTGCCATCGAAATCGTCGTGAATTTCGCGGATCCGCGTCGCGAGCTCCTGGTCGGCGCGGGCGCGTTCGGCGCGGGCCGGTGCGGCGGCCCGCCACCGGTAGAATCCGGACCGGGACACCTCGAGGATCTGGCACAGCCACTTCACCGGAGCGGTGTCGCGGTGGTCGTCAACGAACAGGAAGCGGCTCACCAGTTCGTCTCGCCCGCGAAATATTTTGCGGCCCTGCGCAGGATCTCCCGCTCGGTCTCGAGCTTCCGGACCTGGGCCCTGAGCTGCTTGTTTTCTTCCTCCAACACGGACTCGGATGGTACCTCGCCGGCAGATGCTGGCCTCCGGGACCGGTCGGCGGCCACGGACACACCGGTGCGCCTGCGCTCGGCCCGCACCCAGGTGCGCAGCGTCTCGCGGCTGACCCCCAGGTCCTTGCCGATGCCCTCGAACGTGTGGCTCGGATCGGACAGATACAACGCGACGGCATCGGCCTTGAACTCCGCCGAGTACGCCTTCATCACCATTTGTGACATCACTTCCTCTGGGACCTCACGACCCAGTGTTCAGGATGTCCTCACTCTGGGGGGAAGCCCCAAGCACGACAGCCGCATCGGTTCCGGCACCGCCGCCCACAAGTCCTCCAGCGCCTGCGGGTCGCAGCGGACGCGGGCCGCTTCCACCCAGTCGATCGTGGCCTCGTCGCGCCCGCCGGTCACGAGCCGGACTCGGTCCGGTCGTCGCGGTGCGCGCCGACTCGCCAGCCGCCGGTGACCGCCTTCCAGTCGGCGGCAGCCCGCATCTCGGCGTCCTCGCTCACGTGCGCGTAGGTGTTGAGTGTGGTCTGCACGTCGACATGTCCCAATCGTCGACTCACCACGTGCACCGGTACCCCCGACAGCAACAGCGCCGTGGCGTGGCTGTGCCGCATCCAGTGCGGCGACCAGGCCTGCGGCACCTGCCCGGACAGCTCGCGGCGCAGCCGGTCCACCAGGTCGTAGACGGACTCCGGTCGCCACGGCGCGAACCGCGGTTCCCGGTCGAGGTTGACGAACACGCAAGTGCCGTCGAAGTCGTCGGTGGCCAGATCGGCGCCGGCCTCGCACAACCGCCAGACGTACTCGCCGTAGAGGCGGTCCAGCTCGTCGGAGACATACACCCGCCGGTAGCCGCTCTTGGCCCGCACCTCGTGCGGGTGGTCTCGGGCGACGACCTCGACGTACGGGGTGTCACCGCACCCGGTGTGCCAATCGCGATGCTGCAACCCGAGCGCCTCACCCAACCGAACACCTTCTCCGGGGGTCATGGACCTGTTGCATGATGTCGCTCGTTCTGGGTGATCTTGCGGGTGGTGCGGCGTTTCTCCGGGGGTGTGGTGCTCGTG
>NZ_JBHWUE010000181.1:0-10350 GCF_042738615.1 Rhodococcus sp. NPDC059968
CCCCACACGGTCAGGTAGCCAGAACAACCACAACCGAAAACAACGAACCCCCAGCTCAACCGGGGGTTCGCTCGTTCTCATAGCAGTAACTTCGGGTTAGTCGTCGGTCACCGTGAGGGTGACGTCGACGTTGCCGCGGGTCGCGTTGGAGTACGGGCAGACCTGGTGAGCCTTCTCGGCGAGCTGCTGCGCGGTGGCGTGGTCGACGTTGGGTAGCGTGATTTCCAGTTCGACGGCAAGGCCGAAGCCGCCGTTGTCCAGGTTCCCTATCGACACACGCGCCCCGACAGCCGAATCGGAAACATCGGCCTTGTCCTGGCGGCCGATCATCCGCAGGGCAGAGTGAAAGCAGGCTGCGTACCCGACGGCGAACAGCTGCTCGGGGTTGGTGCCGACGCCGCTGCCGCCCATCTCCTTGGGGATGGATAGTTCGAGATCGAGCTTGCCGTCGGATGAGCGGGCGTGCCCGTTGCGTCCGTCGCCGGTGGTCAGTGCTTCGGCGGTGTAGAGGGCGTTCATGCGAATTCCTTTCGTGGGGAGGCGTTGAGTGCGTCGGTCAGGTGCCGGACCGCGACCCGGCCAGGACGACCCCGACCACGAAGGTCGCGAGCAGCAACAGGACCGTCCATCCGAAGGCGAGCGTCGAGGCGAGCGCGACGACCACCGCCAGCTCGGCGACGGCGTAAACCAAGAACAGCCGCGTGACCATGTTCTGCCAACGCTTCGGAAGCCGACAGGGTTTCGGGAGCGGCTAGGTAGCCGCCTTCAGCTCCAGGCCGACGGTTTTCTTGTCGATCCCACGCAGCTTGGTGTACTGGTTGAACAACCAGCCGATCAGCCCGTAGCGCTTGGTGATGGCCCGCTGGACATTCGGTGTCTCGGACTTGTCGAGCACTGTGGCGACCGCATCGACCGCCTCACCCTTTGGGTTACCGCGCACGTCGCACACCGCCAGGGTGACGCGGGGGGTGTTGCGGATCCGCTTGACTTTGAACGAGTCCTCCTCGGTGATGACGAGCAGGCGGTCGCCGTCGGGTGCGGCCCAGATGGCGGTGGGCTTGGGTTGCCCGTCCTTCGTGAAGGTGGTCAACAGGATGTACTTTGCCTCGGCGACTTCGGCGAATGTGGGAGCCACGGTTAGGCCGCCTTCAGCGCGAGGCCGACGTTGTTGTCACTTCCGTCGCGCAACTTGCTGAACAGATTGAACACCTTCCCAACGATTCCGTAGCGCTCGCCGATCGGGCGGTAGACATTCTCCGTTTCGGACTTGTCGAGGATCGAAGCGGTCGCATCGACGGCTTCGCTCTCGGGGTTTCCCCGCATGTCACACACCGCGAGGGTGACGCGGGGGGTGTGGCGGATCCGCTTGACTGTGAACGAGTCCTCCTCGGTGATGACGAGCAGGCGGTCGCCGTCGGGTGCGGCCCAGATGGCGGTGGGCTTGGGCCGGCCGTCCTTGGTGAAGGTGCTCGCATAGACGGCGAGGAAGCTCTGGTTGGCGGCCATCGCGGCCTGTTGCTCGTCGCTCGGCGTGGCGGGGTCAGGGACACTGTCCAACCAGTCTGGCCGGGGCTGGCCGCCGAAACCGGGATGGGTGTGGGTGATCCCGTACTGCTCGTTGCAGGTGACGGTCAACCCATCGCCCGGTGCGAAAATGCGGGATGTCCCAATGGGACTGGAGGCAGTCATTATGCGGGGTTCCTTCCACGGGTACCGGTCTAGGAGGGGATCAAAGGTGAGTGCCGAGCTACCTGCGCAAGATCGGCCTCGCCGGCCCGGCTGGGACCATGGGGATGGTGATCGAGCTGGGAAATACCCCACCAGTGAAGACTCGATTGACGGCTTCGCGGTGGTAGGACTCGTCGTAGGCGCGCTCCCAGTCAGGGTCGGGGCTGATCCCACGGCCCTCGGCGGCTGAGATTTCGAGTCGCAGGCGGCACCCTGCTGCGATGCGTCCAGTGGCTGCCATCAACTCCACCTCGACCTTGGCGACTTCGTCGGGGCGCAGAGGCATGGCGTCCTCGCGTCGGTGTGTGTGCCAGGGACGTTCAGCGGTGGAACGCTGCGAGTCGAGGGCACGGTGCGAGACTTTGAGACACCCCCATGTGAGCGGAGCGACGGACTGGGGGTCACGAGTCTGATAGACGATCTCTTGCTCTCCGTCCATGACGCGGAGTGCGACATAGAGGTCGGCATCTTCTGACGTGGACGAGACCCACAGCGAGGCCCGGAAATGACCTGCCAGCTCGATGTCCTCGTCCAGGGGGGCTGACTCGAATACCGCCACCGGTAGCTCCGGCGCGGAAGCGCGGACATCTGCGGAATACTCGGCGACGTCGATGCGAACGGGGGAATGAGGGGTGATGCTTTCCTGGGCGTGCGGGCTGCCGGCATCGAGAAACAGTGTCCTGTACTCGGTGCCGGGGACGGGCCACGCCGATTCGTTGCGCCAGTAGAAGCCTCCGCCGCCGGTACGCATGACCATACGTACCGCAGACGGTTCTTCCTCCGGCTCCAATCCTTTGAGGAATCGGTCGAAGAACACCTCCTGATCCGGCAGGCAGTCCTCATAAAGGTAGGACATGTAGTTGGCGTCCAGGACGAGCAACTGTTTTGATGGCGACGGCAATTGAGAGAAGGCTGCGAAACCGGCGCGAGAGTGAAGCATCATGGTCTGGCTCACCGCAGTCAGAACGGGGAGGTCGATACCGGCAAAGTCCGCTGACAGGAGCCCATCCCCCCGGTAATACGCGCCGTCCCACGGACGGCTGGCCATACCACCGATGACGTCCACTCCTTCGCCGCTCCCGCTTGCCTTGAGCACCATATTTTCCCACCACCAGCGGCGGTAGTCGCCGAAAAAGATGCCGCCCGGATAGGCCAGATCACGATAGGCGTCCGAGTCCGACGCAAGAGGAGCGATCGCTTTGAGGGCGGGCGGGTGCAGTGCGGCAACGTTCCATTGAATGGTCGCGGCGTACGAGCAACCGCAGAGGCCGACATTACCGTCGCTCCACGGCTGGTCGGCGGCCCACTGGATGGCGTCGTAATAGTCGAGTGCTTCCTGCCTCGAGAACGGATCCACCCGTCCTGGTGTGTTCCCCACCCCGCGGCCGTCCACTCGGATGACTACGTATCCGCGCGGTACCCATGTACTTGCATTTGCACTGACAGCACTTTCCGAGTATCGGAGCATCATCGCCGCCCCGGTGGCGCCCCCCGCTGCGTCTCCCTCGAACCACGCGGCTTCCCTCTCCTCACTCGCCTGGTGATCCGCCTCGTTGAAGATCGACCCCGACTCGAACGCGTTACCGTAAACCCCCAGCCTCATGATCACCGGATGCGGGCCGCCATCGTCGGGGCAAAACACGTCTGCCAGAAGGTAGCTCCCGTCGCGGGTCGGGATCTTCTCATTCCTGAGAACCTTGATCCCAGCAAGAGCTCGCCGCAGGTGATTGCCCGCCTCAGCAGCTCCGCGAAAACGAAGCCCGAGCTCACTGAACACCATCCGAACAGAGGCGGCCTTCTCAAAGGACTCCGTGTCGCACTCGAACGAAATGTCCGGCGCATGCTCGCCGACAACGTCGTGGACGGTCTTGTCGATCATCACGCCATTGCGGAGGTCGTCCTCCCGCCCCAGGCTTTGCACGAAACGCGCACGATTGATCGTCGCGGGAAGAGTGGGATCCGGCGCGTCCACGGCGTCGCTGCCGCGGAGACTCGCCAGCGTCAGCTGCGGAGCTGCATCCGCTGTTCCGATGCTCAGGTTCCCGATGGAGAAGGTCACCGCCTCGGCGGCCCTGTAGGAAAACTGGCCCGTCTCATCGGTGAAGCCCTCGTGTGACGGCGTCCGATAGCGCAGGCCCACGAAGGGCCCGTCGCGGAAGCAGCCAGTCAGCAAAGCGCCCGCAGGTGTCGGTGGTGTCCCGCGGCCCTGAGAACCCCGAAGAATCATGACTTCACTGGAAGTGCCATCGGCAGACTGTGCTTTACCTGATGGCGCGTGAATAGCCAGCTGTCTCCGATCTTGCGGAGGCGGGATTCGTAGTGGCCGATCATGATCGGCGCCAGTTTCCCTTGCATCAGGTCTGCACCGGCCGGCCAGCCGTTTTCGGGTCGAGGGTTGGCGTTGGATCCCACGACCACGAACTGCGCCTGCAGCGTTGCTTCGTCTCCGGTGATGTCGACGATGTGGTCGGTGGTCAGATAGTGCATGCCGCGCCCGGGAGGCAGGGTGCCGCTGTTCACCATGGCGCGGAGAGCATCGTCACCAACTCGATCCGCATCCAGCGCAACGTACTCCTCTCGGCCGTACCTGCTGAATACCTGAAGCTCTCCGTCCGGGGCGAACAACGCCGCCAAGGCATCCCCGTCGCGCTTCTCGAATGCCCGCACGTACCGCGCAAGGACTTCAAGAATGTCCTGCCTGTCGTTCATGAAAGGCTCCTTCGCTTGTTCAAGTCCGATGACGGCGACGTTCAGCCGCCGGAAAGATAGAAAGTCTGCACCGTTCAACAGGGGCAGGCGCCACTCGGCGGTATCACTCACGGAGGTCGGCGTGACCGCTACGCGCACTCAGGTAGTCGCCAACCGGGTCGACTACGCGTATCGGCTTGCCCGCGGCGAACGCCGCGATGTCCTCGACCGCTTCTTCATAGAAGACCTTGTAGGTGCCGTGCGTCACGTAGCCGAGGTGCGGGGTGATGACGACGTTTTCCAGCGTCCGCAGTACGTGCCGCTCCGGCAGCGGCTCGGTTCCGAACACGTCGAGTGCTGCACCGCCGATCTTTCGCTCCTGCAGGGCGTGGACCAGTGCGTCTTCGTCCACGATGGGGCCGCGAGAGGTGTTGACCAGCAGGGCGGACGGCTTCATAGCAGCAAGTTCGCCCGCCCCGACGAGGCCGCGACTACGGTCGCTGAGGACGAGATGGACTGACAGCACATCCGACCTGGCGAACAACTCCTGCTTGGACACCGCTCTCACACCGTGTTCCGCCGCCTTCTCGGTGGTCAAGTTCTGGCTCCAGGCGATCGTCTCCATGTCGAACGCCTGGCCTACCCTGGCCACCCTCGATCCGGTCCTGCCGAGTCCGAGCAGACCGAGCGTCTTTCCCTCCAGACCAGAGCCCACACTCATCTGCCACCCGCCCTCGCGCACCGACCGCGTCTCGGCAGGCACGTTCCTGACCGCGGCGAGAATCAGCGCCCAGGCGAGCTCCGAGGTGGCGGAAGAGAAGGGATAGCGTGTACCGCAGACGGTGATGCCCAGCTCGCGGGCGGCCGGGACGTCGATGACGGCGTTGGCCGGACCCGTGGTGACGAGTAGCTTCAGACGACCGAGCCGGCGCAGCACATCCGCAGGGAACTGCGTGCGCTCCCGCATCGCCACCAGCACATCGAACTCCGCCAGCCGCGCGACGAGTGTCTCCGTGTCGGGAAACGGATCATGGATTACTTCCACCCGGGCGTTCAGGGAGTCCCAGTCGGCATATTCCCTCGCCACGTGCTGGTAGTCGTCGAGAATCGCAATGCGCATGTTGTCCATTCCAATTGTCCATTCCAATTATCCGTTTCTACCAAACTCTCTGCTGTGCAGCGAGAAATTCGATAGTCACCCGCAGGTATGTGGAGGCAAACGCCCCTTTTCGTGGGACGTCCCTTCTTCGGCCGGGCCTCTTCGGGCCGAATGCCGGTGAACGATGACTTGATAGGAGATTATCACTTGTGCCCGATGGGAGCAAGTGATAGGTTCTTATCACTTACTTGGTTACCCGGCTGGCGACGAGTCCGATCCCGGTCCGACGCGGAAGGTACCGAAATGACGATCAACACAAGTGATCGACATCCAGCGATGTCGCGACACGGAAGGAGCGCAAAATGACGACGAGTCTAGAGAAGGCCAAGCCGGAGGATGAGGTGCGGGAACAGGCGCGCGCAAGGGCGGCCTCGCTGAGCTACTCAACCGGCTTCGGCAACGAGCACAGCAGCGAGGCCCTGGCAGACGCACTGCCCGTCGGCCGTAACACTCCGCAGCGCGCTAAATACGGACTGTATACAGAGCTGCTCACCGGTACGGCCTTCACCGAACTCCGTGCGAACACCCATCGCACATGGCTCTACCGTATCCGTCCGTCCGTCGTGCACCCGCCCTTCGAGCGCATCGACAACGGAACTCTGCTCACGCCGCCTTTCGATGTTCCCCTGGACCCGAACCTGCTGTTCTGGGCTCCCCGGCCGGCGCCCGCGGCAGGGACCGATTTCGTTTCCGGTCTGTGGACCCTGGGCGGGAACGGTGATCCCGTCCAGCGCAGCGGCATGGCGATCCATCTCTACACCGCCGACACCTCCATGACCGACCGCGTGTTCAGCACCGCCGACGGCGAACTGATGATTGTGCCCGAACTGGGCGGCCTTCTGATCCACACCGAACTCGGCCTGCTGAGCGTGGAGCCGGGATCAGTCGCTCTGATTCCTCGCGCCATGAAGTTCCGAGTCGAGATCCTGGGCGCCGCCGGACAAGGAGACACCCCTGCGTTCGTCCGCGGGTACGTGTGCGAGAACTACGGCACGCCGTTCGCTCTTCCGGAGCTCGGCTTCATCGGCCACGCCGGGATGGCGAACCCCCGCGACTTCCGCGCTCCAGTCGCCGCGTACGACGATGATACGGAGCGGCCAGTCGAGGTGATCCACAAAGTCGGCGGAAATCTCTGGAGCTCGACCTACGACCACTCGCCGCTGGACGTGGTCGCGTGGCACGGCAACAGTGTCCCGTACGTCTACAACATGCTGGACTTCATGGTCATGGGCAATGTCACTGTCGACCACCCCGATCCGTCGCTGCTGACGGTGCTCACCTCGACGACCGACACACCGGGGGTGGGCAACGTCGACTTCTGCGTCGTACCCCCGCGCTGGGTGGCCGGAGAGGACACCTTCCGTCCCCAGTACTTCCACCGTAATGTGAGTACCGAGTACGCCGGTGTAATCACGGCCCCAGAGAATCCGGGAGGCTGGCTGCCAGGCTGCGGCGCGCTGACCAACATGATGACCCCACACGGCGTGGGAGCGGACGTTTGGGAGTACGCGGTTCAGGCCGACACCAGTGTGCCGGAGAAGGCCGACGGACTATTCATCCTCTGGGAGACGAAATTGCCCATCGCCCTCACCACCCAGGCCGCCCAGGCAGTCGGAACCACCGACGACGAAACGCTGAGCGGCAAGAACACCCTGCAGAGCCGCTTCCGCTCCTGAAGCCTCCGCTCAGCGCGGTGCGCTAGAGGTCTGCGCCGGCGCGCAGCCCTCCGTGATTCGATCGGCGCACTCGGCGTCGCCGTCAGGTCCAGGGAGTCCGGCGCAGCGGCGGTTCGCCGCCGCCCGGGCGATTGCACGAGAACCTGGCGCTCAGGCGGGGTCTCGGCGAACTTGGACCGTGCGCGCACAACTGCGAACAAGGAAGAAAAATGAACAAGAACAAACCCCTCGAGGCGAACAATCCCAACGAACCGGCAACGGACGGGGTCGACCGCACGGCGCAGGAGATTTTGGCCGCATTGTTGGCGAAGGATTCGGCGAAGGTGAACTCTTATTACGCGCCGGACGCGGTGATCGCCACGTCCGGTCGCCCGGCGGCCAGGGGCGGCGAGGCGGTGTCCAAGGCCATCCGCAACGATGTTGCGGATCCCAACTTCACGATGAGTCTTTCAAACGAGAAGACCGAGGTCGCCGGTTCGGGTGACCTGGCCTACCGCCGCGGCGCGTTCACAATCACTTTTACGAACCCGCAGACCAAACAGGCGGAGAATGCCGCGGGCACCTACCTGACCGTCTTCAGGAAGCAGGCGGACGGGAGCTGGAAGGTGGTGGAAGATTTCGGAGTTTAGGGCGCCTTCTCGACCGGCTCCGAGTTCATCACTGACGGCAGTTCACTGCTCGGCCGGGTGCCGGACGCCAGCCGCTGAGGTGCGCGATGACTCTTCGAGTGGGTAAGCCTGAAACGCGGGGTGGCCCAGTCGAGGCCGCCGTTGGCCGGCAAAGAGTCATAACCTTTTCCAGGTATTAAAGGAGACCGTGCGCACAACTGCTAATAGGGAAGAAAAATGAACAAGAATAAAACCCTCGAGGCGAACAATCCCAACGAACCGGCAACGGACGCGGTCGACCGCACGGCGCAGGAGATTCTGGCCGCATTGCAGGCGAAGGATTCGGCGAAGGTGACCTCCTATTACGCGCCGGACGCGGTGCTCGCCACGCCCGGCCGCCCGGCGGCCAGGGGCGGCGAGGCGGTGTCCAAGGCCATCCGCACCGATAGTGCGGATCCCAACTTCACGATCAGTCCCTCAAACGAGAAGACCGAGGTCGCCGGCTCGGGTGACCTGGCCTACCGCCGCGGCACGCTCACAATCACTTATACGAACCCGCAGACCAACCAGGCGGAAAATGCCGCGGCCACCTACCTGACCGTCTTCCGGAAGCAGGCGGACGGAAGCTGGAAGGTGGTCGAAGATTTCGAGGTTAGGGCGGCTGGTCCGGACTAACTCCGCTCGAACCAGCGGACATGAAAAAAGGGCCGGCGGTTGACCCGCCAGCCCTTCGTTTCGCTCTCGCTGAAGCGGCGACCGCTTACTCGCCGTTCGATTTCAAGGCCCTAGTAGCACTTTGTTAGGTGGGAAATCTGTGGTGGCACAGTGGGCAGGTACCGATCCAACGAGCAAGTGCGCCTTGGAGTTCACGCACGATGCCGTAGAGCGTCAGTCCTGCCCAGTCGCTTTTGGGTCGGCGAGCCGGAGGGTGGTGAGGAACAAATGGGCGGCGGTGACCAGGGTGGCGTGGTGGTGCCAGCCCATCCAGGAACGACCCTCGAAATGATCCAGTCCGAGACCGGTTTTCAGTTCCCGGTAATCGTGTTCGACGCGCCAGCGGATCTTCGCGAGGCGCACCAGCTCGGACAGCGGGGTGTCCTCAGGCAGGGTGGAGAGCCAGTAGTCGGTGGGCTCGTCGGCGCCGGCGGGCCACTCGGCGAGCAACCACACCTCGGCCAGGGTGCCGTCCTCCGGGCGGGGAATGTCGCGGTTCGCCGGGCGGACCCGCAGCGCGGCGAACCGCGACCGCATCGCCGCGGTCGGGTTGGTGGAGTCGGCCTTGCTGCCGCGGCGCCAGGTCACCGCCCTCAGGGCCTTACGTCCGGCGGCCAGGACCAGGTCCTTGCAGCTCGAAACCGGGCCCGGGTAGCGCGGGGCCGGTACGCGCCCGCGCCCGCTGTAGGGAGGTGCCTCGGGGACCGCGTCGCCGGGATGGGCGCTGGTCGCACCCTTGACGGCGACGACGTAGTCGATGCCGCGGTCGGTCAGCGCGAGCCGGAAGGCGGTGGCGTCGCCGTAGCCGGCGTCCGCCACCGTGGTCGGCGGAATCCGGCCCCACTCGATCAGCTCGTCGATCATCTCGATCGCCATCTCCCACTTGGTGCGGTGATGCTCGGTGTCGGGGATCGCCGAGCGCGCCCGGCGGGCGGCGATCGCCGCGACCGTGTCGGGGTCGGTGGTGGACCGATCGTCCCAGCTCTCGGGCAGGAACAGCCGCCAGTCCAACGGCGCGGACGCCGCGTCGGTGGCGGCGTGCACGCTGACCGCGATCTGACAGTTGCCGACCTTGCCGAGAGTGCCCGAGTACTGCCGGGCCACACCCGGCGAGGCGGGTCCATCCTTGATGAACCCGGTGTCGTCGATGACCCACGCATCCGGGACGATCAGATCACACGCCCGGCGCGACAGCGTTTTCCGGACCGGCACCACATCCCACGGCGAGGTGGTCACGAACTGCTGCAACTGTTGGTGATCGACCCGCAGCCGCTGCGCCATCGGCTGCATCGACTTCCGTCGCCCGTCGAGCATCAAGCCCCGCGCATACAGCCCCGCCTTCTCCCGTTGATCCTTGCGCGCCAGCGACGAGAACACCTCACCGACAAACGTATCCAACTGTTCCCCGACACGGGCGAGAGCGGCTGTATCCATGCCCGCATACTCTCGAGAAAGTCACGAAAACTCGAGCCGACACGCCGAGCTAACAAAGTACTACTAGCCCTCGGGATCGGGCATGCCCCCGCGCGCCAGAGGCAGGCCCGGCCCTTCGGTACCGCCACATTATTGGACATGCCCACGGGGTGTTCGTTTTAGCCTGGAAGCACCGATTGGTATGAGCGCGTGAGAGTGTCATAAAAGCGAAATGCCCTGTCGTAGTGGAAGAATAAGACTTCTCAAGAGTCAGATTCAGCCACAAAGAAGGGCATCTCGCAGGTGCAACTATCTCACACCCGACCAGTCGTCGCGGCCAGGTTCGACGACCCCAATCTGATAT
>NZ_JBHWUE010000182.1:0-10052 GCF_042738615.1 Rhodococcus sp. NPDC059968
CCACACCTGTTGCAGCGGATAACATCTCCCCATCAGCCTCTGAGCTGCACAAACTCAGAGAATCACGCTGCCACACGGGGCTGACCCCCGGAGAAAACACCCCCGTCGGCCAACCAGGTCACCACCAGTCGGTCGCGTGCCGAACGGACCGATGCCAGCAGCCGGTCGCGTGCACCGTCGGGAAGCATCTTCGGGTGCCGACGCCGCAGCCCCGACGGAGCCAACGGGTTCGCCGGCATTGACGACGTCGTGTGCCCCAAGAACGCGCGCCGACGGTCCACCCGCGTCGGCAGCCGACGCTTATCCAGTCTCCGGCCCAGCTCGGCATTCACCCCGAGCGCAGCCTGATGCAGATAGAACCCCTTCAAACAGGCTGCCGTAGTCGACAGCGCCGCATGCCCGTATGGGCGTTTCCCGGCTCGCCTAACGGCATCGTGACCTCGGCGCCGACGATGCCCATATATCGTTCGAGATCCCGCAGCACCACCCTGTCCAACGTCAGGCACTCGCGCTCGAGCCAGCGCAGGTGATCCACCAACAGGTAGGCGTAGGTGCGTTGGGTGCCCGACCCGTCGTGCTCGCGCAGGAACCGGTCCGCCTCGCGATGCTCCGTTCCTTCCGGCCAGACGATCGTCCACGACCGCCTCCCATTACGCCTGTCGATCCGCTGAACCCGGAGATCCCCTACCACCACTCGCATCGCCATCCGTCCTCCACGTCTCTGCCTGAACATGACGAACATCCCGAACCCTGGTCGGTAAACAACCACGGGACGTCCCGGAAGTCGCGCAGGACGAACGGCGTGTACGGATATATCTGCGGTCGGTAAAACCGACGATGGAAAAGCCGGCGTCGCACTGAAGGACGACGAAGTCGTCTCAGTGTTCTCCCACAACGACGGCGCGCATCCCAACGCCGCTTCCTCGATGCTGCGCCAAGCCACCGTCCTCGGAGGACGACGCCTCGACTGCTTCGACACGGTTCTGCCGAACATCTATGCCGACGCCGGATTCGTCCCCGTCGCCCGCCTGGCATGGAACGACGACTACGCCCCCGCCGGCTGGGACTATCACACCTACCGCCGCTACAACAACGGACGGCCCGACGTGGTATTCATGGCCCACGATCCAGCAGCGGTCGGCTCACTGTATGACCCTGCGGCCGGGGAGTACGTCAGCGACTACGACAACGGTATCGCTGCGGCGAAGACCTACCGAACCACAACGGCGGAGATGTAGCGGCCGGCGCGGCGTCGTCAGTGAGATGCCACCCGGGACGGGCAGGACGGGATCGGCACCTCACGGCCATGCGCCCGGGCGGCACATTTTTCTTCCGCGGTGGTCGCAACAACCGCACCGACGACATGCTCGCCGCGGTTGCGGCGAAGCATTGGCCGGATCTCCGCCGAAGACGGCCCACGGCTGCGGACAGCGCGGCGCGGTGGGAGCACCTCGAGCGGCCGCACATCGTCTCGCAGCCGTTTCCGTGGCTGCACACCCGCAGCCATGTCGCGATGTTCGTGCTGGCGCTGTGCCAGCACGATCGCGGGGTGTCCTCTACCAGCGAATCGTCTGTGCGCTCGGCGCCTTGACCTGCGGTGAGGAATCTCGAGTGCCGGACCGGACTTCGGTAAAGCTGCTGCGGGGCCCGGGGTCTGGTCGACTTCGCCATGGGATCTTTGCTTGATTTCGCGGGAGTATCCGTGGTGGAGGATTCCCGCGGCGAGACGGGTGACCGGTCGGTGGTGATGCGCCGCGACCGACGTGCCCGGCGCCGACGATCGGCATCACAGGCGTTCACCTGGCCCAACATGTGCGGATAGGTCCAGACGCGGGAGGTTCCCGACCAGTGAAGCAGAATGGGGGCCATGGACGATGTGGAGTTGGTCGAGCAGGTGCGGCGGCGTTGGGAGCAGGGTGTCCCGCCGAAGGTGATCGCGCGTGCTCTGGGTGTGCGGCCGTCGGTGGTGGCGCCGTTGGTGCGACGAATCGCTGCCGAGGCTGAGGCGTCCCGAGGATTGGGGCGGGTGCTGGGGTGCTGGGTCAATTGTGGCTGGAGTGTCGGGCTGGGCGTCGAGCGTCATCCGGAGTGGGCGGAATTGGACGCTCCCGCCGGTGAGGCCGAAGGCTTCGCGCAGGTGTTGGTGGCACGAGAGGGGCGGCGTGGTCGGGCGACGCTGCGAGGCTACCTGGCCGACGTGCACTGCCTGGGGGTGAAGAACGCCCGTGACCCCGAAACCATGGACGCGGGCAGGATCCCCACCGCCGTCCGCACGTACTACGCGGCGTTCGACCGTCCGGCGGTGGAGATTCCGATTGAACTCGGCCGTGAACTGATCCTGGGGGCGGTGCACTATGCGCGTGGGCTCGGTTTCGAGCCCGCCGGCGTCTTCGATGATGAGGCAGCCGCGTTCCTGGGTGAGTGGGACGGGCCGGGTCGGATCGAGTTCGGTAGGGACGGTCAGCCGTTCTACCTCAACGGGCCCTACGACAATCCGGCCGCTGTCATTGGGACCCTCGAGCGGTCCGTCGGTGCGGGGAACTTCCACGTCTCGGTGGCCGCGGGACCGATGTGACCGCCACGAACACACCCGACGCCGAGGGGAACACCCGACTCCATGGGCGGTGAGCCGAGCAACGGCACACGCCGGCACGCGGACGGGAAGCGCCGCCAGCCGGATACCACAGATGGGCCGGCAGCGTTCGATGGGATCATGGTGGGCGAGCGGCGGATGTTCGTTGTCGACTACACCGCGGGCGGCGCCCCGTACGGGTGTTCGAGGACGTGTCGGACGACGACGCATTCGACGGTGTCGCCGCCGATCCGTTCGGCTAGCCCGGCACGCGGCCCCGGGCCGGTCGGCCCATCCTGTCCGGCCCGGTCGACTCGACCCCGGGCGGTCCTACATGTGCGCTCTCGACGCCGGCACCCCCATTTCGAGTGTGGCGGTGCCGAACGTGCATGCCGAGACCGGATTTCGGTTGTGCTGGCATGTCTCTCGGACCTATCTCCAGATCCAAACCGGCCGCGAATACCCGCACGGTAACCGGCTACTACAGGGCAGTCGGCCCACCGCGTTTCGAGCTGATCGTCACCGCACTGGCCGAGCATGCCGATCTGCCAGAGACAGTGCGGAATCTCAGAACGGTGGCGGATCCGCCACGTCACCGCCACACGTTCTCCAGAGGTGCGTGACGGCTGTCGGTGTACGGCGCGCTGTGTTTGTGTTTGCGGCTGTGGTCGGGCGGCGCCGCGGCCCGCATGCCATCCTCAGGGTATGGCACGAACGTGGTTGTCGGTGACGGTGGAGCTGCTCGGCGGGCGCGGCGAGGAATTGTGGCCGTGGCCCGGCCGCGTCTTCGCGGTCGGACCGTCGCATACGTTCATGGATTTTGCGAATGCGATCAACGATGCCTTCGCCCGGTGGGACCGCTCGCACCTGTCGATGTTCACCCTTGCCGATGGACGAGTGGTCACCGACACCGAGACTGGGGCCGAGATGGTCGAGTCTCTCGGTGGGCCGATCACGGAGGCGGTGGACATCGAGTCGGCGAAGGTCGCTCGACTGCTGGGGCTGGGTGTGGAGTTCCAGTTCACCTTCGACCTGGGCGATGACTGGACCCACCGCTGTGTGATCGGCGCCGACAAGGTCGACCCCCTGGAAGTGCTGGGGATCACGCCAGGGAAGCCTCTGCCGTACTGGGGGTGGGGCGCCATCCCGGATCAGTACGGGCGCCGGTGGTCCGACGACGACGGGGAAGGCCGAGCACCGCGCAGACCGAGCCAGCCGCATCCGATGCTGCTGCACGCGTGGCCCGCACAGGACCAGGTGCCCGCGCTCGAGGTGTCCGAGCTGCGCGCCGCTATCGCGGCCAAAGATGCGGTCCGCTTCCTCGCCGCGGTGCGCGGCCGGGACGTCGACGACGCGCTGCAACAGGTGGGGGCCGGAATACCGATGGCACTGCAGCAGCGACGGAAGCAGGCCGAGCCGGTGGCGGTGTCGATCATCAACCGGCTGACCTGGCGTGCCGGCATGGGTGACGGGGTGCTGGCCGAGGACCTGCTCGCGTGCCTGCGCGGCGAGCCGCTGGCCGGGAGGGTGGTGCCGGTCGACCTCGAGATGCTCGGTGCCGAATTGGAGGGGGATCTGGGCATGTCCACCGGTGGCTACGTCGATCTGCGCACAGGGGAGGTGTATGACGACAGCAGTACTGATCCGATGATGGTCGGCGAGGACGCCGCCGTCGACGTGGAGGCAGAGCCCGACCGTTGGCTCCGGTTCGACCGCACCGGCTCGCGGGACGGCTGGCGGGATATGGCGGCCTTCGCGCAGCGGCAACACGATTCGGCGCTGCGGGAGCGGCTGGAGCGGGCGATCGAGGGCAAGGGTGCGTTCGGCCGGTTCCGCGACCTCGTCCACCGGGAGGGCCTCGCCGAACAGTGGTACATCTTCGCCGCCGACCGCCAACTGGGTCGTGCCCGCGAGTTCCTCGCCGACGAGGGCATCCGTGTGGGCTGACGGTCACCACACCGCCGTGCCACGTGTGTCTCTGACCCATCGGCGTGCCCACGGTCGGGCGTGTTGGGCGGCGAAAGGAGCGGATGTCTTGCTCTGCCGAACTCAGCGCCGATGTCAGAAATCGCGGCGACCACGCGGCCGCTGCCGGTTGACCGTCGCCGGCTGCGCGGTAGGTCTGGGTCAGTGCCAGCAGTTCCACCAGAGGACTGTGGGCACCAGCCAGGGTTGCCGCACCATCGAGCTGTCTCCCAAGCCGTACGGCGGGATCGGAATCACGTCATCACCTCTTGGTCGTGATCGGGGTTGGTGTCGGGGTGATCGGTCGATGGTTACTCCCATCGGGTGGCGTTCCATGCGTCCCTGCAGAGGAAGAGCCTGTTCTGCTTCTTTTTGGTGATTTCGGTGAGGATGTTTTCGTCGACGAGTTTTTTGATGGCGGTGTTGGTGGCTTGGAAGGTTTTCCCGGTGAGGGTGGCTGCGGTGTTGACATCGATCACGGGGTAGCCGGTGAGCCATTCGGCGATTTCGATGGCCGAGCCGCGCAGGCCTTTTTCGCGGAGTCCGAGGATCATGGTGTCGCGGATTTTCATCAGTCGCTGGATGCGTTCGAGGCCTTCTTTGGCTTGTTCGGCCACGGCGGTGGCGAAGAACTCGATCCATGGGTTGTAGTCGCCGGTGATGGTGGTGTTGAGGAGGCCGTCTTGGTATTCGTCGCGTCGGGCTTCGAACCAGGGTGCGATGTTGAGGATCGGCCATCGCAGTTCGCCGGCTTTCATCGGTTGTAGGAGTGCGATCAGGCGTCCCAGTCGGCCGTTGCCGTCACCGTAGGGGTGCAGGGTTTCGAATTGGTAGTGGGCCATCGCCATCTTCGCGACGATGAGAGTGTTGTCTTCGTGGGCAACCCAGTCTTCCCATGCGGCCATGCCCGCCTCGAGTTGGTCGCCTGGTGGGCACGGCACGAATCGGGCGGTGTCGATGGGTTTGTTGTGGGCGCCGATTGCTACTTGGTGTGAGCGGATGTCTCCGGAGTCCGTTGTTTCACCTCGTGTTCCTCGAACGATCATCAGTTGCAGTTCGCCCAGGAAGGTGCGGGATATTCTCCGTTCGGTGATGTGGGCGACCGCCACTTCGGTGGCGTGGACGTAGTTCCGGATTTCTCGTTGTTCGGATGACATCTCGCGGTCGTCGAGGAAGTCGGCGGTGAGGACGTCTTCGAAAGAGGCGTAGGTGCCCTCCAGGGCGGAGGTGCTGGCTGCTTCCCGTCGGATGATGGGGCGGACGAGGATTTCGGGTCGCGGCAGTTGGGCGACGGCCTCGTCGAGTCGTGCGATGGCGTTGCCGGCTCGTGCGGTTGCCATGATCGCGGCGGCCGACAGGTCGGGGTTTACCGGCAGCGGGTCTGGGAGGTACGCCCAGTAGCTCCAGGGTTGGGTTGTCCTCGGGTCGGTTCCGCTGATGGGCACCAGCGTGCCGATCGGCGATTCTTTCAGCGCATCAACGTCCACTGTTCAATTATATCGCGGTTTGCTTGAATCATCGCAGTTGATGTTCAAGTAAACCGAATATTTCTTGAACCTGCCCCGCTGCACTCGCGGAAGCTTGAATGAACGGAACCCTTGTTCAAGCAAATCGCCTATTGCTTGAATCGCACCGGCGCACGTTGTAGCCGGCACCCGACCCTCGGGATGCGAACCTTCTTTGTTGTGATCCCGTTGTGACCTGATGTGATGGCATGTCCCCGGTCTGTGATGTGGGGTGCCAGCGGCGGGCACCAGCGTGCCCGGTGTCGAGCACGTTTTGAAAGGTGTTGTATTTCAATATATTTGGGTAACAGGTTGTGAACAGCGCCTTCCGCCGATGATGCACAACCGATCGCCGTCCCGCCGCTGTGGTGGATCCTTTGGATCGGAAGGCCTTTGCCGGGAAGGTGTCGAGGAGCGGTTGCACACTGGTCTCCTGCGATTGGGGAGGGATGCCCTGGGGACTGCCACGGTGGTCATGGTGGGTCGTCGGGGACCGCCCACAGGCCCGAGCCGATGCGTCGGCCGGTGTCGGCGATCAGTGCCCGGAGCCGGGCGGCGTCGTCGCGCAGTGCTTTCTGCAGGTGGGGTCGGACGTTCTCGGCGACGTCTGGTGGTAGTGGGCAGCCTTGGTGTACGAGGGCGGCGGTGTTCTCGATGAGCCGCGCCGCGCGCATGAGGAGGGGCTCCGGCACCCGGACGGTGGGGAGGTCGCCGTCGTGGTCTCGGGTCAGGACGCCGAGGGTGGAGATCAGTGCCATCGCTGTCGCCGGCGTGTCGGGACCGGTGTTGGCGTCGGCGAGGGCGGCGACTTCGACGAGGGCGGCGATCGTCGACCCGAGAGTGGGTAGAGGCATGGCGATGGTGCGGGGCAGTGTCAGCAGGTCGGCGCCGGGTGCCTCTTCTTTGATGCTCAGGGCCAGTTCGCGGGCGAGGGTGCGGAGGGTGTCGTGGTCGAAGTACCGGCGGGCGGTGCGTTCGGTGATGCGCATCTGTTCCGCTACGGCAGCGACTCGGTCGGTGAGCAGGTCCTCGAGTCGGTCGGTGGGGACGGTCAGACCGATTCGTGCCAGCTCCTCACCGAGGGCTGAGGCCGTTGTGCTCACCCATGATGATGGTCGCGGCATCGAGGCCTCCTGATCAGAGCGTTCCACCCGCACCTGGTCTGTCTACCAGTCCGCCCGCGGTGGCGGCGGCAGGCGACGGGAAACGTCAGGCCGGACCCGGACACGCCCCGCGGTCCGCTCCAGCGCGAGGTGACGGGTGCGCCGGGGGAGGTCACTGATCGATCGAGGCTCCATTCGCTGGATCGGCTCTGGTTCCGATGCCGCCGGTGTCGAGTCGTACGTTTGAGTTTTCGGCCTGGGCTGGCGTGGGAAAGCGGGGAACTCCTCCAGCCAAAATAGTATAGTTTCTATACATTTCTGGGTTTGAGTTCGATCCGAACAAGAGCGAAGCGAACCTGGCCGAGCACGGCATCGATTTTCTGTCGGCGCAGGCACTGTGGCGAGATCCTCACCGGCTCGAGGTGCCCGCGAGAACTACGGATGAGCCGAGGTGGCTGGTGATCGGTGTGATTGACGGAAAATGGTGGTCCGCGGTGGTGACCTTTCGTGCGGACCGGACCCGGATCATCTCGGTTCGGCGCTCACGTGGAGAGGTGGCGCCTTATGAGAGCTGACGAGTTCGACGAGCGTTTTGATGCCGGCGAGGACGTGACGTTCGCGCTCGATACGGCCAGGGCCCGGCGCCCGGGCGAGGAGCAGCGGCGTGTCAATGTCGACTTCCCGGCGTGGATGATCGCGGAGTTGGATCGTGAGGCGACTCGTCTCGGGGTTACCCGGCAGTCGCTGATCAAGGTGTGGATCGCCGAGAGGCTCGAACGCAACGGCTCAACGGCCGCCTGATCCTGCCGCGGTGGCGTGGCGGTACAGAGGGCTCAATCCGTGGACTCGGCTCGGTGGTCTCGGTGTGGGGGGCGGTAGTTCTGGTCGGCGGATGATCTGGTTGCGGTGACGTTTGTGTCGGTGCAGGTCCCGCCGAGGGCGCCGCGGGCGATCCTGGGCACCGAAAGGCGGAGGCGCTGCGCGCCGACGACGCGGCGTTGCATCACCGGGTGCTGTCGATCCGCGACGCCGCCGGCCTCCCCGAGGAGATCTCCGTACCGCGCGTCTTCGACGTGATCGCGTGTCGTTGTCGCCCGCAGATCGTGCGCCATCGGTGGTGAGGACGTTTGCTGGGACCGGGACGGCGCGATTTCGGGCCGCTTCGACGGCGCGATGCGGGCGATGTGGTGCAGTTCCACGTCACCCGAGTGGTGTCGAGGGGCTGTCTGTGACACTGCATCGGTAAACTGGGGGTTCGAGTAGGAGGTGGCGTGAATGGTGATTCGTCGACCGTTGGATGACCGTGCGCGACGTGAGCGGGCTATCCGCGCGGCCCGGACAACGAGCGAGCTGGAGGGCTCCCGGAGCACTGACGTCACTCGAGCCGATCAGGATGCCTATGTGCGTGGTGAGATCGACATCGAACAGCTCGGCTCCCGGGTCCGTGCCCGATACAACCTGGACTAGCAGGCTGGCCGGCATTGTCGTGGTCGGTTCGTGAGCAGGCCGTACCCGTGGGAAACGGGCGACCATGACACCGACTGGCGCGGTTACTTCATTCCTGACTCGAAGGTGCTCCGCAACCGGGTCGGGGCCACGACAGACGATGAGCTGATCAACGCTGAGAACGATCTCGTCGAGGTTCGGGTGGCAGAGCTCAGAGCTGACCCGTCGGTGGTGTCACGAACCTATGATCTGGTCCATCTGCAGGCACTGCATCGATACCTGTTTCAGGATGTGTATGAGTGGGCGGGGGACCTGCGCACCGTCGGCATCGAAAAGGAGGGTGAGTCCTTCATTCCCCCGCGGGAAATCGCTCGGCCGATCGAGTATGTTGCCGAACAGCTGAACGAGCTGCGGCACATCGGCTCTGTCACGAAACAAGCCCTGTCCGGCAAGCTGGCGTATGTGTACGACTTCGTGAACTTTGCTCATCCGTTTCGTGAGGGCAATGGTCGGACGCAGCGAGAGTTCTTCGACCAGTTGCTCGCCGAGTCTGGACGCGGTTTGGCCTGGAACCTGATCGGGCTCTCCGAGCTTCACGCTGCGTGCCACGCAGCGCGCGCGGACTTGGATCTTGAGCCGCTGTGTGCGCTCTTCCGGCGGATCGTGGACGACGAACCTTCCTACCTCTACGACTGAGCCTGCGCCAGTTCTTCTCAACTGCTGTGGGGCTGGGAGGACTGGAAGAGCATGGGGACGGCACGCTCGTCGGGGCGTGGCTGTTGGGGTAGCGGGTGTATGTCGAGGGCCGCCACGGTCGGCCCTGGCTGGACCCTGCGGCGTAGCTCTCGCCCTTCTCTCGGTAGACGGCCCGCATCCGGTTTCCGGGGTGCGGGGGCCGTGTGGGGGTGTAATGGTGTTGTGACCTGGTGTGATGACATGTCTCCGGTTTGTGATGTGGGGTGCCGGCGAGCTGTGTGTGTGGGGGAGTTCCGGCACCGGGGCGTCGGCGGGCGCGGGTGTCTCTTTCGTCTGTTTTTGAAAGTTGTTTATTACCAATATGTTTGGGTAATCAATTGGTTGATAAAGCTTTACACATGTTATGCACAAACTTGAGATTATGAAGTTCGTAATCTGTTGTAAATTAATAGATTTGGGTGTTTGGGATTTTCGACTGTTTGAGTTGCGTGAGAGGGTGGGTGGTATGCTGTGGGTATGACATTGAGCGGCGTGGGAAGTCGAGTGAGCGGTGCGTGCGGGCGCACCCCGCCTCCCCAGCTTCGTTTCGGGGTGTGGGGGACCGGATCGAACGTTCCGGTGGAAAGTGCAGGTGAGAAGCTAATGTCGGAAACTCAGAGGAGCGAAGCGACTCGATCGAACGGCAACGGGAATCGCTCACTGCGAGCCGCGCAGCGGCTCCCTGGCGGGGAGCGCAGCGACTCGCCCCGTCTCCCGGTGCGGAGC
>NZ_JBHWUE010000183.1:0-10044 GCF_042738615.1 Rhodococcus sp. NPDC059968
CCGGCATCGACAACCCACTGTTCTTCGCCGACACCACCTCCATGCTGTTCGGGGACGCGAAGAAGTCGGTCGCCGAGGTCACCGAGGAACTCAAAACCCTGTAACACCAAGCCCCCTGACCGCGTTGGCCCCAGGCGTTACGACAACTGCATTTGCAGGTGTTCACGTGAATGCGCTGGCAGTAGGTTTGATTCAAGACCAAAATCGGTGGCGGAGGCGGCCGTGAGGCCATATTCGTCTGTCGACTTACCCGAGCCCTTGGAGGCGACGTCGTGACTACTCCGAACCCCGTTACGGTCCTATCCAGCTGCCACCACGACTGCCCGGATACGTGCTCGATCCTCGTCACCGTCGAGGACGGTGTCGCGACGCACGTGCGGGGCAACCCGGCACATCCGTTCACACGAGGGGGGTTGTGCCCGAAGGTGAATGACTTCGAGAAGCGGGTTTATCACGACGAGAGAGTCCTCTACCCACTGCGCCGGGTAGGGCCCAAGGGCCAAGGCGAATTCGAACGCATCAGCTGGGACGAAGCGATCGAGACCATTTGCGAGAAGTTCCGGCAGATCCGTGACGAGTTCGGAGCCGAGGCGATACTGCCAACCGGCTACCTCGGTAACCAACACCTCGTCAACGGCCTCAATGTCATGGATCCGTTCATGCACAGACTGGGGGCCTCGATCTGCGAACGCACCTTCTGCACCTCCACACGAGGAAACGCCTTCGTACTCACGAACGGCACCGCGGTGACGGATCCAGAGGCGATCGTGCACGCCAAGTACATCATCGTCTGGGGCCACAACCCCATGTCCTCGCACATCCACCTCATGCCGTTCATCCTCAAGGCGCGCAAGAACGGCGCCAAACTAGTGGTCATCGACCCGTACCGAAGCCGGACCGCGAAGAAGGCCGACTGGCATATCAAGATCAAACCCGGCACCGACGGCGCCCTGGCGCTCGGGATGATGAACGTCATCATCTCCGAAGGTCTCACCGACGATGACTACATTGCGAATTACACCACCGGATTCGAGGAACTCCGGGCCAGCGCGGCCGAGTTCACGCCGGAACGCGTCGCTGACATCACCGAGGTACCCGCCGACGACATACGCACCCTCGCCCGCGAGTATGCGAGCACACAGCCGTCGAGTATCCGCGTCGGCACGGCCCTCGAGAATCATGCCCAGGGCGGCCAGGCCTTCCGCGCGGTCTATAGTCTTCCCGCGCTGGTCGGCGCATGGCGCTACCCCGGCGGAGGCACCCACGACCTCACGCTGTTCGCCTTTCCCGTGCGCTGGGCCGAATTGTCGCAAACGCAGTGGATCCGACCCGGAACGCAGACGGTCAACATCACCAAACTCGGGCGCGCCCTGACCGGCGACTTGGAACTTCGCACACCGATCCAGGCATTGATGGTGTGCAACGGCAATCCGTTCATCACCGCCCCCGAGCAGAACAAGGTGGCGCAAGGACTGCAGAGAGACGACCTCTTCACCGTCGTTGCCGATCACTTCATCACCGACACCGCCCGCTATGCGGACATCGTGTTACCGGCGACAACGATCCTCGAGCACTTCGATCTCGCGTTCTCATGGGGCCACACCTACGTAGGCATAAACATGCCATCCATCGCACCCAGAGGGGAGGCGGTGCCGAACTCTGAGATCTTCCGCCGACTTGCCGCTGGTATGGGGTTCGACGATCCCTGGTTCAAGCTCACCGACGAGGAGATCGCGTTCGAAAGTCTCGACTGGGATGCGCCGCAGCTGCAAGGCATCACCCTCGAAAAGCTGAAAGAGATCGGCTTTGCGCGCCTCGCCATCCCTGGACCCGATGAAGCTCCCTACGCCCACGGGAACTTTCCAACCCCGTCCGGAAAAGTCGAGCTGAGGATCGTGGGTGTCACCGACAGCGTCGCCGAGGTATTCCGACAGGGCTACGAAGAGGGCCAAGGCGACACACCTATTCCCGAGGTACCGACCTACCACGATGAGCCCGGTGACAGCGCGCATCCGTTACGGATGGTGACACCCCGCGGGCATTCCTTCATCAGCTCCCAGTACGCCAACATCGAGCGCCAGAGCACCGCCGAAGGCGAACAGCACATTCAGATCCATCCGGAAGAGGCCAAGCGACGCGGAATCACCGATGGTCAACGAGTGCGCGTCTTCAATCAGCATGGCTGCTTCGAAGCCCAGGCGATCATCAACTCCGACCTGCACCAGTCTACGATCGTTGCCCCGTACGGCTACTGGGCGATGAAGTCACGCGGCACGTCAACCGTCAACGCGGTGACCAGTAGCGACTACAACGACCTCGGCCGTGCACCGCAGTACCAGCACGCTCTCGTCGAGGTTCAACCTCTCCCGATGACGGCCGAAACGCCTGACTCCGGAATCTGATTCACCCATAAGAAGGAGAAGAATGACCGAGAACAGCACCAAGACCGAGTACTTTGCCTCGACGGTGGCGGCGACCGAGTACGAGCCTTTCCTCGTCGACGGCGACGCGGTCGGCGAAGTTCACTGGATCCGATCGAACGGCTCCGACGACTCCACGCTCATTGTGGGGCTCTGGAAGTGTGAGCCGGACAGCTTCCCGTACCCGTTCGGTAACGACGAAACCATCCACGCGCTGGACGGTGAGTTGGAGATCGCTCTCGAGTCGGGTGAGGTTGTCACACTCACTGCCGGTGACGTTGCTTCGTTCGCCAAGGGAACGCAGTCCACCTGGACGGTGAAGTCGCCGTTCAAGAAGTTGTTCGTGATCAGCGGCTAACGACGTTGTCAGACGGGTGTGGTGGTGCCAGGTCATTTGACGACCGCACCTGTCTGCCGCTGCACCTCGTAGGCGATTCTCCGCAGGAAGTGCCGATGACCGCAACACCGCCCTTGTTTCCCGGAGATCGATCAGCCGGTAGTCGAGCCGCGACGACCCCTACCAACACCCGCTCGGAGCTGCTTCGGGATTTGACGCAGCAGCTCAAACGCGCTACGGGGTGTGAACTTTGCGCTGTCGTGTTAGCGGATCACAGCGGCGTTATGACCGTTGTGGCTGTCGACGGTGCACGCCGAAACCTCTTGGGGACGCGCGTAAACACGCCCACAGGGCCACGTGGGAGCGCCAAACCAAACAGTTCGGTGCTCGGCCGAGTACTCGCAGACCATTTCTGCGACAAGCGAATTAGCCATCTCGCCAGCTGTCCCATAGAGATTGGCTCCATTCATCTAGGAACAGTTCTCGTCTGCACTCGCAACCGTGAACTTCTCGATGAGCGTGTCGAGGCGGAGCTTCGACAGTTTGCTATCAATGCCTCACCGCACCTGCTCACAGCACGACACATGCCCCAGCGGTCGGGGATGGACGAACGACTTCGCGTCGCAACTGAACTGTACGACGCTACCAACCAGATCCTCTTCACCGTCTCTCTGGCGGCGAAAGACATGCACGCAACACTTGCGCCAGAGGGCCACCCGACATCGTTACATGCTGCATCGATAGTCCAATCCGTCGAGGCGGCCTCGGCGTGCCTTCGAGAGGCCATGCGGAATATTCTGCACGAGCTACCGGAGATCCCGGATGTGGTCTCGCGCTATGCACGCGAATTCACCGACCGCACCGGGGTGCTCGCGGACGTCATCACCCGAGGTACTCCCCGCTCGATCAACGAGAACGGACAACGAGCAGTCTTCGCCGCAATCCGGCACGGACTTCACCAAGTCGAACATCACTCGGGTGCTGCAGCCGCCTTGATCGTTCTCGACTACCGACCATCGAGTCTGGAGGTGTCCGTTCTCCATGATGGCTCAACGACGGAGATAGCTTTAGGGTCCGGCGGTAAATCACCCGAGCCGGCCACCGAAGCTTCTGACGAGCTGGACTTCCGCGAAGCCTGTATTCGTGTGCTGATATCGGATCCAGCTTCAGCCGAGGATCTGACCGTCCACCCTGACCATTAAGTCGCCGCACCAGCAAATGTAGGTGTCACGACACCAATTCGGGCGACACACTTGAACGCATCGCCCCACCAACCTCCCTGAATGGAAACGCCAGATATGTCTGACAAGCGAGACCCGATGAGAGTAGCTGTTATTGGTGCCGGACCTTCCGGCATCTTCGCGGTCGGAGATCTCCTGCGAAGTGGCCAGGTCGATGCTGTGGATGTCTACGACAAGCTCCCTGCACCCTACGGATTGGTGCGATACGGGGTGGCCCCTGATCATCTCAAAATCAAATCTGTTTCCCAGAAATTCCACAAGATACTGTCGGACGAGCGGGTTCGATTCTTCGGAAACGTCGAGTACGGTGTCGATATCACACGCGCTGACCTCGACGCCATGTACCACACTACGATCGTATCGGCCGGATGTCCCGGGAACCGCAAGCTGGACCTTCCCGGCGAAGAACTCCGGGGCAGTATCGCGGCCTCCTCTTTCGTCTCCTGGTACAACGGCCACCCCGACGCCCCCGAGGCTCTCGAAATGAGACACGGCGCCGTTGCCGTGATCGGTGCCGGGAATGTCTCACTCGATATCGCTCGTATAATCATGAAGGGTGCATCGGGACTGGCGGACACCGATATACCGCCGCACGTCCTCCGAATTCTCGACATCACTGAAATTCACACGGTACACATCGTGGCACGAAGGGGGCTCAAGGACGCGAAGTTCTCGTTTGCGGAGCTTCTCGAGTTCGACTCGCTACCGGGCGTCAACATTGTTGTGGACGAAAAGGACCTTCCCAGTGACAATTCGGAAGACCTACCCCCCGCATCCCAGATGACCCTTGACCTCTTCCGGAAATGGGCCCGCACGAACCCGGAGGGAGCCGGCCGGCGCATACACTTCCATTTCGGCTACCAGCCGACAGCGATCCGCGGAACTCGCGCGGTCGAAGCACTCGACCTCCGCGGTACTGACACCGGCACGGTAAATCCCGCAGACGAACTCAATACCGTATCCCTCGCTGTCTCCATGGTGATTCGCTCTGTCGGATTCAGAGGACTGCCGCTCGCCGATCTCCCCTTCGACCGCGAATCTGCGACCATCCCACACACGCAAGGGCGCATAGTCGAACCGAATTCCCTCACCGACAGGCTGCCCTGGTACGTGACGGGCTGGCTCAAGCGCGGGCCTCAAGGAATCATTGGCACAAACAAGGTCTGTGCAAACGAGACGGTCCGCACCCTCCTGTCTGATCAAGGAGAAAAGGAAGACCTGCCTGCACTCCACAGTCCTCAACCGGAAGCCATATACGACGTCCTCACAACCCGGAACGTTCAGTGGGTGTCATGGGACGCGTGGGATCGTATCGACGCCCGCGAAGTCGAACTCGGACAAGCGTCAGGCCGCCCCCGGGTCAAGCTCAACCGCCGCGAACATCTGCTCGAAGCTGCCAGGCCATGACGAACTTCAGCCAATTCTGACCCGGCACGCCCCCGAAGAAAGCCCCACTCTTGCCCCTCGCTCCCCGTCCGGCCGGGCGCAGCCCCCTCCCCGGCCGGACGGGATCTCCACTCACAGTCGCCAAATCGGAGGAAAACACGATGACTGAAGTCTCAGTGGAATCATACGCGCGGCGGCACGACGGAAAACGAGTGGAAATCACCAACCTGCCCATTGACGTCAACGCCGTCACCGAATGGGTGACTGCACCTCATTGCGGCGCCGTGGTCTGCTTCACCGGCACGGTACGAGACGAATCCTCCGAACGCACCGGCGTCACCGCCATCACCTATGAGGTCTATGAACGATTCGCCGGCCAAAAGCTGGAGGAGGTGATCGCGGAAGCGCATCGCCGGTGGGATGACCTCGGGCGTGCGGCCATCGTGCACCGATCCGGTACTGTCGCACTCGGCGAGGCCAGCGTTGCGGTGGCGATCTCAGCGCCCCACCGCGACAGCGCCTTCGAGGCCGCACGCTTCTGCATCGACCTACTGAAATGCTGTGTACCGGTGTGGAAGCTCGAACACGGAATCGCATCGACGGGGTGGGTTCAGACCGGGACGCAGATCCAGTCGGTGATCGAAGCGGCAGCACAATGGGATGCCCGCCACCGCGATGGTGCAGGGGAAAAGTAATGGCGACCCCCACGCAGCCAGTGGCAACGGACACCATCAAGAGGCCGTTGCGCGACCTCCGGATCTCGGTTACCGATCGGTGCAATTTTCGCTGTCGATACTGCATGCCCCGTGAAGTGTTCGGCCCAGACCATACGTTTCTGAAATCCGACGAGCTTCTGACGTTTCGTGAGATCGTCCGCATCACAGAAGCCGGAATCGCTCTGGGAGTTCGCAAGGTCCGGCTCACGGGCGGTGAACCACTGATGAGACGCGGCATCGACGACCTCGTCCGTTCCCTGTCGCAGCTCGGTGACATCGACCTCGCCATGACGACAAACGGAGTTCTCCTGCCCCGGTTGGCGGACCGCCTCGCGGACTCCGGCCTCAAGCGGGTCAACATCAGCCTGGATTCTCTCGACGATTCCATCTTTCACAAAGTCAGCGACAGCGTCTTCACGGTGCGCGACGTTCTTGCAGGGATTAGCGCCGCTGAGGACGCCGGCTTGGCCCCGATCAAGGTCAATGCGGTGATTAGGCGGGGACTCAATGAAGGAAGTGTTCTACCACTCGCCGAACACTTCCGTGGCACTCCGCACGTGCTGCGCTTCATCGAATACATGGACGTCGGGGCAACAAACGGCTGGAATCGCGCAGAGGTGGTGCCAGCAGCGGACATCCTCGAGACCATTTCCCGCGTTCATCCGCTAGATGCCGTCCCCCCGAGCCACCCCGGCGAGGTGGCAACGCGGTACCGATATCGTGACGGTAGCGGTGAGATCGGAGTCATCTCGTCTGTTTCGCAGCCGTTCTGTGGCAGTTGCAGTCGTGCCCGGATCTCCGCCGACGGCACGATGTACACGTGCCTCTTTGCCAGCGCCGGCGTCTCTTTGAGAGATCTCGCGAGATCGGAATCCGACGACGTCCTCAGGGGTGCAATGGCCAGGGCGTGGTCGATCCGGGACGACCGCTACTCCGAATTGAGAGCCACCAACACGCCACGGACGCCGCGGATCGAGATGTCCTACATCGGTGGCTAAATCATGGAAGGGGTTACTGCAGTGCCCACAATAGTTATGTTTGCCATAGCGCGCCAGGTGGCCGGGACCGGTCAGACGATTGTGCCTGGCGCCACACTCGAGGAAGCGCTTCGTTTCGCGGTCAACCAATTTGGGTCGAAGTTCGAGCATGTCCTCCAGCACTCGCGGGTCTGGGTCAATGGCAGCGACGCGAAGCAGGGCGGTTTGACACCCGTTGGCCATAACGACGAGATTGCCGTTATTCCTGCGGTGGCCGGCGGATGAGGACCGGCCTAGCGTGAGGAGCGTTCAAGCACACCGCAGTCTCGTCAGGGCCCTGATCCCACAGCCCACGCCGGTCAGCGTTCCGCTCTCCAAAGCCTGCGGGCTAGTGCTCGCTGCTGACGTGATCTCTCCGGCGGCCCTTCCTGGGTTCGACAACTCGGCGATGGACGGCTACGCGGTTCGATCGTCGGATCTTGCGCGAGCTGCAGACGAGCATCCGGTCTCTCTCTCGGTGTTCGTTGATACGCCAGCCGGCGACACTCGGCTCATGACCCTCGCGCCGAGGACCGCGCACCGGATCATGACAGGGGGATTGATGCCCGCAGGAGCGGACGCCGTTGTTCCCCGCGAACTCATCGTGCAACGTGCCGGATTTCCGCATAGCGGCCGGGTCAGCTTTCTTCGGGCGGTGAAAGCCGGGGCCAACGTCCGCAAGAGAGGCTCAGATATTGCGGAAGGAGCGGCAGCACTGCGTTCCGGGACGATTCTGCAGGGCCCCCAGCTAGCCCTCCTCGCCGCCCTAGGATTCGCTGAGGTAATGGTGGTTCCGCGGATTCGCGTTCTTGTGATCTCGACCGGCAACGAGCTTGTTCCATCGGGCATCGCCCTGGCAGACGGCCAAATCTACGACACCAACACCCTCATGTTCACAGCCGAGATAACGTCGGCCGGCGCTGAGGTCGTCGAGACGATTACGCTTGGGGACAACTCCTACCACTTCCGGAAGGTGCTCGATCACAAGTGCGGGGACGTAGACCTCGTCCTCACAACTGGCGGCGTCAGCGCAGGCGCATACGAGGTAGTCCGAGATGCGCTCTCCGAGCACGATGTCAGCTTCAGTGCCGTTGCGATGCGTCCCGGAAAGCCGCAAGGGATCGGACGCTACCGCGGTACACCGATCGTGTGTTTTCCCGGTAATCCGTTGAGTGCATTGGTGTCCTTCGAGGTGTTCCTACGCCCAGCGCTGCGAGCGGCAATGTGTTATCCAGCGTCTACGCGACCCACCGTGGTGCGCAGGCTCGCGAAGGACCTCCAGTCGCCGGAAGGTAAACGCGAGTACCGATTCGGACGGTGCGGAGCCGGCCTGGTGACAGCCGATGCGGCGGGGTCAAACCGAGTCGCCGGCGCAGCCATGGCCGACGGACTGATCGAGATCTTAGAGGAGCAGACATTGGTACCAGCAGGGTCCCTCGTTCGCGTGTGGCTAAGATCGTGACTCCCGGCGACACCTCGCGACTCGCGCGGGACAACGTATCGGGCGTGAACTCGCAGTCGAGTCCTGCTCTGCCACACCTTGATCGGACTGGTGCCGCCCACATGGTGGATATCTCCGAAAAGGACGGATCGACACGGGTCGCGGTGGCAGAGGCCGTCTTCAACACCACCGAGCCTGTCATCGCTCTACTCGCCGACGGTAACTTACCCAAGGGTGATGCCCTGGCGACCGCCCGACTCGCAGGGGTGATGGCGGCGAAGCGAACCGCTGATCTCATCCCGCTGTGTCACACTGTGCAGCTCACAGGCGTATCTGTTCAACTTGTCCCGGCTACGTCAAGCGTTACCGTGACCGCGACAGCGAGATGTGTTGGCCGGACCGGGGTCGAAATGGAGGCATTGACCGCTGTAGCAGTGGCAAGTCTCGCCCTACACGACATGGTCAAAGCGGTCGACCCGTGCGCAACCATCACTGATGTGAGATTAGTGAGTAAGACCGGTGGAAAACGCGGCGATTGGGATCGCACCGGTGAACACGAAACTGAGCGAACGTAGTGCGCCTTCCGGCGCACCGGCAGGTGTTGAGGTCCGCACTCTGCACACAGCCGCTCACCAGTAGTGTCTGCGCTTATCGAGGAACGGACTGGGACGGCAAACCGTATCGACACCTGAACGAAGACACGTCGAAAGTCATTGGTGGCGAATTGGTTGGTCATGAACCTCTCGAGCGTGATGGATTTCCGACCCAGCACGCGAGATATTCTTTCCGAGGGTTGAAGACGCAGCACCTTACGTTGACGTCCGGGGTTCGTCATCCGCCCGGTTCCCGTGGCGCGATTCGTAGTCTGCGCGCAACTGCTCGGCTCGACGCTGGGCATCATCGTTGAGCAGGTCCGGATCGAGTCCGTGAATCAGAAGCCGGTGACGCCGATAGATCCGCTCGAGTGCCACAGCGAAGTACAACACCGGAATAGTCAACAGCGTCATCATCGCCAGCGGAACCCACATTGGCCCCGGGAGCAGCAGAAACGATGAGAGCATTGCAAGAATAGGAAGCATGAATCGCCGTACCTGTCGCACGGTTGCGCCTGGTCCTATCAGGTCGTTCTGTACCCAGTCTTGCATCGTGTCGGGCAACCTCCGGCCAAGAGCATAGGCCGACTGCTGCATGAGGCTGGGCCGTGACGGTGGGCGCATGCCAGAAAGCTATGACCTGCCCGTGCAAAACGGACACCTGCAAATGATGGTTTCTCCAGTGTCAATTGAGGCGAAGATCCGTACCAGTGTCACACTGACGTCCTATTGGGTTGCTACGCAACGTTGTTGCAACTGTCCGGTCCCTAGTGTTGTGAGTCGAAACGAGATAGTTCATCCGAGTTTCACGACACCAGGGAGTTATCGATGACCGTGTATGCCCGCCCGGGTTCGCCGGACGCCGTCATGTCCTTCCAATCGCGTTACGACAAC
>NZ_JBHWUE010000184.1:0-9995 GCF_042738615.1 Rhodococcus sp. NPDC059968
GATCACAGCCCACAGGGCATCGGAAATCTCGTTGGCACGCAACACAGGGACAGTCTCGAGCATCCAATTGCCAATATTTGGCAGACACGCTCTAGCCATTGAAATGCCGTTGAAGAAAACGCGTCCGCCGTTGAGCACGCCATATTCTGCTTATAGCTGATGCGTGTACGAACCGATCGCGACATTGTAATCCGCGACACCTATTGCAAGAGAAACCACGGCGAGGGGCACCATCATGACCACACCGGGAGCCGGCGCACGACAGCCGTCCGTCGCGATTGTCGGCAGCGGACCGTCGGGCTGCTACCTGGCGCAGTTCCTTCGCAAGCGCTGGCGAGAATCCGAGATCGTCATGTTCGACCGCCTCGACACTCCGTACGGTCTGGTTCGCCACGGTGTAGCTCCCGATCACCCGGGGACACGCGCGGTGTCCAAACAATTCGATCGACTCTTCGAGCGTGAGTCGATTCGGTTCGTCGGTTCCACCTTGATATCCACGATCGAAGGCGACGGCGATCTCACAATCGATCAACTGCGAGAGTCCTTTGACATCGTCGTCCTGGCCACCGGGCTGCACGCTGATCGCGCCCTCGCCGGCCCGGGCGGGCCACTGCCGGGAGCCGAACTGTCGGGCGTGTACGGCGCCGGTCGACTGACCCGGTTGATCAACGGGCATCCGGAGGAGAAGGTCGATGACCTGAGCCTGGGTCGCCGAGTCGTCATCGTCGGACACGGCAACGTCGCCATCGACCTGCTCCGCCTATTCCTGACCCCCGCCGAGCAGCTGCGAGCACTCGGGATCGCGAACGACGTCGTCGACGCCATCACCGCTGGGCCCGTTCATGAGATCGACATCGTCGGACGATCACAACCGGCACAGGCCAAGTTCGATGTCGCGATGGTGCGCGAGCTGGAAAAGCTCTCCGATGTCGCGTTCGAAGCACACGGTGTCGAGCTCGAACCCGACGAGCAGTCGGCTCGTCACGAGGCAATCGCCACTCTGACGGCGGGATCCGACGACGCTGCCGGCCGCGTCGTGCGGTTCCACTTCGGATGGGAACCAATCGAGCTCACCGGAGTCGATTCAGTGTCGGGCATCGTCCTGCTGGCGATGGACGGCAGCCGTTCCACCGTTTCGATGCCTGCCGACGCTGTCTGCACTGCAATCGGATTCGCCGAACACGCTACCGCTCCCCTCCGCCGAGCAGACCACGAACACATCGAACATATCGACCTCGAACGCGGAATCCTCGGCGGCAACTTGTTCTGCGTCGGCTGGCTACGACGCGGACCACGCGGAACCATTCCGGAAAATCGGGTTGACGCACGTATGGTCGGCGACACGATCATCGCCTCCTACGCCGAGCCCAGCAACTCGGTATTCAAACCGGGGGCCAGCGCACTCGATATCCAGCCTCCCATCACTTTCTGACACGAGGAGCGTCCTATGAGCAAGACAATCATTCTGTTCGGAACCGAATCCGGAAACGCCGAAATGATCGCCGAAGATCTCGTCGACGAACTCGACAGAGCACACGACGTCGAGCCAATCGACATGACGGACTTCGACATCTCCAAGTTCGACACCGACAACTCGTACATCATCGTGTGCTCAACCCACGGCGACGGCGAACTTCCCAGCGGCGCATTACCGTTCTTCGAGGCACTCGAAGCGGAGTCACCAGATCTGAACGGAATCCGATACTCGATCTTCGGGCTTGGCGACAGCAGCTATGAGACCTACAGCCACGGCAGCGAGATCATCGACGAGATGCTCCGGACGCTCGGGGCCGAGCGAATCGGAAACTACGGTCGGCACGACGCTAGCGACGGCTCACTACCGAACAACGACGCGCTCCAGTGGGTGCGCACCGTCTTTGCGGAATTCTGACTCCGCAGAGAACGACCACCACCACAATCGATGGATCAGTCACAGCTGGCTGGAACGACGTGGCCACCATGTACGGCCGCGAAGTACTCGCGGCGAACACCACCACCGCCACCAGCCCGACGCCCAAACCCACCACCCCGAAGATCCAACTCTGTCTCCCCACCCGCACATCGTGTCACCGAAAGGTGCAGATACCGGCAACCGCGGCCACCGGCGGTCTCCAAGGCAATGCGAGCCTGCAGGTCCACCAGCCGTTGTCGACCTGTAGTGCCACTCGCCCCCACCGCGGCATCAAAGTCTCCCGCCGCACCCGAAGCGCCACGCACAGGTCTGCCCCTTGACCAGAACTCCCTACACCCAATCCACTCCGCGCGGGAATCGTAGAGTCAGGTGCGCATGGATACCTCGCACCCATCCCCGGCACCGCTGCGCGGACAACCGCCCACCGCATGGCGCTGGAGGCCATGATCCCCACAGACTCATAGCCTTCGCGGCAGGATGGCCACGCTGTGCACCAGGGCAATGCCGCAACTCACGCGACCGGCATCTCGGCCTGAGCATCATGGAAGGCTCGCTCGATCTCGGCCGAAATCCGGCCACGGGAGGACACCTCATGACCCGCCCCGATCGCCCACTCACGAATCTCCCTCGGCGACTTCTTCGCCGGAGCCTTACTCACCACTTCCCTCTTCACCGGAGCCTTCGCCGCGACCGACTTCTTAGCCGTCTTCTGCGCAGCCCCTTCGTCGCGACTACTTTCCTCATGGCCGTCTTCGTCGCGGCCGCCCTCGCCGCCACTACCTTCTTCTCCGCCGGAGCCTTGCTCGCCGCTACCCTCTTGACCGGAGCCACTGCGGCCGTGTTCCGCGCAGCTGTCGTTTTCGCGGCCGTCTTCTTTACCGGCGCCGTTTTTGTCTGCACCTTCTTCGCCGGCGCGTCATGGAACGCTTGCTCGATCTCGGCCGGAATCCGGCCGGGGGAGGACACCTCCAAGCCCTCCCTGATCGCCCACTCACGAATCTCCTTGTTCGCCTTCTTCGCCGGACCCTTACTCACCACTTCCCTCTTCACCGGCAACTTGGCCCCGACCGGCGTCTCCGCGACCGTCTTCTTCACGGCCGGTTTCTCCGCAGCCGCCTTCGTCGCGACTACCTTCTTCGCGGCTGTCTTCACCGGAGCGGTCGCCGGGGCCGCGTTCCTCGCAGCTGTCTTTGCGGGCGTCTTCTCTACCGGCGCCTTTGTTGCCTGAACCTTCTTCGCCTGAGCCTCATGGAAGGCTTGCTGAATCTCGGCCGGAATCCGGCCGCGGGAGGACACCTTGTGGCTCGCCCTGATCGCCCACTCACAAATCTCCCTGGACGTCTTTTTTGCCGGAGCCTCACTCACCACTGCCCTCATCACCGGCACCGTCGTAGCAACCGGCTTCTTCACGGCCGTTTTCTTCGCAACCGCCTTCGTCGCGTCTGTCTTCGGCGCGTCTGTCTTCTTTGCCGCCGGTTTCACCTGAACATTCTTCGCCTGAGCCTCATGGAAGGCGTGCTCGATCTCGGCCGGAAGCTTTCCGCGGGAAGACACTTCGCGCCCCGCCCCGCCCCGATCGCCCACTCACGAATCTTCCTGGTTGTCTTCTTCGCCGAATCTTCAGAACCCCTCGTGGATACCGCCATGTTGTCTCCTTCTTCGCCGGGCAACCGTCGAACGCACACAGTAACGGCTGGCGGCTTTCCCTGGTAATCAGGAAGCTCACCCGAACTGACATTTCACCGTCCCCAGCCCATTACACGTCTGGGCAGGCCCACACGATCCTCGTGGCCGTCTCACGGCTCCACACTCAGTTGCACCACGTTCAGGCAGGACGAGCGCGACTCGCCCTGGCGAGACGATTCCCCTCCTGCATCTCGAAATGTGTTGGCGCTGCGGCAGTGATCGTCGGCTTTGACGCATTCGGTGTTCAGGGTGCCGAGCAGGCGTGCGCTAGCGGTCCCGCGCCTACTCCGCCGAAAGTGGTGCCGCAAAGTCCGGGCTGCGCAGCGTCTCCCGAACTCCGGTGGCGGTGGTTCCGAGTCGACGTTGCAGGCCCGCACGCCCAGTGCGGCGCCGATAGGCTTGGTGAATCGGGCGCCATCCGCCAGGGGGACCACCCCTTCGCTCGCGCGGGCACACCCCGGTTCTGATGCGTCGAAATGCACCGAAGTAGGCGCCCCCAGGTGTGGGGAGGCCGTAGTACTGGGTCAACGCCGCGATCGCCGCAGCATCCGAATCCATCGTGAGGGTGGTGGGCAACCGTTCAGGGCTCAAGTACGTGGGCTCGAATCAGTGCACCCAGTCGCGCGGGTTGCATGGTCAATCCTCGATCCGTTGCTGCCGATCGATCATCGCGACAAGGACGTACAACACTCGTGCGACGTCACGGCGTGTTCCGCTCTGCGCGGTATCGAGTTTCCACCGGGTCAGCCTCATCTTGTGCTTGTGAAGGAAACCAGAACACCTCCGCGCTCGCTCCACACCGCCACGAGCTACCCTCCTGGCAATTCTCCACCGCTGATGTCCAGGACCCGCTGCCGCACAGCACAGGCCGCATTGTCACACGGACCACCGTTCCACCCCCAGAACCGTGATCTGCAGGCCGCAGCGACCTCGGCTGGGCGAGGTCCCTACGATCCGGTCGAACCGTGTCCTACGGGCCTTCGGCACACCGCGACTGCGAAGGCACCCGGCAACACCGGTAGCGCGGGGCTCACATCATCGGCATCGGCATCGGCATCGGCATCGGCCAGCCCATGCTCTGCATCCAAGTCATGAACATGTGCATCATGTCCATCATTTGCTGCGACATCGTTCTCACCACTTTGTTGATGTCTCTCTTGATACCAGCGGAACCCTATTCGCGCTGGTAGTACACACTCCACGGTAGGCCTGTTCGAGCGATGGCGCCTGCGCTGCGCACGCGTCGGAACCGACGTCCACACGCACTGCACCGCTGGCTCGCTGCCGTGCCACCGAGACAAGACCGGCGTCCCCACCCTCGATCCAACCGACGAGACATAGCCAATCAGCGACCCATCACCCGAGCGTCAACCGAAACGGGTGGCGGCCGACAATCGGATGACGGCAGTGCAGCTTCGCAGCGCCCACTACCAGCCCTCGATCAAATGGACGCGCGACGCTCCGGGGATGCCGCGGTGCGCGGCGAACAGGTGCCACACCGATCAGGAATCGAGAAGCACAGGGCACCGGCCGCCTCTAGCATCGTTCATGGACATCACGCGGTCCTCCGATGTGACCGCCGCACCCCTGAGGAGACGACGATGAGTGCCACAATCCGCAGCCTGGTGATCCCGGTCTCCGACCTGGACGCCGCCAAGGCCATCTACACCGCGCTGCTCGGCACGCCCCACACCGACCAGCCCTACTACGTCGGGTACAACGTCGACGGCTTTGAGGTCGGCCTGAATCCCGGCGACGTGGGCGGTGGACCGGTGGCCTTCGCCGACGTCGAGGATCTCGACGCGACCCGCGCAACCCTGCTCGCGGCTGGTGCGACCGAACGCAGTGCGCCGCGCCAGGTTGCTGCCGAGGCGCGAGTGTGTGTGCTCGCCGACGCCGATGGCAACCCAATCGGCCTGCGCGGCCGGTAGCCGGAGTGGTCGGGGCGCCGAACTCGGCGCCGCGCCAGCTCGATTCCGTTACCGGATCGGTGATGCCTTTGGGACAATCGTCGGCAACACACGCGCGACAATAGGTGAATGACCGAGCTGCAGATCCGCGAGGCGACGCCGGACGACGCCCAGATGTGTGGGCACATCATGTTCGACGCCTTCGAAACGCTCGCCACGCGCCACAACTTTCCGATCGAAGCGGGCACGCCCGAATTCGCCGACTTCCAGATCAAGGCGATGCTGGGCACCGACGGCATCTACGGACTGGTTGCCGAGCGCGACGGCCACATCGTCGGCAGCGCCTTACAGGACGAGCGCGGCAAAATCGTCGGCATAGGACCCGTCTGCGTTGACCCGGCGGCGCCGGACGCGGGGGCGGGCCGTGCGTTGATGAATGCGCTGCTTCAGCGATCGCGAGAGCGCGAGGTAGCCGGCGTGCGGCTGGTACAGACGACGTACAACTACCGGTCCTTCTCCTTGTACGCCAAGCTCGGCTTCGCCGTGCGTGAGCTGTTGTCCGTCTTCCAGGGAACGCCACGCGGGTCCGCGATACCCGGCGCAGTCGTGCGTCCAGCGACACCGGACGAGATCGCCGCATGCGACGAGATCTGCCGGCAGGTGCACGGCCACGACCGCCACGGCGAGCTGCAGCACTGGGTCAATATCGGCACCGCCCGCGTGGTCGAACGTGGCGGCCAGATCACCGGCTACGCGACGGGTTTCGGCTACACCTGGCATGCAGTCGGCAAGGCCGACGACGACGTCATCGCGCTGCTGGCCGGCGCCGACGAGTTCACCGGCCTCGGGTTCCTCGTGCCGTCACGCAATACCCGCCTCATGGCCTGGTGCTTCGATGCTGGACTGAAGATCGTCCAGCAGTCGACGCTGATGACGATCGGGCTCTACAACGAGCCGCAGGGCGCGTGGCTGCCGTCGATCGGCTACTAGCCGTCCTGGCGCAACGATGCACCGCGCATTGCCCCGCGGTACACCGGTCGCGGCGGGTCAGGTGCGGGTGTTGCGTTTGAGCCAGCGCCACCCGGCGGTCACGGCGAACAGCACAATCCAGATGACCGCGAGCCACAGGAATCCCTTGATTACGAGGCCGAGGATGACGAACACCAACCACACCACCAGGAGAAACCGATGAGAGCGAGCATCGGTTCATCATCGCACCTGCGGACACCGGCCGCGCTGGGCCGGGAACCCTGACAAGACACCCGGGCAAAGTGAGCTGGTCGACTGCCCATGCGGCGGCACCAACGCGGAGACTGAACCGGGCGGTGCGGACCCGAGGACCATTCCGCTCGGCTGAGGAGTGCGGGGGTGCGGAACCCGGCGCGCCAGTTCGGGTTGACGACGACGGGTTCGTCGCTCATCGTTTGCCGAGGGCCGCCTCGAGGGTGCCCATGGTGATCCGCGCGGGCCGGTGCAGGTCGCGCTCGGGGTAGATCAGCCGGTCACCCAAGGCCATCCAGGCAATGCCGCCGAGCGCGCACCCGTACGCCGCCACCAGACCGTGCCCATTGTCCTGGGCGCACCACAGGATCAGGCCGAGGATCGCAATGGCGACTGCGATCAGCGTGTCCCGCCCTTCGCGAGCCCGGAGCAGCAACGGAACGGCCACCGCCGCTCTTGGCCGACAGCCCGAAGACGCTCAGCGTCGGGGCGCTGTCGACGATGGAGCGGCTGATGCGAACCCTGCGCGAGGCAGGTGTGCGCGCCGCGGATCGGATGGTCGCCGCCGACACGCTGCTCAGCCACATCACCGGATTCGTCCTGCAAAAGCAGAGCGAGTCGCGGGCACCCACCATCGGCGCCGAGGACGTGGCGCGCCTGCGGGAGCGCTTCCCGATGACGCTCGCCGATGGACATGTTCACGACCAGGACGAGAAGTTCGCTCGGAGTGTGCACCTGCTCTGCGCCGCGATCGACACACGCATCGAACGCGGGAACCCAGTTTGACCTCTACCGCAGTGAACCTGTCCCCTGCAGTACCGCACCCGGTGGGTGCGGTACGGTACTCATCCGATAGCAGGATCAGGACCGGCTACTGGGACGAGCACGCCGACTGCTACCAGCTACTCACCGGCGCCGAGCTCATCCCGGTGACGGTTCGACGAGTGAATTCCTTCACCCGGATAGGCTCTCAACTGTTGACGTAATGTCTAATCCTCGATACACCGATTCGCATGAGGGCCCGAGGGTGTCATAACGGCGAAATGCCCTGTCGTAGTGGAAGAATAAGACTTCTCTAGGGTCAAATTCAGCCACACCGAAGGGCATTTCGTAGATGCAACTATCTCACACCCGACCCGTCGCCGCGGCCAGGTTCGACGACCCCAATCTGATGTCGACCGCGGGACTGGTCCCGGTGATGGCATTGGCGCAGGCCAGCGGCCTGCTCACCCTCGCCGACCAGCACCTGAGCGTGCCGACCGACAAGGGCGCCAACCCGGGCCGCAAGGTCGCCTCGCTCGTCGGTGGGATGGTCGCCGGCGCCGACAGCATCGCCGACCTGGCGATCCTGCGGCACGGGGCGATGGGAACCGTCTTCGACAGCCCCTATGCACCGTCGACGCTGGGATCGTTCCTTCGCCAGTTCACCTTCGGGCACGTCCGGCAACTCGACGCCGTCGCCTCGCGGTTCCTGGGCAACCTCGCGGAGAAGACCGCGCTGGTGGCGGGGATCCACACCGAGCGGGTGCTGGTCGATATCGACGATTCGATCATCGAGGTCCACGGCCACGGCAAACAAGGCTCCGGATACGGCTACTCCGGGATCCGCGGGCTGAACGCACTCATCGCCACCATCACCACGCAGACCGCTGCGCCGGTGATCCTCACCCAACGCCTGCGCCGCGGAGCCTGCGGCTCCCCGCGCGGAGCCGCCCGCATGATCTCCGATGCGCTGGCCACCGTCGACCGGCTGCGCACCCACGCCGCAGGAACCAACGGCAACGGCGCGCCGAAGGTTCTGGTCCGCGGCGACTCCGCCTTTTACGGCCATCCCACCCTTGGTGCCGCGCTCCGCGCCGGCGCCGACGTCTCGGTCACCGTGCGCCTGACCTCCACCATCAAACGTGCGATCGAATCCATCGACGCCGACGAGTGCGCGTGGACGCCGATCGAATACACCGACGCCGTCTACGACGAGGGCACCGACACCTGGATCTCACGGGCGGAGGTCGCCGAGATACGCGTTCACCGCGTTCGCCTCGCAGAAGAAGGCCCAACATCCCGGGTCGGTTGGTGGTGCGCCGCATCCCGACCTGCGACCGCCCAAGGACCAGGGCCAGGGCACGTTGTTCGAGCGGTTCCACGCCTTCTTCACCACCACCGACCCCGACGAGGTCGGTACCGTCGACGCCGACAAAACCCACCAGCACGCCGTCATCGAACAGGTGCACGCGGACCTGAAGAACTCAGCCCCCGCGCATCTGCCGTCGAACTCGTTTTCGGCGAACGCCGCCTGGCTCGTCGCCGCGGTGATGGCGTTCAACCTCACCCGCGCCGCCGGCACCCTCACCGGCGATCCGAAGGTGACGAAAGCGACGACCGGCACCCTCCGCCGCACCATCGTCTCGGTCCCCGCACGCATCGCCTCCTCGGCGAGACGATTGACCCTGCACCTCCCGCAGAACTGGCCGTGGGAAACAGCGTGGAACACACTGTTCGACAACACCTTCGATCGCGCACATCCGATCGTCGCCTAACGCCAAGGACACCTGCCCGCCCTCAACGCGAAAGCCCCAGTGGAACAACCCGACACGAGAGGTCGGACGCTCAACCATGCCCACACACCGTCCCATGCCGCCCAACGAAACTCGCAGCGATCAGGTCAGCGAATCGGTGAATTCAGGCTAATACTTCTGAGTCCTTCCTGTTACTATCGGATCATGCGCCTCGGTGAGGCGGCGGCATACCTGAATATGTCGGTGGTGGGGTCCGGAAGGCCGCGTCGGAGAGCCGGTTATCCTCTCGGCGTACGGCTTCCGGTCAGCGAGTCTTCGATCGGGAGGATCTCGACGTCTACCTGGGTCGACCTACACCGGAGAGTGTTCCAGCCGGCAGGGCGGAAGCGTTGTACTGCCGGGTGTCCGGCTCGACCGGTCAGGAATCCTCGCTCGCCAATCAGGAAAGATGCTGCGTGCGAGTGCCACCGGCACCGTGTACCGGGCCTACACGGATCGTGGTTCAGGCCTGCGGGAGACCCGAGCGGGACTGAATCGGATGCTCGACGACGCAGCCACGGGTCACTTCACGGTGGTGCGAGTGGTGTGGCGGGATCGGTCGGCGCGGTTCTCCGGTGGCGTGGATCGAGCGGTACCTGTCGGTGGTCGGCGTTACGGTCGAGGTCCTGCGGGAACATGGGGACACGTCGCCGGTAGAGGAGCTGATGGATGACGTCAAGGCAGTGCTCGCGTCGTTTTCCGGCCGTTTCT
>NZ_JBHWUE010000185.1:0-9972 GCF_042738615.1 Rhodococcus sp. NPDC059968
CGCCACGAGTTCCACGGCGAGTGGAACTACACACTCCATCCCGCACCGGACGACACGCCCGAACCGAGCTAGATTAATTCATCACAAGCCCTAAGGCAGCAACAGTGGCCCGCAATCGAAGCGCCTCGGTGCGACCAGGATGCCGAGAATTTCCTCGCGACCCTTCGGCAGGGCCGCAGATACGGAGCTTGAAATGACAAAGGTCCCCGACGCTAAGCTCGCCCCACGCGCTGCTGCACTCCGCGGTGACGACTACCAGCACATCATCGGATGGTGGTGGATGTGCAAGGCGCTGCGCGAGGAGAACATCGAGTCAATCAGCATCGAGGATGCCTCCGGCGGTGCGTACGACGACATCGTTGTTCGCCGCCGCAACGCACCGCACACTTACTGGCAGGTCAAGACCTCTACCACGGGATCAATCGTCGTCAACGAGCAGTGGCTGACGACCGCGCCGAAAGGCGAGAACACTAGGAGCCCGCTGCAGCGTTTCTATGTGACATGGCGCTCGTTGCATGACGAGAATCCGGACAGTGAATTCTCATTCGTTACTGATCGCGCGTTTGATCACACCGATAAGTTCTTCGAGATCCTTGATCTCAAGACGCATTTCCTAAACGTAAGCAAGATCGCCGCGGCGACCAATCGAATGGATCTCGGTAAGCAACGAACTCGATGGTGTAGCCATCTCGGCATAGACGTCGACGAACTGTACCGGTTCCTCCGTGCCGTCAAGTGGGAGAATCCTGGCGGAGAGTCGCACTTCTTCGAAAGAGCGAGCGCTGCAATGGAGCTCGCCGGGCTCCTGGATGACGAGAATGCCGTGAAGCTGGGCCGTGACCTTGTCCGCGAGATTGTTACGGATGGCCTTGGCCCTCAGTCCCGTGACCAGATCAAGACCATGATCAGCGAGAATAACCTCCTCGTGACGACGGGGACCCTCTGTTTGGATGTGCATGCGATCGATCGTCGCGACGAACAACCTCACGCGAACCTCGTGATCGATCTCACCGATGTCTACGACGGCGACGAACCTGGCGAGCGATTTACGTTGAAAAGCGGGCTCGATTGGGACAACGACATCGCGCCTCGACTCAGAGACGGGGCCCGCAGCCTCGACGCCTACCGCGTCAAACGGGTCCACGTCAGGGGTTCCATGAGGCTACCGATGTGGTTCGCTGTCGGCCGAGTCCTCTCGGATACCCGCAATTGGATCCTCAGCGTTGACAATAGGACCGAGCGCTGGTCTACGACGGAGCTTCATCCGGAGGCAACGCCGAGGATTCTCAGTAGTGAGCGGGTTCGTGAGGGAGCAGATCTGGCTGTCGGCATCGCGTTAACCCATGATTTGACCGCAGCAGTAACTGAGTGGGCACGCGGTGTGGAGAGTGTTGGTTCCGTACTCATCATCGGGCCCGAGTCAGGGCCCGGTCCCACCTCTGTTCCGGACGGGAGATGGGCGACTGGATGGGCGCGCAACGCGCGAGACGTTATTGTCGCTCATCGAAACTCAGGTTATTCAGGCCGGATCCACCTGTTCTTCGCGTCCCCGCAAGGAAGCGCACTGATGCTCGGGCATTACTGGAATCTCATGCCCAAACCGACCGTCTATGAGTACATCGCACCCGCTGGGCGATACGAGCCGACGCTCACAATCTAGTGGCGCAGATCCAACATCGCGCGCGAGAAAGTGAGCAGAATGTGCTCGCCATACAGCAACGGGGTCTCGGCGGTGAGCTCGCGTCGGAAGGTCTCGCCGATGGCGGGACGGTCGGGATAGGTGGCGCCTGGAGCCCTGATCCACAACCATCCCGGTGCGCATTTCGTAGGCCTACTGCCAGCGGAACGCGCACAGCCAATGAGGTAGATCTTCGAGATGCGGGGCGACTCGGGCGTCGAAGAGGAGTCTGGGGGTGGCAGCGACGTGATGGCGCGGGCATGGCTACGACGCCGCAAACTGTTTCTGTCGGGGGCGACCTATATTCTCGGTGTTCGCCGGTGCCGTATTCGAGCGGCGCAGAGACAGGAGATTCACGGTGGGTGTGAGCGACGCGTTCCAGCAGTACCAGACCTTTGTGAACGTCGACATCGACGATGTTCGCGAGGCACGCGCTCGTCGCGACTTGTTTAAAGCAGCGTTCCTTCCAGAATTCGACGTGAAAGAAGTGATTGCCTCAGGTTCGCTGGCGCGAGGCACACATAAGAATCCGATCCATGATGTCGATGTCGTGCTCATCTTCGATGGCAGCAAGCATGAGGATTGGGGACTGCCGGGTTCTTCGGCAGAGGATGCGCTCGACCACACGCGTCGAAGGGTCAACGCTCTGCTCGGAGCCACAAACGGTACTCACGAGAAGGCGGTGCGACTGGCACGGTGGCGCAACCACGCGGTGAAGTGCTTCCTCGACGACCCGGACGATCCGGATGCATTCACTGTCGACGCGATGCCTGCGCTCCGCCGCGACGGCAAGCTGCTTATCCCGGAGGCCATTTCCGAGAAGTGGGTACCCTGTGACCCGGAGTATCTGATTTCCGAAGTCGCCAAGAAGCATGCGGAGTGGAACAAGTTCGCCGGCTCTGTCCGCATGCTGAAGGCATAGGCGTGCGAGCAGGACATCAAGGTCAAGTCGCTGGTCATGGAGGTGCTCGCGCTCGAACTCATGCCGACGGGTCACACCCAGCCCATTGCCATGAAGGAATTCTTCATCCGCGCCGCATATCACGTTGAAAGCGTTCTGCCGGTTGAAGATCCGGCAAGATTGTGCGGGCCGATTCAAAGCGATCTCGAATACGACGAGTTCGGCGCGCGGCTCCGAGACGCCGCAGACAACGCGGCTCTGGCTGTGGCTGCTCAAGTCAGTAACGACTCCGCGAAGGCTGTCAGGCTGTGGGGGGAGATCTTCGGCGACGGTTTCCCAAGCGCCCCGAAGGGCTCGACAAACCCGGCAGTCGGTGCTCCCATAGTGCCCCGCCCGGTCAAGGACACGCCGCAGGGATGAGCGCCCGCGGGGAAGAGGCCGATCTCCCGGATGCTATGACGCCGATCGTCTGGTCCGTCGCGGAACCCGGGCGTCTTGAACGTGACCTCGAAGAGGTCAGAGCATTGGTTCCGGGTGTGGAGTACGTGTCCGCAAACGATGGCTCCGACGGGGCCCTCGCTCACCACGGGGCGTGCCTAGGGGTCCTCCCGATGTGGCCGTTCGACCGCCTGGAACCAGGGCACCTGACGGACTTGCTGGGTGGCTCAGGACTCGGGTTCATCCTGCTGTACCCGGCTGCATACCCGATGGTTCCTCCGGCAATACATCCGACCAATCTGGAGCCGGAGATCATCGAACAGACCCAGTCCCGGTGGCACGTCGCTCCTGGCGGTGCCTTGTGCCTGCTACAAAGCGAAGGTGCCTGGTTGCCGGAGGCCAGTGTCGCCGAACTTCTCCTCAAGGCCGCGGGGTGGAGGATCGAGTACGCCCTCATGAAGGCCGGTGTTCTTACCCAGATGACGACCAGCGGGATCGTATCCGACGACTCCATCGACCACCTCATCCCTCAAGCCGTCGAGAGCGGTGCGACCACCGACTCCAGTGCGGTGCGGACTACCGAGACAATCGAGGAGGGTGATGTATCGGCATGACCCGTATGTCGTCCTGACGAGGGAGGCAGCCCACAAGATCGCAACGGCCTCCTCGCCTGGCGCCGAGCTGACCTTGCGGCATGCACCGTCGGAGGAGATGTACGTCGTGGACACGGTGGAGACCGTGAAGGGTGTTCGAGCCCGTGTCGACATCTCACGAGCGTACGAGGCCCTCAAATGGGGAGATAGGACGCACCAGGGCCAATGGATGCGACAGCCAGAACCCAACCTCCACGCGTTTCATCTGACAATGCTTCGGCGACCGGGTACCTCGGTGCCATTCGAACGGTTCCGGGAAATGGTTCCGGGAGTCGATGATCCAGGGACCAGTCTCGGTCTCTTGATTTCGCACGACCCGGACCTCGCACCTGAGATCCGTGAGCAGGGAGGCTGTGAGTTCGCCGGCTGGCTTATCCAACGCAGCGGCGTTCGACCACTTCACCTCGAAGTCGAGCCGGACACCATCGGCCTCGAGCAACTGGCGGGGAAGTGGCCGATCGAGGAACTAGCCGGTCGCTCGGTCATGGTCGTCGGCGTCGGAAGCATCGGCGGCGCAGCTGCGGAATCTCTTGCTGGCTACGGCATCGGTCGCCTTGAACTTGTCGATCACGACCGGTTCCTGTGGCACAACATGGTCCGTCATGTCTTGGGCGCAGAGAGCGTCGGGCGATTCAAGGTCGACGCGATGCGTACCCACCTCCAGGCCCGCTGGCCTCACCTTGACGCCAAAGCCCATCGGTTGAACGTGGTAGAAGACGCCGACGACATGCGCTCGCTCGTGCCTACTGTCGACCTCGTCCTGTGTACCGCAGACGGCATCGCCCCCCGGCGGGTTGTAAGCCACCTCGCACGCCAAGCCAAGACCCCCGCTGTCCTCGCCTGCGTTCTGGACCAGGGAGCTGTGGGCGAAGTACTGCGCCTGCGCCCAACCCCTCGCTTCGGATGTCTGCTCTGCCAACGCGCCGATCTCACAGCGAGCGGAGCTATGGACGCCGAAGCCGACCAAGAACTCGCATACGGAACCGGGCAGATCCACCAACCCATGACGGCAGTCGCCCCGGATCTCCATCTAATCGGCCAGCTCGCAGCAAAGTCCGCCGTCGCCACGATCCTCGAATCCTTGCATGGGGACCACACCCAGCGCCTTCCTGGAGAACACGCACTCATCGGCCTTCGCCCTGCCGGCGACCTTGCCCCACCTTACGATCTCGCGCGCGCCGGTGAGGTTCGCTGGGCCAGCATTCCAAAGCCCCGGGCAATCTGCTACACGTGTGGAAGCTCTCAATGACATCGACGGACATGGCCTACACCGTCCACATCCGCGACTCGGCACTTCAAGTGATCGCCACCGAAGCAGCCCGCTCATGTGATGGCCTTGAGACCGGAGGAATCCTGTTGGGCAGCAGTACAGTGAACGACCAATTCATAGTGCTCATCGCCGGGGACCCCGCCCTGCAGCGATACGAGAACCATCCCGCTTTCTCCGGGACTTGCATCACGCCCAGACCCTTGCCAACCAGGCATGGAAAGCAGAGCGCGCCCAGTGGATTGGCGAGTGGCACACCCATCCAGGCGGTCAGCCCGTTCCCAGTCCTTTCGACATGATTTCCTATGTGCGCCACCTCGAAGACCCCGAATTGGGGTTTACACAGTTCCTCAGCCTCATCGTCGCTTTTCCCGGAACTGGCGCACCGACATTGGGGGCTTGGCGCATCACCAAACATGATGCACAAGCAGTGGACATACAAGTTGTGGCAGAGAGGGATTGATGAATGAACGAAAGTTCGACCTTCAAGGAGCGTTTCTCAATAAACAGACGTCACTCGAGGCGTCCTATTCGGGAATTCGTGCCGCCACAACATATCCCGCCTAGATGGGTGACGAATCCGAAGCTGACTGGATAGCCTCATCCGGGACTTCCTTCCGCGCGCTACGAAGTCGGACCCATCTTCGCGGTCGACGCCAACGGTGCCAGCAGCGACCAAATCGACGTCGCCGTCTACGACCAGCAGTACTAACCCCAGTGGTTCAGTACAAAGCGGGCGTGCGGTTTGTCCCAGTCGAAAGCGTCTACGCCGTCTTTGAAGCTAAGCCCCCGGTGAAGGGGACGTGTGTCTGGGGGAACCCCAGCTGGGGTCCTGCGGACCGAGCACGTCGTTGACGAACACTTGGGAGCCGCGAGGAATCGGCGGGGTCGGCGCCGGCGGGGGCTGAGCCGATCAGCACCGTTGCAGTGGCCAGAGCGAGAATGGTGCCGGTGAGCCGTCCGGAGGGGATCGGCAGGGCCATGTGGGGCTCCTTGGTCAGGGAACGTGCGAAAGCGTGTGCTCACGTTAGCTGTCGTCCCGCATCGAGCTTCCGTTTCGCGTGGTTGACCGCTCGAGAGTGCTTCTGCGGCGGAGGGGCCCGGATCATGCACTCTCCGATCTGGACGAGTCGTGGAGGCGTTGCGCGGGCTGGTATCGGGTTCACGTCACAGCTATGAGGGCTGTGTAGTTGCCGGCAGCTCCTGTCAGGGTCAGGGCGGTGGTGCATTCGACGCCGGCTCCAGGAGACGAGTTCAGGTCCCGCGGCTGAGGGCCGCGCGAAGGAGTGGGTATGGGTACCGCAGAGGGGGTCGGCGTTGATTCGTGGTGGATGGCCGGGGTACACGCAGACTCGCTTGTACAAACTTAAGTACTCGATGGTATTTTAGTTTGTATACGCATTTGGGTGGGTTGGGCGGAGGTGATGGGTGTGGATCGGGCGGATCGGTTGTTGTCGGGTGCGTTGCTGTTGTTGCGTCGCGCCGAGGTTCGCGTTGTCTCGGGTGGGCCCACTGATCTGGATCTGGTTTTACCGGGCGGCGGCGCGGTGGCGGTGAAGGTCAGGGTGTTTGGGAGGCCGCCGACCCCGAGCATTGTCGAGGGACTACGTGATGGGCATCGAAAGGACCGGTTCCTGCTTGTCACGCCCCGTGCGACGTCGTATTTGCGGGATCTAGCGGCGGAGGGGGTGGTGGATGTGATCGCGGTCGAGGAGGGTTGTGTCGTCATCGGGGGTGTCGAACACACCGCGGCGGCGTCGGCCGAGGCCGGGTCGGAGGTAGGGGCTTTGCGGCGTGGTCGTCGGCCGTGGACGCGGTGGGCGGTCGAACGCTTGCTGTTGTTGGCCGAGCAGCCGTTGACGCAGGTCGAGCTGGCTGCGGTGTTGCAGGTCACGCAGCAGTCGGTCTCGCATGTGTTGCGGGGTCATCGGTTCGCGTCGCGCACCGACCGTGGGTGGGTGATCGGGCAGCGTGCCGAGGCCCTCGATGAGTTGCTCGAGGAGTATCCGGGTCCCGGTGGCGCGTCGACGTACTGGTACGGACTCGATCCTGCGGTGCGGCAGGCGGAGGCGGCCGCAACGTGGTGCGCTGAGCGGGGTGTGGGGTGTGTGTTGACCGGGGATGTGGCCGCGGATGTGTACGCGCCGTGGCGGTTACCGGCGGTGGCCGGGCTGTACAGCAGCGAGTTGTTGGACTTCACGGCGGCCGGTTTCACCCCGGCCACCGATGCGGAGTACACGCTGGTGGTCACGGTGCCGCAGGACCGGACCCTGTGGCGCACCGCGGCCGCGGCGGCACAACCGAGGGCGCGGGTCGATCCGATCATCGCGTTGCACGATGTGCTCGCCGGCCCGGGCCCGGATGCGGCGGAGGCCGGCGAGCATCTGCGCGAAGCGATCCTGGACGGCGCCTGGCGTGGTTGACGTGGTGCGGATCGATGCCGCCTCCAACGCGGCGGATCTGGGGTTGCGGGCGTTGGCGGATCTCGCTGCCGCCGCCTCAGGGCAGGACTACCGCATCATCGGCGGTCACATGGTGCACATTCTCAGCCACGTGTATCCCACCGAGGCGGCGGTGGCGCGGGTGACGGCGGACGCGGATGCGGGCATGGACGCCGTCGTTGCTGGTGGCGCGGATCTGCATGCGAACCTTCTCGCGCGCGGTTATCGGCGTGTGCGGGGTAATCACTATCAGGCCCAGTCCGGCGACGACACACCCCTGGCAGTAGATCTGCTCGTGCCGCTGACGACCGGCCGGCGCATGGACACCGTGTACGTGGGGGAGCACGGTTTCGATGCCATTCCGGGGCTGAGTCTGGCGTTGGCCGCCCCGCCGGTCGGGGTGTCGGTCCACGCGCGCCTGCACCGGGGAGACACGCTGGTCTTCGATGTGCTGGTTCCTGACGTCGAGGCCGCGGTGGTTCTGAAGGCGCTTGCGTGGCATAGTCGTTCCGCGGCCAAGGATGTCGCCGATCTCTGCTCGCTGATGGCCATCGTGCACGAGCACAAGGCGCGACTGACGGGATGGAAGCTCGGCACCGCTCAGAGCGGAACACGCGGGGACGCTGCACGGGCGTTGTATGTCCTGGTGGCGATGATCGATCGGCAGCAGCGGATCGAGGGTCTCACCATTCCGGCTGTGCGACTGGGAGCGCTGATTCGAGCCCACATACGCGAGCCCGTGCCCGGTCGGTAACGCAATGTATTTTGAATGGGTGTTCGGCGCGAAGCGCTGCTGTCAGTGCAATATGCCGTCAGTCAGGTGCTGGGTACCGAGCGGGCACGTCTGAATTCGGTCCGGGAGGCGCTCCGCGCCGGCGACAGCGCGTTGCACCGCCGGTTGCTGCCGATCCGGGAGGAGGCCGGCCTGCCGGAGGAGATCTCGGCGCTGCGCTGTTCGATGTGATCGCGTGGATGGACGGCAAGTACCGCGGCCTCGGAGAGCGCTCGGACCGACCCGGAAAGGTGCCACGTCCCGGGGTGGCCGCGGTCGACTCCCTGGCAATTCACCATGGGGAGGATGGGGCTTCGGGCAGCTGCCGCATTTCAAGCACGTGGAGGCCCACGGACTGGAAGCGGTTAAGCAGCCCGTAGAGATGGGCTTCGTCGATCACGGTGCCGTAGAACAGGGTCTGATCGGACAGGACGGCGCGGTCCAGTTCGGGGAACGCTTCGGCCAGTGCGTCCGACACGAGGTCGGCGACGCGGAATTCGTAGCGCATGTGCACTCATTTCTCGACGGCCGTGACTGGGCCGACCATGTTGATCTTCTGCCTGAACGTGCTATTCGGGTTGTTCGAGGGCGTCGGTGATGCGGTCGTGGATCGGTGGTTTCGAGGTTCTGGCCGGCGGTGCGGGCGGCAGCGTGGGCGCGGGTGTATTCGTCGTCGCTGAGCCGAATGGGGATGCGGTGGGCGGGGCCTGGGGTGGGCTGTTGGGCCAGTTCGCGTCTGAGGTGCTCACGCATCTCGCTGATGGGTAGGGGTGCGAGGTCGGTGAGGATTTGAGCGCCGGTGGAGGCGGGGTCGTCGAGCAGGGCAAGGAGGAGGAGGTGGTCGGTGCCGATCTCCTCGTGCCTGAGCAGGGCCCTCTGGCACAGGCTGCCCTCGAGGACCTTCTTCGTTTTCGCCGGTGTTTGGGATGTGCCCCGCGGCCGGGGCGGATCCCGCCGGTGTGCTGACACCCCCGAGCTTGCTCTCGAGTGCCAGGCGCGGTGACGCCCCACGAAGTCAGCGCTGCCGCTCCGGGGCCGCCGGCGTCAAAGATCCCGACCAGCAGGTGTTCGGTGCCGACGGAGTCCTGTGGTGGGTGCGGGCGGCGCCGGCGGCGAGGACGACCACCCGGCGGGCTTGATCGGAGAATCTCTCGAACACCATGACGCGCTCCCTCCCCATGCGTCGCCGCGAGCGACGCGATCCGCTGCTGAAACTCTGCTGCCCATTCTGGGCGGTGTGTAGGTGGTTATGGGTGGGATCGACGCGACCTCGGAACTCGCGGGCGTAATGGTGCTGTGACCTGGTGTGATGACATGTCCCCGGTTTGTGATGTGAGGTTGCCGGCGCCGTGTCGGGGGAGGGCCGGCGCCGGGGTGTCGGCGGCGAGCGGGTGTCTGTTTCGTCCGGTTTTGAGGCGTTTTTGAAAGATGTTGATTGACAACATCTTTCGGTAATCAGTTGATCAGTAGGTTTTTACGTGTGTTGTGCACAAACGTCAGCTTGTAAGGTTCGGAATTTATTATTAATCAACAAGTTTGGGTGTTTGTAGATTTTCGACTGTTTTTGGGTTGTGTGTAGGTTGGGTGGTATGCTGTGGGTATGACATGGAGCGGTGCGGGAAGGCGAGTGGGCGGCAGGTCGGGCGTACCTTCCCGTTTCCCCGGCCTCGTTGGGGTGTGGGGGACCGGATCGAACGTGGCGATTAAAAGCGCAGGTGAGAACCTAATCTGGGAAACTCAGAGGAGCGAAGCGACTCGATCGACGGCAACGGGAATCGACCCACTGCGAGCCGCGCAGCGGCTCCCTGGCGGGGAGCGAAGC
>NZ_JBHWUE010000186.1:0-9893 GCF_042738615.1 Rhodococcus sp. NPDC059968
CGCCGGCATCTGGCACAACTGGAACATCGGCGCCACTGCCAAGCGATCATTGATCGCCTACGACCACTGATCCGTTCAAGGAATCAATCATCTAGGGGCAAATTCGTCCATCCGCGATGGCCACCGCCGCTCACGTGACAGGGCATCGACCAGGTAATCCGGATCCCGAATCGCGCGTTGTGGTGTGAATGGAATCTGTACCGGCCGAGGTGGGGCGAACAACCGCACGTGGGGGAATCAGTCGTGTCGAGTGCGCCGGTCGGAATCTATCAGCGGTGGGAAAGCCTCGACATGGGGCGTTCGGCGCACGCGTCGCCCCAGATTCTGTCGAGCAGGCACTTCTCCGGATCGGTCAACCGGGTGGAGAGATACCGTCGATACTCTGCGACATCGCGGAAATCGAACCGCTCGATCACGCGGTCCGTACCGACCTCAGCCGTCCAGCGGCGCGCGCCGAGACGGCGGCGGGCGCGTGCGAGGTCGCGCCGAAGCGCCCGAAACGACGCGTCCCCACCAGGCCGTAATTGATAGATGACGGTCACCCGGACCGGTGCCGACTCCTCCACCACCGGTGCCAGCGGAACCGCGGACCGTGTCTCGTCGTCGAGAGTGGGGGCGATCGTCTCCGCCGGCACGATCCCATGGACGAGCGCGCCCATCCCCGCGCACATCATCACAACGGACGCCGTACCAAATGCGAGCTCGAGGGAGAAGAGATCGGCGAGCGCCCCCCAGACGATTGAGCCGACCGCCTGGCAGCCCTGGAAGACCAACAGCATCAAGGCAATCACGCGGGCCCGGATCCACGTCGGCAGAGCACCGTGGGCAGCCATCATCCAGGAGCTCTGCACACCGACCCACGAGGCGCCGACGACCACCATGAGCACGGCGACGACCACAACATTCGACACCGTGGCGACCGCGGCGAGAACGGCAGCATAGGCGAGTGATCCGGCGCAGATGAACGCGTTCTGCGTGATCCGGCGGCGAAGCGGCATCACCGCCACGGTGCCTACGACGGCACCGAGCCCGACGAGCCCGAACATCAGGCCGAACTGACTCGAGGACAGGCCCAACCGCTCGTATGCGATCACGGGCAGCAGAGCCCACAGACAACTCGAGGGCATCCCGAAGACCGAGAGGCGGTACAAGAGTCGCCGGGTCCAAGCGGAATTCCAGACGAACCGCGTCGCCGCCGCCAGTGCGGGCAGCATCCGTTCGGATGAGCGCGGCATTGCCGAGCCCACGCGCCTCCGCGAGCGCAGCGGCACGCCCAGCACGGCGAAGACGACGCCCAACGCCAGAAAGAGGGCCTCGGACGTCGTCGCGGTCAACAGTGCCCCACCGATGATCGGGCCGATTGCCCGGGCGCCGTTGTAGGAGGCGCCATCGAGGATGGCCCCGGTACCCGCGAGGGGTCGGCCCACGATGTGCGGCATGAGCGATTGCCACGCGATCGTGATAGTCGACAGCCCGGCGCCGACCGCACCGACCGTCGCGAGCATCAGCCATGCGGGCACGTCGCCGATACTTGCAAGCACGGCCGCGGCCACCGCCGCACCCGCAAGGACGAGCAACGCGCCCTGCATCAACACCTGCCCCGCCCCGCGCTCACCCCAGACGCCCATCGGAAGAGCGAACAGGAGGAAGGGAATCGCCAGCGCCGTCTGAACGGAGGCGATGACCGTCGACGACTCTCCGGCCACGGTCAGCGTCCACTGGACCGCAACGACGAAAACCCAGACGCACACATTTGTGACGCACTGGACGGCAACGAGGACCGTGAAATCTGCGTTGCGCAGCGGATCCCGGAGCGAGGGCGTAACCGCAGCGGTCTGCACGATGAATCTCCTTTTCCGATCAGTCGGCATGACGCACTGGAGGATTGTGTGCCGTGCACCGTTCGGATCGACGTCGACGGCGTCACGCCTTTCAGTTGTGGCCGGGCACCTGCTTTACGCGCTGACGATCGCACGGTCGGCTGCAGCTCGGTCCGCCGCGGCGAGGCCGAACACCAGAGCGGGAGCGATACCACCGGTGTAGGCGTGGTTGTAGAGTCCGCCGGTATCGGATCCCGCTGCGAACAGACCCTCGATCATTCCGCCTGCAGCGGCGAGGACGCGGCCGTTCTCGTCGATGCGAACGCCGTGGAACGGGAACGTCAGCGCTGGGGACGCCTCGATCACGTAGTACGGGCCCTCGTCCATGGGCTCGGCGTCGTAGGTGCGTGGCGGCTGCACCGCGTTTCCTGCCGCATTGATCGCGCGGATCTGCTCGGCGATCGCGGCACCGTCGTAACCCCACTCTGCGGGCAGGTAGGCGAAATCGTCGAGGCTCTCGGCGAATCCGCATCTGCCACCGCGGCGTTGCGCGAGGTCGAACTTGTCGATGGCAACCGCACCTTCCACGTAGCTGCCGGTGATCCAGTCGCGGTGAACACGCGCGTCGGCTACCAACAATCCGCGGGACTCGGGCTGTTCGAGCAGGTCCATCGTGGTCAAGTGGTCGCCGATGGTCTCGTCGGTGAACCGGCGGTTGTCGAGATTGAACAGCAGTGCGTGCTCGCTGTAGTACAGCGAGAGCGCCACGAAGTCGGACGGGTCACGGAAGCTCACCCCAGTGGGAATGAGGTGACCATAGAAACCGGAGCGATCCGTCCCGGTCGCGGCACCCACAGCTTCGGCCAGGCGTAGTCCGTCGCCGACGCTCGCCGGGTTGGACCGGAGCTGCATCGCGCTCGCAGCCGGATGGATGTGCTTGTTCACCGCCTCGGCATTCGCCTGAAATCCGCCCGTGGCGAGGATCGTCGCGCGAGCACGGATCTCCCGTTCGGTGCCATCTGCCAGCAGCATCCGCGCGCCGACGACGGCACCGTTCTCGGCGAGTAGCCCGAGAGTGCGGGTGCCGGTGAGCAGTTCGCCGCCGGCCCGGATTCGTCTGCGGCACTCGTCGATGTACTGGTTGGTGTCGAACTGGTGGCCTGTGCCGTACCGCAGGACCGTCACGGCGTCCGCACACTCGACCCCGAGGGAGCGAATCCACTCGATTCCCGGAGCGAACCCGTCGACGAGCGCGCGCCGCAATGCGGGGTCGCCGTCGGGGTTGACTTCGTCCATCACCTCATGCGTCGGCGCCGTCCATGCGTACCCGGCGAACTGAGCCGACCCGCCCACCGTCGCGGACTTCTCGACGACGATCACCGAACTACCCCTGCCGAGGGACCGGGCGGCAGCGGTCAGTCCAGCCATCCCCGCGCCGATGACGAGTACGTCGGTGTCGATTCCTGGCATATCGTGCCCGTCCGTTGTGCAGCCGTAGTGTCAGCCGTCACACTAGTCGCCTAACTGAAGTCAGTTCAAGTACAGGGATCTGTGTGGGCGCGGTTCCACCGCCGCGCCAGAGCCCGGACCACCCCGGCAGAGCCCGGGTTCGGTACTGCGCGCTGGCCGGCAGGTCTGGTGTGCGGGCAGACCCGGTCGTGGCTGGGCGAGCACGGGTTTCGGCCGGGGCGGGCGTTGCTGTGCCGGCTTCATGGCGGTCATCGTGCGGCGGTCGAGGTCAAGGCCGGTCATTGGCGGGCTGTGGGGCGGTGGTCGTCGGTGTTCGTCGACGCCGAATCGGAGACCCGTGGACGCATTGGCGGTCCCGCGGGGAGCGGGCGCACTTGTTCGACGATTTGTCCGCCGGGTGAGGGTGCTGCGAGCCACACTGACCGCGGGAACAGGCGTCACTGACGCTGTCCGGTCGTGGGGTGCACCGAACACGGGCCACAATCGCCGTGGTGCGTCGCGCTGCGGCGGCGGGTGGTGTCGGACTGCAGTGGTCGCTAGCATCGCCGGCAGCGTCGCCGACCTGAGAGTGCGTATGAAGCGTGTCGCACGCCCCCGGGGATCGGTTCCCGCAATGGCCCGGGAAATCGGCCGAAGCGACACCCGGCCCTTACGGATCGAGAAGCGCTGCGCCACTTGGCTCGCCGCCTGACGCCGACGACCTCGGTGCGCTTCGCGGACCGGTGGGAGCCGGGACAGCGGTCACAGATGGCGTGTATCAATCCAGGTGTCGACCGGGAATGTTGCGGCCACGCCCGTGGTCACAGCTGCGCAGCGAGGGGAACAGGGCAATCGCGGAAACGATGACCCCCGCGACGCCGGCAACGACGCCTAGCAGCGCGCGCAGCAGCGCACGCAAGGATGCGGCCTCGTCGTCGGCCACAGGGGACCGCGACGTCGTGATGGCGCCGCAGGCAATCGCGGCCGCTGCCAGGACGAATCCAAGTCCGATCACCCAGAACGCAGCAACGGAGAGCGTCCTCAGGGCGATCGACACGGCAGGCAATCGCGAAGAATGTCGGTGCGCTATCTCGTTGCTGTCGGCGGAGGAACACACGCAGCGGTCGGCACGGGTGCTGCGGGCGGCGGGCGGCGGTCATGATCCCCGTTCGGAAGGTTGACGTCGGATCGGCGGACCGAAGTGGGTTCCCGGACAAGAGGCGCCCTTTTCGCGGGTGACGTCTGTTGGTGTATAGATGGCGTGGATCCGTCGGGGACCGGTCCTTTCACCTCAATGGATGTGTTTCGTCATCGGACCGGGCGGTGGTGTAGGTCATCGGGGAGCCTGCACCGCAAATGTTGGCCGTCCCGCGACGCCAACTGCCGCCGAACTAGCGTGAGTGGTGACACCGACGGCAGGTCATGGCCGAGCACCCCGGCTGAGTAGCACCCCCGGCTGAGTAGCACTCCTGTGCACAGTCGTTGAGGCTGCGGATCTGTGCACCCTCGGGCGGCAAGGCGGGTTGTGGTGTGGGTGAACGCCCGGCGGGACCTGTCTGCGGCGGGCGTTCATGGTGGGGTCAGTTCAGGGTGCTGGTGTCGATGACGAAGCGGTAGCGGACGTCGGAGGCGAGGACCCGTTCGTACGCCTGATTGATCTTGTGGGCGGGGATCACTTCGACGTCGGATCCGATGCTGTGGGTGGCGCAGAAGTCGAGCATTTCCTGGGTAAGTGCGATGCCGCCGATCATCGATCCGGCGAAGTTGCGGCGGCCGCTGATCAGTGACATCACGTTGAGGTTGAGCGGTTCGGCGGGGGCGCCGACGTTGACCAGGGTGCCGTCGACGGCGAGTAGGCCGAGGTAGGCATTGGGGTCGATGCTGGCGCTGACGGTGTTAACGATGAGGTCGAACCGGCCGGTGAGTTGCTCGAAGGTGGTGGGGTCGGAGGTGGCGTGGTAGGCGTCAGCGCCGAGGCGCAGGCCGTCCTCCTGCTTCTTCAGGGTTTGGGAGAGCACGGTGACCTCGGCGCCGAGGGCGTGGGCAATCTTGACGGCCATGTGCCCGAGCCCGCCGAGGCCGACGATGGCGACCTTCTTGCCGGGACCGGCACCCCAGCGGCGCAGCGGGGCGTACGTAGTGATGCCGGCGCACAGCAGCGGTGCTGCGGCGGCCGGGTCCAGGCTCTCCGGTACGGACAGGACGTAGTCGGCGTCGACGACGACATGGGTGGAGTAGCCGCCCTGGGTGATGGTGCCGTCACGGTCGACGCCAGCGTAGGTGGGGACCATGCCGTTGGCGCAGTACTGCTCGTCGCCGCCCTGGCAGTTGGTGCAGTTGCCGCAGGAGTTGACCAGGCAGCCGACGCCGACGCGGTCCCCGACCTGGTGGCGGGTGACGTCGGCGCCGGTCTCGGTGACGATGCCGACGATTTCGTGGCCGGGCACGACGGGGAAGGGTTGCGGGCCCCAGTCGCCGTTGACGGTGTGGATGTCGGAGTGGCAGATGCCGGCGTACTGGATCTCGATGAGGACGTCGTGGGGGCCGACGTCGCGGCGCTCGATGGTGGTGGGGGCCAGCGGCTGGCCGGCGGCGGGGGCGGCGTACGCGTTCACACGCATGGCAGATGTTCCTTACGTCTGTGGTGGGCACAGTGGTGGTGAGCGGGGCAGGGCTGAGTGCCCGGGGAGCACTGGGCGCGCACCGGGGTGTGGTGGGGTAGGGGTTTAGCGCTTTTTGGTGTGGTGAAGTTGGTGGGCCAGTGCGCTCGCCTCGGCCGCGAGGAGTTCGGCACGGGGCTCGTCGCCGGCGTCGATGGCGTGCCAGTAGTCGATCTTGATGTCGACGTAGCGTTGTCGGAGGGCGATTTGCTGGGCCTCGAGCGCGAGTTGCTGCCGGCGTTCGGTGAGCAGTTCGATCTGCGCGGCGGCGGCCGCGGCCCCGAGTTGTCCGTTGGCGACGTACTCCTTCATGTCATTGACGGACATCCCGGTCGCGGCCAGGCACGCGATCCCCAGCAGCTGGCCCAGGTCGTCCTCGTCGAAGACCCGATGCTTACTGCTTTCCCCGCGGCTGATCGGCGGAATCACCCCGACCGATTCGTAGTAGCGCAGGGTGCTGGCCGGGAGTCCGGTCAGGGCGGCCGCGTCCTTGATGGTGTAGTCGCGTGGGGTGGTTCGTGCACTCACACCATCGACGTTAAGAACTTCAAGTACTTGAAGTCAAAGGTCGGATGAGTCACACCCGCGCTCCGAGCCCTCGGCAGATCGGCGCGCCCGCGACGGAGGGGCGCCCCTTCCATAGGTGCCTTCACTTCCCGCCGTCGCAACCGCCAACCGGGGCCCTCCACCGAGGTGATACCATTTTGTATAACTGCAGTTGAATGGTGGTGTGTGATGGCGTTGACGGATGTGGAGCGGGATCTGCGGGCGATCCCGGCGGAGAAGGAACTGCTGCAGATCAAGTTGCTGCGTGCGGTGGCGTCCGCGACGGACAATCAGGTGCCGCAGCGGGTGATCGCGAAGAACCTGGCCGTCACACAGCCGGAGGTCAGCCGGATCGTGAAGAAGCTGCGGTTGAACCCGGCGGCCCGCGACCGTTCACCGCGGGAGGTGCTGCTCGAGCACGCCGCGAAGCGGATCGATCACGAGCGGATGATGGCCGAACTGGTGGCGTGGGACTACACCTTCGGGCACGTCCCGGGCGACGATCCGCTCGGGGAGAGCTATGTGCGGGGGACGTGGGATCAGATCGAACGCTCCCGCGACCTCCTGGGTGACGACGATTACCGGGTGCTGCTCGCGGCCACGGCCGACCGGCGTGCGCAGGCGAATGCACTCTGACCCCGCTGCTGTCGCCGCCGACCTCGAGGCCTGGTGCCGGCCCGGCGGGATCCTCGACAAGGACGGCCCCTCCGCCTCCATCCGCGTCTTCGACCCGGTGTTCCGCCGGCGTATGCGGGACGTGATCGTCGACGCCTACCTGGCGGAGCAGACCGACGTCGGTATCGGCAGGCAGTTCCTGGCGTTGGCGACCGCCGGCCCACCGGGGGTGGGGAAGTCATCGAGTATCGACCGCCGGCACCTCGCCGGGCAGGGCGGGTGCTCGATGCGGACATCGTCAAGGACTACCTGCTGCGGGACGCCATCGAGCAGGGCATCTACATCGACCTGCTGAGCATCGACCTGGCGGACGGGCACCGGCTGATGCCGCGTGAACTCGCCACCCTGGTGCACACCGAGTCGACGAAGCTCCTCGACATCATTACCGAGATCTGCCTGTCCCGCGGGGAGAACCTGGTCCTCGAGGGCACGTTCAGCTGGCCCGGCCTCGGCCCCCGGCTGCTGCGGGACCTCGCCTACGCGGACTATGAGAAGTTCACGATCCTCGATGTGGAAGCACCCCAAAACATCACCCGGGCCCGTGCTCTGACCGGTGGTGGCGGGGCCGGCAGGACGCGCTGCGTGGCGGTGACGGTCTTGGTGGCCGGTTCACCCCGGGGTTCGTCATCGACGCCCTCTACACCGGCAGCTCCGTGGAGACGGTGTGTGCCCGCAACGCCCGGGCCGCGTTCGATCACCCACTGTCCGCGGAGATCCCGACGGTCGAGCTGCTCGTCGAGCATGCCGACGGTGGAGATGAAACGTGGGTGAAGGAGAACGGTGTCGTGGTCTATCCGCAGGTTCCGGCCGACCGACCCGAGCCCTGACCTTTTCGTTCGTGCCATGTGCCACCCGCCAGGATTTGAATCCGCAACGCCCGCGGGCCCGCGGGCGACGTGAGAGGTTACTCCGCGACGGCGATGACGACCGAATCCGGAAGCCGGGATCCCGGAGACGCGAGGCACTCCGAGTGATCGACGTTCTCAGGCGCAGTCGCGGCAGATCAGTTGCTGATGTTTGGCGAGGCGGCTGCGGTGGTGGACCAGAAAGCAACTGGTGCAGGTGAATTCGTCCGACTGCTTGGGGATGACGCGGACGGTGAATTCTTCACCGGAGAGGTCGGCGCCGGGCAGTTCGAAGGACTCGGCGGTGTCGGTGTCCTCGACGTCCACGGCGGGGGACTGGGTGTCTTTCCGGCTGGCGGTCAGCTGTTCGAGGGAGGTGTCCGTCTCGTCGGATTCGGTGATTCGTGGTGCGTCGTAGTCGGTGGCCATGACTGATCTTTCCTGATGCTGTGGGTGTTCGAACCCGCCAGACTCGAGGGTGCGGTGCCGCGCCATGCTGTCGGGGGCATCGTGTGCTGCGACGTCAACCTCTTGGGGCGGAGTATGCGCTGCGGTGATCGTCACCGACAACCTCGACTCCTACTAGGTCGTCCACCGCGAGCTGATCGCATCGGTCGAGCATCGCCGCTCGAAGTACTCGGACAATCGGATCGAGAATTCGCACCACCCACCAGACAGCGAGAACGGGCGACGAAACGGTTCACCGACCGCGACACCCGCGGCCACGGTCACCGACCTCACCGACCTCACCGAGACGATCAGTACCCGCGCTCACGCCTACCGCGATCTCCGGAGGCTGTGACGGGAGGTCCGCATCGCCACCGGCGTAATCGCCGACCGTGGTCGGCGGCCGCGTGCCCCCGGGGTACTGGGAGACATGTCGTCATGGCAGGTCAAGAGCCGATTCGGCTGCGCCGCAGCGTCGGTGATCGTCAGGCCGGAGTGGGAATGGTGATCTGCTCGCTGCCGTCGATGGCAGAGAGCAGATAGTGCGGGCAGGTGAGCACCTGTCGGGGCACGGGAATCGCCTGACGGTCGGTGCCTGGGTAGAGGCGGTATGCGAGCTGCCCGGGTCGGTGGCCGCCGGTGTCCGGGTCGACGGCGCCGAGGAAGTATCCGTGCGAGGCGCCGGCGGTCGAGAAGATCGTGCGCGCCCACTCGGCGGGCTCGGCGGGCGGCAGATACGTGACCGACCCGTCTCGGCGGCAAGGGCGTGCACGAGAACCGTGACCGCGAACCCGGCCACGGCCGGGAATCACTGCTCGGCCGCGACGTCGAACGCCGTGATGGATGAGTGCATCCGCAGCTCGACGTCCGTTCCGGTGCGAGCCGCCACTGTGATGAGGTGTGGATCCGCTGGGATGCAGACGGTGGCCACGTGGTGCTGAGCGATATCTCCCAATCCCGAAGCTCCTCCTGCGGATCGTTATTCCTATGCACTGTAAGTTGATTCGGGACGTATCCGCGATGTATAGGGGTGTCATGACGGATGTGCGGGTGCCGGAGGCGCACAATCGGTGAATGGCTTTTCGGTTCGTACAGGAGACAGTCCGTTTTCTCGCGGTCTCCGATCCTGGCAGGCTGCGGCTCCGTGCCGCAACCGCCACGACGATCACTGTCGTGCTCGCGATGGTGGTGCTGCTACCGGGTTCCAACGTGATCGGCCAGCCACTCACCGTCGCGTTGCTCGGGACGGTCGTCGCGATGCAGTCCTCGGCGGCGGTCAAGGACAGGGATCAGCACAGCAGGGTGATCACGACGCTGCTGCTTGTGTTCCCTGCAATCGCAGCGGTGTCGATGTCTGCGGTGCTGTCACAGTTCGGGAAGGTCGCCGATGTGGGCTTCATCGCGGTGCTCTTCGCGGCCGTCTGGGTGCGGCGCTACGGCCCGCGAGGGAC
>NZ_JBHWUE010000187.1:0-9797 GCF_042738615.1 Rhodococcus sp. NPDC059968
GGTGGCCGTACCACGCACGGGGTGTTCGCCCGCGTCGCCCAGCGTGTGCTGGCGATGGCCGCCGGCATCTGGCACAACTGGAACATCGGCGCCACTGCCAAGCGATCATTGATCGCCTACGACCACTGATCCGTTCAAGGAATCAATCATCTAGAGTGCGATCCGACTGGAATCGGGTGCGCTTGCCGACTGAGCGGTGCGGGGCTGGAGTCGGTAGACGAGGTGTGGCGGGCTACCCCGCGACTTGCGGTGATTTGTCCACAACCTGGTAGATGCGGTGCTCTTCGGGCCGGTTTCCATCTTCACCCAGCGATGCGTATCTGAGCCGTACTGGGTACGGCTTTGGGGTAGACTTACCAGGTCAGCTCACACCTTCAGGAGGACATCATGAGCAAGGACGGCGTCTCCAAGGTCACCGCGAATCTGCCCAACGACGACATCAAGACGCTCGACGAGATCGCCAAGCGGCACGCCTCGACCAAGACCAGCGCCCTGGTCCGGGCCATCCGCACCACCGCCTACATCGACGAGGCCGCCTCGAAGGGCGCCAAGGTCTTCATCGAGGAGCCCGATGGCACCAAGCGGGAGGTTGTCTTTAAGTGACCGAACCGGAAGGGCACATCGTGCAGGGGGAGGGCACTGACACCGCCCTGGACGACGCGCACGTGGACGAGGTCAACGTCGGCACCGCCGACCCCCAGGTGACCGAACAGCCCGAAGTAACCATCCGCCGCCTCGACGAACGCCAGGAGGACACCCGCAAGGCCCTGGCGATCGGCCTCTCCGTCGCGACCTTCCTCGTCGGCCTGATCTACCTACTCGTGCCCCTGTGGGCAGGGGCCGACAAGTGGGACCGCGCCAGCAGTCCGTTCCAGGTCGTCTTCACCGCGATGGTGGGCCTGACCGGCAGCGCCATCGGCTACTACTTCTCCTCACGAAAGCCCCCGTCGTAGGAAGGACGAGCACCGCGGATCGGCCTCCCCGGTGGCTACGCCGACCCTCAGCAGCGGGTACAGAGGTGTTGTCGGCGGTGGCCGGTAGCCTGCGGTGACGACCATCGACCGGGGAGCGGGCAGGCGCGATGACAGGCGATCGTGAACAGGGTGGGGGGCCGATGGGTCCGCCGATATCGCTGCTCAGGACACGCCGTCGATGCAACATCGGCGGCCACACCGTGCGGGTCACTGGCGACGCGTCACTCGCCTGGTGCAACCGCCCACGCTCACACGGCGCTGACAGCACCACATGGTGGTGGCCGCCAACTCGATCGACGCGGCCGGCACCACGCTTCGGAGGGGGAGCGGGCGCGCGCACCCCCCAGCACCAGGTCATTACTCGGAACGTGTCGTCGCCCGAACTTTCATGTCCGTAGATTCGGGCAACTCATGCCCGCCACGCGGATTTCCTCGCGACCGTTGACAACTGGTTGGTCGACCATGGTGTGCTCCGGGAACGAGTAGGGCGCTACTCGCGATATTTTGCCGCGTCGAGCGTCACACTGATGTTCGGGCGAACCGTGCGGGCGCGCGTTGGTGTCGGTGCGTGGTCCTATCGTCCGGGATGCACGACGCGACGACCATTCGCCGCGGCAGGGTCGGCGACCGCCCGATCGTGGTGGTGAGACAGAAACGAGGGTGAGCGCGATGGGATTTCGCACCTACCAGGGGAACACCTTCTCCGAGAACGGCTGGCGCATTTGCGATACCGGCGAGATCGTCAAGCCGCTCGTGCCGGGCACGGACAACGTGCGGCCGGAGGTGCGGCGCGGTGCGGCGGCGACGATCCTGATAGCTTGGGCGGCGGTCTGGCATCGGCGGATTTGGCGGATCGACAGCTACCGGCCCCGCGACTACTGGGGGTTCAGCTGGGACAACGATATTGCCAACAGCAATCACCTGAGCGGGACGGCGGTGGATCTCAATGCCACCCGGTTGCCGTGGAAGGTGCGGGCGTCGGTGAACATGCCGGCCGACAAGATCGCGGCGGTCCGCCAGATGCTCACCGAGTTCGAGGGCACGGTGTTTTGGGGTGAGGACTGGGCCACCAAGGACCCGATGCACACCCAGATCAACCTCCCCGAGGGTGACACCCGCCTGGACGCCTTCGCTACCCGGCTCGAAAACGGTTACCTCTGGGTGTACGGGCCACCCGATCCGGACGCGTTCCCCCTCCCGGCGGGGTACTACTACGGTCCGCTCGACGGGCCCGCCGAGGCGATCAGTGGCCTGTTCCCCACGGACCCGCAATCCTGGAAGGACGGCCTCAAGCGCTGGCAGAAGACCTGCGGGATACCGGAAACCGGAATTTGGGACACAAACACCGCACGCGCGGCGACCGCGCTGCAGATCGCGAACGGATGGCCGGTGACCGGCTATCTGTTCGAGGGCGAATGGAATGTCGTGATTCGCCACGGGCAACGCCCTGACCTCGACGGGCCGGGCACCCCGCCGACGCCGCCGGTGGTGCGCGGCAAGACCTGGGCGGATGTGTCGCAGTACCAGATCACCCCCGTCACCGACGCGTACCCGTACGACATCTTCTGTTTCCGGTCCAACAGCGGGAACATGCGGGATACGAAGTTCGCCGCGAACCACGACTGGGCGGTGCGTGCGTGTGAGGACGGCCGGCTGCGGTTTTTCATCGTGTACTGGTTTTTTCGGCCCGGTCAGGCGAACATCGATTTGCTGATGCAGATGGTCACCGAGCAGGGTGGGCCGCATCCGCGGATGGTCGTCATGGCCGACGTCGAGGACGCGGCCGGGGCGATCACCGGTGACCAGTCGGCGGAGGTCAATGACGAGATCCGGCGGGCACGCGAATGGCTCGGCGAGCGGCGGGTGATCGGCTACTGGAATCCGGTGTCGAACGCGGACCTGTGGCGCACCCGCCCCGCGGGGCTGCGGTTGGTGACTCCCAGTTACGGCCGGGAGCCCGGATCGCCGAAGATCAAGCCTGACGGCTATTTCGCGCACCAGTACACCGACAACGGCCCGTGCCCACCGTTCGGTCGCTGCGACCTCAACTACACCCACCTGGGTACCGACGAACTCGATTCAATGCTCGGGCTGGGGCAAAGCCCCCCGCCCCCGGTTCCGGAACCGTTCCCGGTCGACGACGCGGCGCTGTGGGACTACATCGCCGGGGAGGTTCTCGGTCGATGAAATTGGTGCGGTCATGAAGATCAGGAATCTCACTCCGGTGCCGCAGTTCGGTGTGGGCGGGACCGACCTGGGCATCCCGGTCCGGGTGCCCACGGGCGAGATCGGATTCTTCTTCGGTGACACCTTCGCCGAGGACCGGGTCGGCGGCCCCGGCTGGCGCAGCCCGGTACTGCTCTACAGCCATACCCACGACCTCGATGACGGGGTGCAGTTTCACCGTGCGGCCGGGGGCAGTCCCGCGAAGCAGCTCTGGGACTACCCGCACAACAACCCGGAGTTCAGCACCGTGCTTCCGACCGATGCGATCGTGATCGGTACCCGGATCTACCTGCACGTCATGGTGGTTCGTGGCCTGCCCGACACGCGGTGGACCGAGATCCAATACTCCGACGACAACGGGGAGACCTGGACCCACGGCGGACCCACGGCTCGGTGGGAAGGATGGGAATTGGGCGGGCATCGCCGGATGCTGACCTGGGAACGCGGCGGTGACGGGTTCGTCTACGTGATGACCACCGGCGGCCTCGAACGTGACAAGAACGTGCTGCTGTTCCGCTGCCCCGAGGACCAGTTGCTGGACCGGGACTTCTACGAGCCCTGGGGCTTCAGCCACGGCGTGTGGGCGTGGGGTAATCCGGCCACCCCGATCCTGCCGGTCGGCTCCAAGGTGGGGGAAATGTGCCTGCGCCGGATGCAGAACAATTGGGTGCTCAGCTACTTCAACGAGGCCGAATACAACATCACCATCCGCGTCGTCGGGGAGATCACCGACAATTGGCACACCGCTCCAACGTTCCGGCCGGTGCGGGGACCGTCGGGGAACGGTGGCCCCGACGTCGTGACTCGCCTGTACGGCGGATACGTGCACCCGGACAGCACGTTCGACAACTTTCACATCATCGTGTCCGAATGGGCCGAATCCGGATGGCCATACCGGGCCATGCAATTTCGAGTACCGGTCCAACCCGCAGTACCGATCGAGGAGGACGAACAAATGAGTGCACGCGAAGTCGCCGCCGCGTTCCGGGACGACCACCCGGTCGCCCTCTACGACGGATCCGGCCGCAAGCTCGATCTGAGGGAGGCCATCGCCGAAATCTTGTGGAAGGAGGTCACCAATCTCGGTCTCGAAGGCCGACCAGTGTCCGCGGACCGTCAGGACGATCAGTTCGGCCACATACTGTCCACTCACGCCCTGGCCGAGCAGAACAACAAACTGCTCCGGGCACTGTGCGAGAAGGCGGGCATCGACGTCGATCAGGTGCTGGGGTAAACGCACGGTCCGTGCGGGTGGTGACACGGCGCAAATATTGGTCCTGCCCCGCTGCCGGTCCCGGCGGTGGCCCGCCCGCTGCCCCCGGGCCGGCGTACCGACCTGGGTCGGGCCGGCGTACCGACATGGGTCGGGCCGAGCGTCCCTCAACCTGCCGTCACCGCCGCGTTGCGCCGATTTCTCCGGCGACTGCGATTGCTTGACGCGCCTTACCGGTTCCCCATCGACAGCCCCCTATCGAAGGAGCGGTTTCCGCGCCGCCTATCCCACACACACAACACGAAACGTTGGGAAGTGGTACCGGGCGTCCAAAGTTGTTGGTATCCAGCGTCCAGCTCTGAAGGAGGGGGCCGGCCGACTGCGAGGGGGTCGTCCGTGCGGATCAACTTCGGGGTTTGACATTGTCATTCAGGTCAACAGGACCAGCCGCGATCCCACCCACCGGCGTTGCGGTCCTGCAGCCCGGAGAGACAGTGTCGAAGACCGCCGTTCCGGCGAAGGTCTTGTCAGTATCCGGGAACTCCGAGTTGGTGGGCGAGTGCGGCGATGGCGTCGACGATCGAGCGGCTTCCGAGTTGATTCCAGCCTTTTCCGTCTGGCCCTCTGATCTGATCCCACACGTCGCGGGCCCGGTCGTCGGTGCTGGCGGGCAGCGGGGCGGCCCCGGCGCCGGCTGGTGGGGGTGTCATCCCGGGAACGCCTTGGTGCATGCCGATCTCGGCGAGTGCGTCGACGACGGACCGGTTGTTGAGCTGTGGCCAGCCGGCGCCGGTGGGGCCGAGTAGTTGCAGCCAGAAGTCGAGGACGCAGTCGTCGACGCTGAGTTTGCCGGGGGCGCCGCTGAACAGTTCCCGGAGGCCGTCCAGTGTGCCCTCGTAGGCGTTGACGTCGACGAGTCGGCCGGCGACCTGGCCCTTGTCGGAGAATTGCAGAATCTCGACCGGGGCGCCGGGTGTGTAGTCGTTCCAGCCTGCGAATCCGCTGCCGGGGTAGATGACGGATGCGAATCCGGAGGCGGTGACGTAGTGCGAGTTCCACAGTGGTGGGAGATTGTTCAGCGGTGGTGATCCCATGTGGTCTCGCCAGTACCAGCGGGGAAGGTAGATGGCGCAGACTCGCATGCCGGCGGAGTTGATGGCGTCGACGAGGCTGCGCATGTTGGGTCCGCTTCCGGGGGTGTTGGGGTCTTCGTAGTCGAGCATGACCGGGATGTTGGGGTCGCCGAGGTGTGCTTTGAGGTTGGCGACCTGTGCGTTGATCGGATCACCGTTTCGGGCGAAGTGGTAGCCGCAGAACATGCCGGGGAAGTGTTCGAGCATCAGGTCGCGGTTGCGGGGCCAGAACGTGTCTTTGAAGAAGTCGCCCTCGGTGCACTTGGCGGCCATGAAGGAGAATCCCTCCCGTTTGGTGGCGGCGATGTCGAAGTTCCCTTGGTGGTTGGAGATGTCGACCCCGTAGAAGGTGCCGGCTGTCGGGTCGATGGTGCCGGGGTCAGGGTTGGCGGAGCCGACGAGGAGCGGTTGGGGGTCGATCGCGGCGCCCCCGAAGCGGCCGGGGGAGGTCCAGACCTCGAAGTGCAGGTGTGGGCCGGTGGAGTCGCCCTCGTTGCCCACGCGGGCGATCTGCTGGCCGGCGCGGACGAACATGCCTTCCGAGACGAGGAGGTCCGCGGCGCGCATGTGGCCGTAGACGGTGTCCACGTGGGCCGTGGGTTGGTGGTCGATGACGATCCAGTTTCCGAAGCCGGAGGCCGGGCCGGAGCGGACCACCACCCCTTCTTCGGCGGCGTAGATCGGTTCGCCTAGCGGGGCGGCGAAGTCGATGCCGTTGTGATTGGGCCGTGCAGGGGTGCGGAATCCGGAGGAGATGATGTTGTTGCCGTTGATGACGGGCACAAAGCGAAGGGCCATGGAACTTGCCTCTCGAACGGCGGTGGTGGGTGTCGTGGCCGGCACCACCGGTTTGATGCCGGAAATTCGGTATTGCATCGCGCGGTAGGGATTTCCGCTGGCCGCCCACTGGCTCACGATCATGGCGAATCCGCCGGTACGGTCGAATCGGCTGTCGGGGTGGATGTAACAGCCGTAGAGCCGATCGACGACGTCGGGACCCCCTGGACTGAAGAACGATCCCTTCACCGGACGGTAGGTGGGGGCGGTGTGCCAGTTGTCGGTCGGTTTCGCCGCGACCTTGACGAAGGCGTTGTAGGCGCCGGCGTCGAACCCGGAGAACACCAGGTTGCCTTGGATGCGGCGGAGGCAGATTTCGCCGAGCTTGGTGCGATCGGGGAGGATGCCTTTGGTCGGGTCGTCGCCGGGCGGGTTGCCCCAACCCCAGGAGGTGCCGTTCCAGCCCCACGGTACCCAGGCTGAGGGGTCGGTGATCTGGGTTTCGGGGACGCGGTGCAGGATCGCGTTCTTGTTCCGGGCGAGACCGCCGGTGGAGATGATGTAGACGAACCCGTCGCCACCCTTCTCCCAGGTGACCATGGTGCGTTTGCCGCCGTAGACGGAGGTGGACCATTTGACGCCGGTGTCGGTCCAGTTCTCACCGAGGTCGTCGGAGTACCGAATTTCGCACCACTTCTCGTTTCCGAGGCCCTGTGTGACCATGACCCAGAGGTAGATTCTGTTGCCGATCGAGATCGCATCGCAGGGCAGAATGGTGGAGTATTCCGGGTTGTCGTGTACGTAGTCCCAGAGCTGCCGCGCGTTGCGTGCCGCGGACGCGAAGGTGATCGGTGTGGTGACGTCGTGGGTGTTGCTGCGTAGGAGCATCGGGGATCGCCAGTTCGGTCCCCCCACCTGGGGTTGTGTTCCGGCGAAGGTGTCGCCGAGGACGAAGCCGATCTGGCCGCTGGGCATGCGGAACGGAATACCGAGGTCGGTGCCGCCGATATTGAACTGGGGCAGCGGGTTCAGAGACTTGACGAATGTCATCCTGCCCTCCCTCGGTCGGCACGAACTTCGCGCACCACCCCGGTTGGATGGAGATGGTGGGTGCCCAAGCTGCAGGCGATGTCGTTCAGAAGTTCAGCTCGCACCAACTTCGTCTCGCGAAGCCCGTTTTCAAGGAAAGAGCAGGGTTCTATGGGCTGAAGCCCACGTGGACCGGCCTCGGCTACCTATCAAGACCGGTCTGTTTCTATGGTCCTCCCATGGGGGTCCGAAGTCACTGACCGTTAGGAAGCCGAACTGCCTCGGCGACAGGCTGTTCACGGCATGGGGGAGCCCCGGTCGATCGCCTCGGCTCGACTTTCATTTAAGCCGGTGGTGGTCATCGTTTGTTGCCCTTGACTGCGATACTTGCCGCCGTCGCCGTCCGCTCGATTCTCGAGGTCGCCACCATCGTGGTGGTGCGCCGTGCCTCGGCAATCCGCGCCTGAGAGTGGCAACCCTGTGCGTTCGAGCACCTAACAATCAGTGACATTTGCCGACCGCGGGAGGACGATCGAAACAGACCGGTCTTGTCTCATACGACTGCCGTACCGGCGCGTTCCTGTCAGATCGGAAGTGCGAAGTGACCGCAATAGCCGACATCGAGACAACGAAGTTCACCCACTCGCGCGAGAATCGCGCGGCCGGGCTACCCGTTAACGATGCGGCGTGGATAGGTGAGGTATACGCCGCGTCCACCGCACTGGTACCGGATCAGCCTCTGTCTGACGCCGTCCTCCGCGGCTCCACCGTTCTCTTCGTCACGATCGGCGGCAGATACGTAGCGACGAGCCGTGGAGTGCGCTGATCATGACCTCGGACCGCGACAACCTAGTCAAGCTGGCGAACAAGTTTCAATTTCAGCTGTTGCTCGTGGCTGGAATAGTCATCGCAACCGGTGCCATCGGAGGTGTTCTCTACTCTTTAGTATACCCATCGGGGCAAAGGCTTGGAATAATAGCCTCGGGATTGGCTACGGGCGGCGTCGCGTTCTCCCTCGGCGTGTTTCTCGGATTCTTGTTCGGCCTTCCCAAGACAATTCAGTCCGAGAAACTTGGTGAGGACCGCAGGCTTTATCTTGCTAATACGAACCTCGAGCAAATATCTGACTGGCTGACAAAAATACTAGTGGGGGTGGGTCTGATACAACTGGGCCAGGTATCTGGGCAATTGGGGCGACTGGGGGACGCGTTGGCGCCCATGTTTGGGTCTGGCCCATCCAGTGCAGGCTTCGCTCTTGCGCTCTGTATCTACTTCTTGGTTAGTTCATTCATTCTCATGTATCTGTGGACCCGCGCGGGTTTTCCCACCGTCCTGCGAGCATCTGACGCGTACCTCGACGAGAAGATAGAGGCAAAGATTGAGGATGCATTCAGCAGTCGGGCGTCGGCGAACGCTAAGGCGCTTTCCCTTGCGGAACGGCAACTCAACGCAGATGAGGATGCGCCCAGTCAAGGTGACTTGGATAGTGCGACCGCGGGTGCGGCCCCGGAGTGGCGCGGACATCTATACCGGCGCGCAGAGGATCAGCGGTCGCATTCTTGGATTTTGGAAGACGCGACTTCCATTGAACGGCACCGTCGAACCATTCCCATTTTCCGTGCGCTCATAAAAAATGATACGGAGCGTAAGTACTTTCGCAACTTTGGAAGCCTCGGATTCGCGTTGAAAGACATGCCGGAGCCGGATAATCTGGAGGCCGAGAAGGCGCTTACCGATGCAATCGATATTCGAGGCCAGTCGAATTCTTGGCGTATCTACGAATGGAATCGAGCGGTGGTCAGGATCCGGCTGGACCAGTCCTTTATTCGCGGCGAGCCATCGAATCCTCAGGTAGCTGACAGAATCAAGGCTGATCTCGCGGCGGCTCGAGCTAGCCTTCCGGCGCGATATTTCACGGCGGGGGAGGATGACGATGCCGATAGGGTGAGCAGGTGGGTGAGTCTGAATAGTTAGTCTGTGTGCATTCGGGCATCAAATGGGAATTTCGAAAAATGCGTGGAATTCAGTGGGGTGGACGCCGCGGGTCTTCGCTGCCAACGCGTATTGCAGCCCCCGCGCGAGATACTTCTCGATCAGGCAATCGTCGATGTCTCGTCGTTCGAAGATCGGGACAGGTGGGGTCATCGACTCCATATGGGCGACGCTGAGGATGGGTGACTTGATGTCCGGGTGGTGGTGCAGACGACGCTGTAGGCGGCTTCCCGGATCATCCGCGGAGGATTCACCGCGTGTGACGGATCGGCTCCCTGCGGCAGTGGCACTGTAGGTGACGGCGAATTGGCGGGCGCGGGTGTCCTGCGCGAGCAGAGTGTCACCAATGTCAGGTACGACGTCAACCGACAGCTGCGCGCATTCGATGGTGTTAAATGTATTGCTAGACAGGTAGTTTAGGCTACACGGGTTAGATACGAAGCCGTCTCGGGC
>NZ_JBHWUE010000188.1:0-9434 GCF_042738615.1 Rhodococcus sp. NPDC059968
TGGTACGAGACCCGCTATCGTGAACAGCGTCCCCCGGCTGCCTCAACCCCCGAGGTGGCCTGAACCGGAGTCTCCACTCGATCCAGGGCGATTCACCCGCGATTGCAGTCAACCGGAAACCAAGACGGGCGCTGGCCACGATGACCGGCAACCGTCAGTGGGCGAACCTGTTCGGTATGGACGTGCCCTGCACCCTCGCCGGCGGCTTCGTGGCCCGTCATTGCAACCGTCGGATGGATACGGGTGGACGCCGCCGGGTGGGGTTCGGGGACGCCTTACGGCTCGGGCGGTGACGCCGTTTGGGCAGGTTACGTAGTTCGATGGCAGCTGACGCATGGGGCATTCCACCCGGTAGGGAGGGCAGAAGCACTAGCCGGGGCCTTCTGGTCACGACTGCGGAGCCGGTCGAGGATCGGCGCCGCTGCATGCTGGCAGGTAGGCACGGATTCCGGCTGGCGGGGACCGGTGATGGGTGTCAGCGGTGGCGACATGGGTTCGCTGGAGCGCAATGCTGGATTGAGTGCAGATACTGGAGGTGGCATGGATACGAAACTTGCCGGCAAGCGGGCGTTGGTGACCGGTGGCGCGCGCGGGATCGGCGCGGCGGTCGTGCGCCGCCTCGCCGAGGACGGCGCGGCGGTCGCCGTCAACTACCGCAGCAACGAGCATGCGGCGAACACCTTGGTCGACGACGTCCTCGCCGCCGGTGGCCGAGCTGTCGCGATCCGGGCCGACGTCAGCGATCCCGACGAAATCGGGCAGTTGACCGATCAGACCGTTGACGCTCTGGGCGGCCTCGACATCCTGGTCAGCAACGCCGGAATCGAACACTTCGGCATACTCCAGGACATCACTCCGGCCGACTTCGACCGGGTGTTCGCCACGAACACACGAGCTCAGTTGTTCGCTGCCCAGCACGCGGCCCGCCACCTCGGGGAGGGCGGACGGATCGTGCTGACCTCGTCGGCCAGCGCGCACAAGGCGTTCTTTCACCACGCCCTGTATGCCGCAAGCAAGGCCGCGGTCGAGTCCATCGCCCTCAACCTCAGCCCGGAACTGGGCACGCGCGGTATCACGATCAACGCGATCGCTCCCGGCGGCACCGTCACCGACATGTCCGACCATGCCAAGGACCGCTACGTCCACCCCGACGTCGAGATCGATTTCGACACCGCCATCCGCACGGTCTCCGCACTGGGCAGGCTCGCGCGGCCTGACGAAGTCGCCGCCACCGTTGCGTTTCTGGTGTCCGACGACGCCTCCTACATCACCGGCCGAACCATCCCTGTGGACGGCGGTTGGTACTGACGCATGCCAGCATCGTTGCGGAGGCGGCCTCACCCTGGCGGCCGACACCCCTGCAGCGTCGGCTCGGGGCCTGGCGATGCGTTCACGAACCCTGCGTCGACCGGTCGGCGGTCGGCAAACTCTCTAACCCGTTTCACTGCTGAGAGGATCTCTCCCATGACTTACCGTGCCGCGCAGAACCGTTACGAGTCGATGCGCTATCGCCGGTGCGGGCGAAGCGGCATCAAGCTCCCCGCTATTTCGCTGGGCCTGTGGCACAACTTCGGTGACGACCGCCCGGTCGAGACACAACGCGAGATTCTGCGCCGGGCCTTCGACCTGGGGATCACGCATTTCGATCTGGCCAACAACTACGGTCCGCCGTACGGGTCGGCCGAAACCAATTTCGGACGGATTCTGACCGAGGATTTCAAGTCCTATCGGGATGAGTTGTTCGTCTCGACCAAGGCCGGCTGGGACATGTGGCCGGGCCCGTACGGCGAGCTGGGGTCACGCAAGTCCCTGCTGTCGAGCTTGGACCAGTCACTACGGCGGATGCAGCTCGACTACGTCGATGTCTTCTATTCGCACCGGTTCGACCCGGACACGCCACTCGAGGAGACGATGGGAGCCCTCGACACCGCCGTGCGCTCGGGCCGTGCACTGTACGCGGGCATCTCGTCCTATTCGCCGACCCGGACCGCCGATGCGGTGGCAATTCTCCGGTCGATGGGTACCCCGCTGCTCATTCATCAGCCGTCATATTCCATGCTCAACCGTGTGATCGAGGAAGGGCTGCTCGACACCCTCGGCGCCGAGGGCGTCGGCTGCATCGCCTTCTCGCCACTCGCACAGGGAATGTTGACATCGAAGTACCTCGACGGTGTGCCGGCCGGGTCGAGGATGACCGAAGGGTCGTCCCTCACCGGTGACATGCTCACCGCGGCGAACCTCGACCACATTCGGGCGCTGAACGCGATCGCGGAACGCCGTGGGTAGTCGCTGGCGCAAATGGCGCTCGCCTGGTGCCTGCGCGATCCGCGGGTGACGTCGGTTCTGATAGGGGCATCGAGTGTGTCGCAGCTGGAGAACAGCATTGGGGCCCTCGGCAATCTCGAGTTCACGGACGAAGAACTGGCCGAGATCGACGAGCATGCCGTCGAAGGCGGAATCGATCTGTGGCGGACGGTCAGCACTGCCTGAGAAAAGTCGAAGCCAGTTGGCGAGCGGTGCGCTCAGGATGCGTGTTCGGGACAGCCATACGCGGGCACCCGGCGTCCCCGAATCCGGCGATTACTCTCGGGCTGTCCGGCTGGGCGCTGCGATGAGCCTCACGGTGGTCAACGTTGGGCTGGTGCTCGTCGTGGTGCTGATCGACGGCCGATTTGATCGTCACCGAGCTCGCTTTGGTGTCGTTGCGCGAGGCTCGGATCCGGCACCTCGACCGGGCGAGGGGTCGCTGGGCACCCAACGCGGCATTGGCCCGAGTGAACTTGCCTTCGAAGCGCCGGATCCGGGCCCGATAGTCGACATGATGCGAGATCTCCGCGCTACCGATTCAGGTCGACACGCATGGCATGGCTGTAGACACTCAGTAGGGGCAGGCGGGCGACGATCCATCGAGCAGACCGGCGGACGTCGAACACGCGATGGAGCTGCTGGCCAGTGGCCAGGGGATCGGCAACCTCCTGGAGAGTCGGGTCACCGGGCGTGGAGGATTTCGTCGACACCCTTCAGCGAATCGCCAAGGGAGGGTCGGGACATTCGCCGCCGTCGCCGTAAGCGGACGGTCGTGCGGACGCCCAATCCGTACCCACCCTGGAACGGATCGTTGACCATCGCTGCGAGGCGACGGCACCGGGCACCGGCACCGGCACCGTGAGCTGACCACGGTTGTTCATCCCTCTCCTTCGCGCAGCAGGACATCGTCGTCAGCGAGCACGCCGCGCGGTGCCCGCAGACTCAGCGGCGTTACGTCGGCTGTCCCGGACGGTGAGGCACCCCCCGATTGTCGCCCAGGGCAACCGGCTGCGGCACAGCGGCCGGAACCATCCGCTGGCCCTCGGCTACCGGTCAGGGTCCGGCTGCCCGCCGCCGGCCATAACTGGTAGGTCGCAGGACACCGTCGTGCCGCCGCCTGGCGGGCTGTGTAGGGAGAAAGTGCCGCCCAGCGCCTCGATACGGTCCTTCAGGCCGACCAGCCCCGAGCCCCGTTGGGGGTCGGCGCCGCCCACACCGTTATCACGCACGCACACCCGGAGTGTGCCTCCGGAGGCTTCGGCGTCCACCTCGACAACCGAGGCGCGCGCGTGCTTCGTCGCGTTGGTGAGCATCTCCGAGACGACGTAGTAGGCGCCCACCTCGACTGGCTCGGGGAGCCGGCCATCGATCCGCACGTCCATGTCCACCGGGATGGTGGAGCGCCGCCCGAGCGCTCGCAGCGCCGGACGCAGCCCTGCGCTGGACAGGATGGCCGGATGTATGCCGCGGGAGATCTCCCGGAGCTCCTCGATCACGTCCGTGAGCTCCGCGGCGACGTTCGTGATCTCGGTACGGATTTCGTCGCTCTCGTGAGGTGCTGTCGCCGCCGAACGCAGCCTGAGTGCCAGCGCGAGGAGGTGTTGCTGTGCGCCGTCGTGCAGGTCCCGCTCGATCCGTCGGCGGGCCTCGTCCGCGGCTGCGACGATCCGTGTCCGCGAGGCGGCAACCTCGGCTCGGCTCTCGGCGTTTCCGACCGCCGTTCCGGCGAGCTCAGTGAAGTCCGCCATGCGGTCGGCGGTGTCGGGAGGAAACGGCCCTCGCGTCGATAACGCGTTCACCACGCCCCACATGCAGCCTTCGACGATGATCGGGCTGGCCACCATCGACCGGATTCCCAACTCGCGCAGGCCCTCGGCGATCCGGTCCGACGCGCTGCTCCACAGGTCCTCGTTGACCAGGGCAGAACGGCCGGTCCGCCAGACCACCGCCGGGGCAATGTAGTCGCGGAGTTCCACGCGTGTTCCGGCCGGCAACTTGACCGGGACCTCCCCGACACCGCCGACGACCACGACCGAGGCCCCATCCGGCTCGAAGCGGGCTATGCCCGCGCTGTCCGCGCCAAGCAGCCGACGCACTTCCTCGGCGACCGCCAAGAAGATCTCGACCGGGTGGATTCCGCGGGCGACGAGCGTGGCAACCCGGCGCAGCGCGGCCTGCTCCTCGAGGAGGCGGGCGAGCTCGTCACGGCTCGCCTCCAGCGCGCCCCAGGTCTGTGCGTTCGCGACGGCGGTGGCGACCAGGTCGGTGAACTCCGTCATTCGTTGCTCGGTGTCGGGCGGCAGTGGCCCCTGCCCGGACCCGACGGCGATCGCTCCCCACAGCCGGCCGTTGACGTGTATCGGCATGGCGACCGCGGACCGTAACCCCTCGCGGAGATACGGCTCCCCGCCCGGAATGTCGCCGTAGTCATCGACACGGGCGGCCCGGCCGGTGCTCAGGACGGTCGCTGTCAGCCCGGTCGGCGGATAGTCCTCCCAGCGTTTCCCGACCCGCACGTGGGGGCCCGTCGTGCCTTCGTTGGCGAGGAGCGTCGCCGTTCCGTCGAGCTCGTAGCGGATCATCCTGGCGGTGCCGCCACCGAAATGCCGGAGAGCCTCGCTGGTCGCGGCCGCGAACACCGCCTCGGGCGGTTCCCCTCGCGCGACCAGCATGGCCAGGCGCCGTAGTGCGGCCTGGATTTCGGCGAGTTCGCGCAGTTCTGGCTCGGCCCGGACGTCGGCGTCGGCGGCGATCCGGGCGCGGGACGCGGTGAGCTCCGCGCGGGTCTGGGCGGTCGCGATCGCGGTCGCGACGAGGTCCGTGAAGTCCGCGATACGCGCCTCGGTGTCGGGTGGCAGGGGCTCGGGTCGCGTGGACCCGACGACGGCCGCGCCCCACAGGCGGCCGTCGACGACGATCGGCGCGCCGACCGCCGAGCGGATGCCCAGCTCCCTCAGGTGCGCGGCGATGGAACCGGCGGCGTTCTCGTAACTGTTTATCCGGGCGGCGCGGCCGGTCCGTAACACCATCGCCGCGACGTGCTCGTCCTCGAGCGAAAGACGGGTGCCAACCGGCACCTTCTTCACGCCGGACTCGGTGCCGTTCGCGACGAGGATGGCGGAGCCGTCGGGCTCGTAGCGGAACAGACCGGTGTTGTCCACACCCAGCACCCGGGCCAGCTCCTCCGCCACCGCTGAGAACACCTCGGTCGGGGTGACCCCCCGCGCGACCAGCGTCGCAACCCGCCGCAACCCGCCTTCGCCATCCCGTGGACCCCAGGCGCCGTTGTTGATGAGTCTGTCGGCAAACGTAGGTTCCCAGGACAGTTCGGTGATCTTCTCGTGAGCTTTCTTCGAACTTTGTCTGCTCAACGTGGTCCTCCTGGCGTGGGTATGCCGGTGGTGGGCTATCCGTTCGATCGGCTTCCTCTGGGCGGTCCTTAACTTCGTAGGTGTAGTTACTTCGTTCGGTTACGTTGTGCTGTGACCCGGTGGGCCGGGTGAGGCTGTGGGTGTTTTGCCAGCTCTCGGGTGTGGCTTTAAAGGACTGGCCCAGCCCAGCCGGTGGCGACCAGCTCCTGGAGACATGACACACCCGATGGCATGGGATACACGTATCAATCTGAGACCGGTCTCATGCTGAAACGGCTGTTCCAGTTGGAGCGGCCGATCGCACGGCCGATGCCGGTAGGATTCCGCCCCAGGGACGGCACCACCCGGGTCCGCAGGCGCCGCAGGCATCTATGCGGGGAGATCGGCGCGAACGAGCAACGTGCCGAGCAAGGCACCCTCGTTGTTTAGCGGAAATCGCGGTGTGGCTTCATCCGAGGGAACCGGCTCGAGCTCGCGGGCCGCGGACGGGAGCCCGAGTGCCTGCGCCAGGTGTCGCGCGGCCCCGTCCATCGCGGATCGCGGGGCACTGGAGCTCAGCTCGGCGCCGACGGCGAAGACCAGGACGAATGTGCCGATCGACTCGCCCGCATATCTCATCCGCGGCCGTGGCGCGGGGACCGCAGTGGCATCTGGGGATGTGACCATGTCGAGACTCCTCGAATTGTTCTCTGGCACAATTCCAGAATCGTCTTACCGCCGGCCGGTGTCGTCAGCGCTGGCCTCCATCAGGGCGCCCTGCCAGCCCCACTGCTCGTGTACCTGCTAGCTGCAACCCGGCCACGGCATCCGCGACCGGCGGACGTCGGCCACGCGATGGAACTGCTGGCCAGTGGCCAGGGGAGGGACTACCTCCTCAAAAGCAGGGTCACCCACGTGGAGGATTTCGTCGACACCCTGCAGCGAATTGCCAAGGGGGCATCGGTGGTCGACCCGGCACTGGTGCAGGAGTTGGTCTCCGCCCAACGGCGCGACGATCCGCTGGCCGTGCTCAGCGTGCGGGAGCGGGAGGTGCTGGCGTTGATGGCGGAGGGACGTTCCAACGCGGGCATCGCCCGCCGTTTGTGGGTCGCGGAGGGCACCGTCGAGAAGCACGTGCGGAGCATTCTCACCAAGTTGAGCCTCCCGGGGACCGGTGACGATCACCGCCGGGTCCTGGCAGTGGTCACCTTCCTCGAAGCCCGCTGACCGACACGGCGGGATCGCCGTCGTCGCCGTCTCGGCCACCGAGCAGGTCATAGATGGCGCCGGCCGACAGGGCGGACTTGGACACGAACCCCACCGCCGGGCTGGCGTCGATCAGGTCGGCGAGGTCCTGCTCGTCGTGGGTGGAGATCAGAATCACCGGTGACGGTGCACATCGCGTGTCTTGGTGAAGCTGCTCGGCGAGCGTGAAGCCGCTCTCCCCACCGAGGTTGACGTCGACCAGTGTGACGTCCGGTCGCAGTTCCGCGACGCGCCGGAGCGCCTCGGCGCTCGTCGACGCCACGCCGACTACGGTGATCCCCTCCAGTTCGAGGAGATTCCGGGCGGCGTCACGGTAACTCGGGCTGTCATCGACGATGAAGCAGCGCAACAGCGTAATTCGCGGAACCATGACGTCAGTGTGCGCTAGCGCGGTACCGGTACGCATCCCCGCTAGCGGGAATTCTGTGCGGCCACAACGCAGCACCGTGGCATCTTGCCATGCCCTTCCGGATCGGTGGTGCGCGGTCGGCGCCGGGGTTTTCGGAGGTGACGGGGCTGGGTTCCTGCTGGCGGGAAGTGCTGATATCCGATAGCCCCAGCGAGGCTTTCGGTGTGGTCTACCTACTGGGTGTCTTGGTGGTCTCGACGGTGTCGGGGCTCGGGCTGGCGGTGGTGACGTCGGTGGCCGACGCCATCGCCTTCGACTACTTCCGTCGCTGGCCCGCGGTCCTTGGTGTGACCGGCGCCCAGAACTGGGTTGCCATCGCGGTGTTCCTGGTCGTCGTGCTTGTCGCGAACACCGTGGCGGGGGTGGTCCGAACGCGTGTGGCCGAGGCAGATCAACGCAGTCGGGAGGTTGAGGCCAGCCGTGACGAGCTGGTCGTGCTCGCGGAGCTACTGTCCGCGTTGCGGCGGGTGGCGAATCGGTCGCGCTGGGGGTCGATCCGGGTGAGGTGTTTTCGGCGGTGGCAGGCGAGTTGACCCGGTCCCTGGGTGCTGATCATTCGACTGTGTTCCGCTACGAGCCGGCCGGTTCGGCCACGCTGGTCGCGGCACGCCACCGAACCGGATGACGGAGAAGGCGTTCAACGCGCGGTTCTCGCCGGACGACGAGAACATACCCGCGATGATGTTCGACACCGGTCGTACCGTCCGGATGGACAGCCACGACAGTGCTCCCGGTTCCGCCGCGGCGTAGCTCCTGAAATTGACAGTTTCGCCGTGGAGCGCTGTTCTCCGGTGCGCCGGTATAGCGAAGGCCAAAACGAACCTCGACACCGCAGAATCGCGCACAGAAGGATTTCGATCTTGGCCTGCAGCTTCCTAATGCCGCCCCCGCCTCACCGGCCCGATCGAGGACCTCCAACGCTCGCCGGAGCCTCGTGCGGGACCACAGCTCAATCGACGGCGCCTCTGTGGATCAGGGCGTGCACTGGATCGGAACCGGTCCTGGCCTGCGACGTCGAGTACCGCGAGTACACGGGCGGAAGGCTCAGGCACCCCTCGGACAAGGGGCAGAAGCGATTACCCCCGGAGCAGGTCAAATCGCAGTAGGCCCGGATCGCGAAGGCGACGTTTTCCCTGGTCGATCAATGTGAAGAGATGCAGCGCAGGCAGTCTCGGCATGCGGATGCCATCTGGTCACCGACTGCAGAGTTGCCAGTCGATCTCAGGGCCGCTGCATGCTGGCAGGTACGCACGGATTCCAGTTGGTGGGGAGCAGTGATGGGTATCAGCGGGGACGACATGGGTTCGGTCGAGCGCAATGCTGAAGGAGTTCAGATAGGGCCATCGAACAGCGGGTAAGAGGCCGGCTACCGCCTCCGGGTTCTGCGATTGTCGAGAGTGGGTCGAATTGTGAACAGTCAGATCCGGGTCACCGGTTCAGCCGATGTGTGTGAATACATAAGTTCTGTAGCGGTGACGATGGACGCCGAATCGGTCCGCCGGTGCGAGATCCCCGCCTTCGATGCCGTCCTGACGCTTTCCTGCGAGATCCCCCACTACCGGGGACGGAAGGCTGTTCTCGCCTGGAATCGCCACTTCGGGTGGTTTCTCGGAGTCCACGGACTCACACAGGGCAACGTGGTGATAATCGACGGTCTCGGGTTGGGGCGTCTGCCGGAGCCCACGAGGTGCGCCGATCGGCTTGTCGAATTGATCGCGGACCTCAGGCAGGGCGGTCCACCGGCATCGAGCAGGCGGTCGGCCCCCCGGATCGTGCGCACTCGTCCCGCCCCGTGCGCGCCGAAGGACCGCTGAGGTCAGCGCATCGGCCCCGCTGGATCTCTCGATGTTGCCGGGTGTGTTCCGTTTCCTATGCTCGATAGAGGTCAGGCCAACGACGTCCTGGGCGATCGCGGCAAGGGCGGGTTGCGCCTGTGACGAAGCCGGTGAACTGCACGTCTGCTTCGATTTCAGCGGCCGCGGAAGGGGCCAGGCTTAGCCTTGGCTTAGTGGTCTGATTCGTTAATTCGTCGGGGGTTGTTGCCAGGCGGTGGGGTCGGCGAGGTAGAGCCCGCAGGCGCAGTCGAGTGCGTCCTCGGGGGT
>NZ_JBHWUE010000189.1:0-9404 GCF_042738615.1 Rhodococcus sp. NPDC059968
GACCCGTTCGACACCGTCTTTCCCGGTGTACTTACGGCGTTGAGTGGCGATGTGGACTGCACCGGTTCCCTTGGCCATGAACTGATTTTACTCCACGGCTACCATAGTGGCAATCATTTTAGTGACTACACCATGGGTGTGTCTCATGCCCCCGCTGCAGCTCAGCCGTAAATACCAGGACAAACCCATCGCAACTTCGGGCTAGGGCGGTGGCATGGCGGGCAGCTGCGGGGGCGCGGGGTCCGTCGACCTGGCCGGAGAGCTCGTGTAGCCGGTGGGCCGTGGTGGAATCGCCGAAGCGAGTCGCCGTGTGTAAGCACATCACCTCGTAGGCATATTGGTGGTGTGCGGCCGCGCATCGGGCGCCGCGGTGCGCAATCTCGATGGCTTCGGTGACGGCACCGGTTGCGGCGGAGACCCAGGCCCGGGTGAGGAGATACTCGGGGTTGAGGTAGGGGACGGGGGTGGGGCACCAAGTATCGAGTGCGCGCAGGGTTTCCGTCGCGCTTGCGCCGTCTCCGGACATTGACTGTGTCTGGGCGAGCGCGCAATACCAGATCGTGGGGATGTAGCCAATGGGGATACCGACCGAGGTGAAGCGTTGCTCCAGCCGTCTCCGTGCGGCATTCAGGTGCCCCGCCGCGAGGTCGGCTTGTCCCAAGAGTATGGAGGGAAATCCCTGCGCCCAGCCGGGTCCATCGGCGGTCTCGTCGTAGATTCGCGTGGTGACGGCGGTGGCCTCATTGACGTATCCGGCCAGCCTCAAGCTTCTGGTGTGGAACTCGCTGAAGGGAAGACGGACTATCGAAACCCGCGGGGAGCCGGTCATGAGGTCGTCTGCGCGGGCGGCGACGGGTGCCATCTTCGACGTCGTGCCGGTATCCCCCAAAGCGATCAGGAGGGAGCCGAGCGCCCAGATCCCGGATATCTCCGGCAGGTCCGGCGCATCGAGCGCGGACTGTGTGGCTTCGAGCGCGTCGAGTGGTCGCCCGTTGTACGCGTGGACGATGGCGCGGCCGGCCGCCAATGCACCGTGCACGTGCGGTGCGGTCGTTTCCCCCGCTTCGAGGAGCACGGACTCCGCTTCGTCTGGACGATCGAGAGCCCACAGCAGATTCCCGAGTCGACGGCACGCCACGTCCACGACCTGTTCGTCGGCGAGGGGCTCCGCGAGGAGTCGTGCGAGGACTTGTTCGGATTCCTCACCGCGGCTGAGTTCGGTCAGCGCCAATGACAGGGTGATGCGGGCGTCGTAGCCGGCGCCGTTCGAGATCGCGGCGTTGCACAGCCGTACCGCGAGTTCGGCATCGAACAATGCCAATGATGCAGTCGCGGCCTCCGTGAGAAGGACGGGTTCGGCGCTGAGGCCGGATTCGAGGATCAGGACGGCACGGCGAATGAGGTCGCGGACGTCGGAATCGTTCATGGCGCCAAGGGCTTCGGCGATGTCACCTTGTAGCCGTCGCAGTCGTAGGGGTGTGGCCTGGGCGCGGCGGGCTTCGCCGTAGAGCGGGTGCGCCAACCTCACCGGGTGGCGGCCGCCCCGGTCGACGGTGATCAGCCCGATTGAATGTGCCTGCTCAACGGCCTCTGGATCGGTGAGGTCGGCCAGCATCTGTTCGGGCAATGGCTCGCCGACGGCAAGGAAGTCGAGCACCGTGCCGACCGCGTGCGGAAGTGCGTCGAGTTGCGCGCCGATGAGGTCCGCCAGCCTCGGTGAGACGGTGGGGGGACCTTCCCACACCCAGACGCCGGCGCTGAGTCCTGGTGCTACCGGGCTCGGGGCGAGTCGTCCACTGGCGGCTTCCTGTTCGACCAGATGGCGCAGGTACAGGGCGTTGCCGCGGGTGACGTTCCATAGTCGGCGGGTGGCCATCGGGTCCAGTGAGCCGCCGAGGACTGTGGCGACGAGGTCCCCGGTCTCCTGTTCAGAGAGTGGTTGGAGTTCGATGCGCTGGAGGTGACCGTCCTTCCAGAGTGCGGTGACCGCATCGGGGACCGGTTCACCGGTGCGGACGGTGACCACGACGGGGGCCAGTCGCCGCTGTACGAGTTGGAGCATTACAAACGCCGACAGGTCGTCGAGTAGATGTGCGTCATCGACCCCGATCACTGTCCTTGCCCCAGCCGGGTGGGCGGAAAGGTGATCGATGACGCCGCGGACAACGCACATTGTGTCCGCGGTGCCGCCGTCGGTCCATTCGGTGAATGCTCCGAGCGGGAGTGCCCGGGCGGAGGTGGTCGCTCGTGCCCATCGCAACACCCATCGTCCCGGATGGACTTGTGCGATTGCTTTTCGGGCGAGGCGGCTCTTGCCCACACCGGCGGCGCCGGCGATCACGATTCCTCGGTAACCGTCGGCTCCGGTCACGGCGGCATTGACCAGGCCGAGTTCCTCTTCCCGCCCGACCAAAGGCCAGATATTTGCAATCGGTTTCATCTCGCCCAGCCTTCGGATTGAGATACAGAAATGGGCTCGATGGGGTGTGATGTGCGTTGGGCCGCAGTCATATTGATTCATCGCCCCGTGACTGTGCCGCCGAGGTCGTCACGTCCGGCGAGGCCAGTTTTGAGGGAGGCACGGTAGAGGTGTCCTTCGACGGTGCGGACGGACAGCGTCATTTTCTCGGCGATCTGCTTGTTCGATAGACCTTGGGCGGCGAGGGTGATGACCTCGCGTTGCCGGGCGGTCAGCGTCGTCGGCTGGTTGGCCTCGCGGAGGGCCGGTGTATCGGCGCCGTCGCAGGTGTCGGCGAGGTGCTGTGCGCGGGCGGCGGCGGTGAGGGCGGATCCGTTGCGCCCGAGGCGGCGGTAGGTGGTGGCGGCGTGCGCGGCGGCGTCCATGGCGGCCAGCAGATCACCCATCTCCTCGAACCGGTGGGAGGCGTCGAGGAGGCCGTCCGCGTCACCGGCGGCGAGAGCTGTTGCGTGCCGGGCGGCCGCGGGGGCGCGGGGCCCGTCCACCTGGCCGGCGAGCTCGTGGAGGCGGTCGGCGGTGGTGGTGTCGCCGAGGCGGGTGGCGGTGTGCAGGCACATCACTTCGTGGGCGTATTGGTGATGTTCGGCGGCACAGCGGGCGCCGCGGTGCGCGAGTGCGATGGCTTCGGTGACGGCACCGGTGGCGGCGGAGACCCAGGCCCTGGTGAGGAGGTAGTCCGGTTTCAGGTATGGGACGGGTGTGGGGCACCAGGCGTCGAGGGCGCGAAGGGTTTCGATTGCGTGCGCGCCGTCTCCGGACATCGCTTGGGCTTGGGCGAGCGCGCAGTACCACGCTGTGGGGATGTAGCCGTGGGCGGTTCCGGCGGAGGTGAAGCGCTGTTCCAGTTGTTTCCGTGCCGCTCTCAGGTGCCCCGACGCGAGTTCGTCCTGCCCTCTCAGCAGGGCGGAGAAGCGTTGCGCGAAGCCGGGTGCATCGGCGCATTCGTTGCAGATGCGGGTGGTCACGGCGGTGGCATCGCGGAGGTAGCCTGCCAGCCGCAACCCCCGGGTGTGGAACTCGCTGTAGGGGAGCCGAACGGAGGAAACCAGCGGGGAGCCGGTCATGAAGTTGTAGGTGCGGTCGGCGTCGGGTGCGAGCTCGGATGCCTTTCCCATGTCCCCCTGGGCGATCAGGAGGGCACCCAACGCCCACATGCGGGCCAGCTCGGGGAGGTTAGGTGTCTGCAGTGCGGATGTTGCGGCGTCGACGGCGTCGAGGGGACGCGCGTTGTATGCGTGGACGATCGCCAGACCCGCAACCAACTCGCCGTGCGCTTGGGGTGTCGTCGTCATTTCTCGCGTTTCGAGGAGCACGGATTCGGCATTCTTGGGGCGACCGAGTATCCACAACAGATTCGAGGACCGGAGGAATGCTGCCTCGACACGGTCGTCGTCGGGGAGCGGCCAGGTGAGGACCTGTGTGAGGACCTGCTCGGATTCCTCGCCGCGGGAGAGGATGGTCAGGGCGACGGACAGGATCAGGTGGGTGTCGTAGTCGGCACCGTGTTCGATGGCTGCCTTACACAGGCGCATTGCGAGGTCGGCATCGAACAATGACAGTGATGCCAACGCGGCGTCGGTGAGGAAGTCGGGGTCGACAGTGAGTCCGGCTTCGAGTGTCAGGACGGCGCGGCGGACGAGGTCGCGGGTGTCGGAATCTTGTTTGGCGTCAAGGGCTTCGGCGATGATGCCTTGTAGCCGCCGCAGCCGTAGTGGTGTGGCCCTGGCGCGGCGGGCTTCGCCGTAGAGGGGGTGCGACAACCGCACCAGGTGCCGGTCGCTGCGGCCGACAGCGATCAGCCCGGCTGTGTGAGCATCCTCGACGGCGTCGGGGTTGGTGAGGTCGGTCAGCATTTGTTCCGGCAGCGGTTCGCCGACCGCCAGGACGTCGAGGACGGCGGCGACGGCGGGTGGAAGGGCGTCGAGTTGGGCTCCGACGAGGTCTGCCAGCCCAGGAGAGACGGTGGGGGGACCATCCCACCCCCATACTCCGGCATTGAGTCCTGGTTCCTGTGGTCTCGGGGCGAGTCGTCCGGTGACCAGTTCCTGTTCGACGAGGTGGCGCACGTAGAGGGGGTTGCCGTGGGTGATGGTCCATAGCCGGCGGGCGGTGTCGGGGTCGAGGGGGCCGCCGACGACCCCGGTGACAAGTTCACCGGTTTCCTCTTCCGAAAGTGGTTGGAGTTCGATCCGCTGGAGGTGATCGTCCTTCCACAAGGCACTGAGTGCATCGGGCACCGGTTCGCCGGTGCGAACGGTGACCACGACCGGGGCGAGTCGCCGCTGGACGAGTTGGAGCACCACGAACGCTGACAGATCGTCGAGAAGGTGGGCGTCATCGATTCCGATGACCGTCTTTGCGCCAGAGGGGTGGTCGGAAAGGTGATCGATAACGCCGCGGACAACGGACATCGTGTCCGCAGTGCCGACGTCGGTCCATTCGGCAAATGCTCCGAGCGGGAGCGCCCGAGCAGAGGCGGTGGCTCGCACCCACCGCGATGTCCAGCGTCCGGGGTGGACTTCGGCGAGGGCTCTGCGGGCCAGATGGCTCTTGCCCACACCGGCGGTGCCGGCGATCACGATTCCGCGGTAACCGTCGGCTCCGGTCACGGCGGCGTTGATCAGGCGTAGTTCCTCCGCGCGCCCGACCAATGGCCAGACACTCGCCATGAACTGATCGTATGCAGGTCCGGTACAAAAAAGCGACCACCAGGTTCGATTTGTGAGGGCCGAGCTCACAGGGAGTACGTGTTTCCCGCTGTCCGTGGCAGGGGTGGGGCGCGGGCGCTGCCGCGCCGGCTGCTCGAGGATGCACGTAGGGAGGGATTTGTCACGGTTCGTCTCGAGTCGCTTCGTTTCATGACGGGGGCGCATGCGTTGAATCGATCCGAGGGGTCTGTGGAGACGGCGCCGTTCCCCGGGTCGGAAGCGGTGAGTGCTGGGCTCCAGTCGTCGGCGGTGATCACGGCGATTCGTCTGTAGGTCGGCGGCCGCACAGGGTAACCCGTCCGCAACGCATCATGCGGCATCCAAGTACCAGGTGGCCTGCCTGAAAGAGGCGATCCCAGTGGCTAGATATCGGGCGTCCTCGGAGCCTTACTCAGAGTCGTCGCATCCCGCGCGGATGATCTGGAGGAAGTGGAGCGACGAGGACTGTCCCGCAGAGAGTTTGGGGTGGAAGCCGCTCAGATTCGTCAGCGTCGAGTGGGATCGGCGCGGTGCTCGCGATCGGAGTGAAATAGTTCCTGGGAACGTCCTGTCCGCTTCAGGTGCGGCAGGTTATCGAGATGGTTGTCGCACCTGAAGCGGGTTTCGGTCAGACAGCGCAGAGCCCCGCGATGGGGATTCCGATGAGCGGGATGAGCAGCAACGGTGCGCATGCGCCACCGAACGGTCCGAGCATGACGGGATGGATTGTCTCGGGCGCTGGTGGTGTCGGGGCCGGTGCTGCTGCTGCGACACCGGATCCAAACGCAATGAGGGGTGCGATTGCGGTTGCTGCGATCGCGGTGCGGAGTGTGTTCTTGTTCATTGGTCGCTTCTTTCTGTTGTTGGTGTGCGGGTGTGCTGAGGGCATTCGAAATGCCGGGGTGTGGCTGTAAGCGTCTGTGGTGAAGTCTGTTTGGGTGTGGCATCGCCTCCTGTGGTGTGGGTGAGCGGCTGGGGTAGTTCAGGTGGCGGAGAGTGCGGTGTCGAGTGGGTGCAATGCGGCGTGGATTCGTGACGAGTGCCGTCGGTTGCAGGTGGTGGTGTGGTTCTTCCAGAGGTGTCGTGTGTGGTGGCGGCAGGTGAGTGTGAGCGCGTGGTGGGTGAGGGATCGATGATCTAGGTGGAGGAGCCGTGTGGTGAGCGCGCGGCGTTCAGGTTCGAGTGTGTCGGTGAGCCAATAGGCTTCCCGGGCGAACTCGACCGTGCGGGTGGTGTGGAAAACGTGGTGGAACCAGCTTTTCCATCCGATATCGGTGATGGTCGCGGCCAGGATGGGTGCGAGTTCGGTTTCTTCGTGATCGAGGTGGGGGAGCAGGATGGTGCAGAGTCGTTCGAGTGCGCCGCGGAGGTCGTCGCGCACGCTGACAGCTCCCAAGCGCTGGTAGGCATGGGCGGTGTGTTCGACGGTTTCGGCGGCGTGGTGGATGCGCGCATGGCCGAGGGTCAGCTGGTCGAGCAATGGTGCCGCGGAGGGCGTTCGCTGGAGGGCGAGCGGCCACAGATAGGTCTCTTCGGTGGTGTGGTGGCGTTCGAGGAAGGCCACAGTCCAGGTGAGGTGGTCGGCGAGTGCGGCGCGGCGGCGGGCGCGGAGCGGGGCGCGGCTGCTGAGGGCGTCGAAGGTGCGGCCGAGATCGCGGCGCAGGGCGTCGTGGATGATGCCGATCAGTTGGGTGTCGACTGGGTGAGCCGTGGTGGTGGTCATGGCGAGTGCTCCTGGGCTGCGGTGCCGTACTGGGTGACGCTTCGTGTTGGGTACAAGAAGAAGCGTGCGTGCCGGAACGGGCTTGGCCAGGAGTAGTGGAGTACTCCACCTGAGCGGTGAATGATCCCGTGGGTACTCCACCCGAGATGGGTTACGCGTGTTGGCGTCGGGGTTGGGGCACGATGATGGGTTCGTGAAGGCCGGTGCCTCCGATATTCCAGGAGGCGGTGCCTCCGATATTCCAGGAGGGCACGGGTGCGATGTGCCGCCCGAGCCGCTGGTTTCCTCGGTCGGCACTTCACAAGGTGGTCGGCGTGACCGATCCGCAGACGACCTACCGTGAGAACGCGCGGGACCTAGATGAGATGGTCCTGGCGCTGCACAACCGGCTGCTGAGAGTGAGGGCGGAGGTGGCCGGACGTGAGATGTAGACTGCGGACCGAAGATGCCTCGCTGACTGAGTCAGATGCTCTAGCGGCGGTTGGTGTGGTCCAAATCCGCGATGTACGTACGGCGCTCGCCATGTCGATGCCGCGTTGCTTGGTTTGCCTGGGCGCGATCGTCAGTGGCTGCGGTGGAGGGTGGCGCCCGCGCGGTTCTGGGTTTCGATGTCTGCGCGGATGTTCTCGGCTGCCCGGTAGATCACCCTGCACCTGTCCCGCGGGTTCTTCGCCTTGTCGGCGGCGTGGAAGCCCGCCTCGAGCCTCCATTGGAGCGCAGGACACTTTCTCTTCCGGGGATTCGTTCGATGGCGCCGAGAGCAGCCACTGGGAGTACCAACCGGCTACTGTGCGCACCTTGCCGACCGCTGACTTTGAAAGTACATTGAAAGTATGTCTGTGGGTGAGGTGCCGTTCTCGGATATCCAGAACAAGGGGAAGGCGACACTGTCGGAGTGGCAGCGGTCGGGTGCGCGGCCGCTGCGGGTGACGCGCCGAGACGACGAGGATCTGGTGCTGATGACGGCGGCGCGGGCGGATCAGGAGCGGGAGGTCCTCGCGGCGGCGACGGCGATGGTCGACGCCCTGCTGCACTCGGATGACGGTGCTCTGGTCCGCAAGGTGGTGGCGGCGGCGTTCCCGTGGGTGAGCTACCTGTCGGCTGAGGAGCTCGCCGACTTCGTCGACGAGCTGATCGCGTCGCTACGGGCGGGTTCGTCGCTGGATAATCCGGCACCGCCGGCCCGGACGATCGAGACGTGGCGGCACACGGCGGAGGTGTATGCCGATCCGGAGCTCGCCCGGATCCTGTCGGCGCCGTCCGAGGGTGACTTCGGGGCCGTGCCGGAGCTGTGAGCCCGAAGCGGGGTGAGCGGGTCGCGCCGCCGGCATCGGGCGAGTTGTGGGAGCTGCGGTTCGCGACCAGTGACGCGGCGAAGGGGTGGGACGAGCTGTGCCGGCAGGCGCCGGCGAACACACTGGTGGCGTACGAGGAGCTGCGACGCCGCACGGTCGTCGGGGAGTCGACGACGCGCCATCACCGGTTGAAGGGCAAGCTCGCGACCGGGGTGCACAACGGGGTGGAGATGGAGCAGTGGCAGTACGAGGTCACCGCCGGTGGCCGGGTCTGGTATGTGCTGGACATCGAGCACCGCACGTTGTGGCTGAAGTATGCGGGCACAGGGCACCCCAAACAGACCGAATAATGTTGCCATTGTGCTGAATAGGGACCCGATCGAATCGACTCAGCGGAGTCGGGGAGCCGAGGTGGTCGGCTCGCGACCTGGAACCGTGCTGTGCGAGCATACTGTTCTATTCGTCGTCCCTGCCCGAGCCGCACACTGAGCGAGTGTTTGAGTGCGGGAGCTGGAAACGGGGCACCATGGCCACGGTCGCGAAGAAGAACAGCTGAGCGGGAATCCGCTCTGCTCATAGTGGCTTCGCGACTTTCGGTCAGGATCTGCCACCGAACCGGCTCCCGACCCTACATTCGGTGGGCAGTGAGGTTCTGGGCGCCGAGCGAACGCATCTGAATCCGGTGCGGGAGGCATGACGGGCCGGCGACGGCGCGTTGCATCTCCGGTCGCGGTCGATCCCGGGAAAAGGCGGGATCGCGGAGAAGATCTCCGCACCCAGCGTCTTCGATGCGGTTCCTCAGTTCAGGGCAGCAACGTCACCCTGAAGAGCAGATCGAGCCACACGGCGATCGCGACCAGACCGCCGAACGCGACCGCGACGATGAAGAATGGCGTCGTCGCGCGATCAGCCCAGTCGATCGGCACATCGTCGATAGAGCCGTGCGGCGGACTTTGTGCGCCACGCAGTTCGTTCTGTTAGGTGGTGCGGCCCAGGAAGTTCAGCAGCTGGGTCTGGGCGTCGGCGTTGTCTGTGGGCGCCACCTTGGCCCCGAAGGCGTGGGGGAGCCGGATCTGGTCGTCTTCTGCGACCAGCAAGGTTCGGGCCAGCTCGACGGCCTCGGGGTCGAGGTGTTCGTCCTGCCCGGTGGCGCGCGCGAAATCCCAGGTGTGAATCAGCGTGTCGGCGCACGCCATCCGCCGGACGAATTGCTCGAAAGG
>NZ_JBHWUE010000190.1:0-8792 GCF_042738615.1 Rhodococcus sp. NPDC059968
CGCTCACGGGTCTCGGTGTCGTACTTCCTCGGTGCTGGCATGATTTCATTCTCCTGGTTCAATCAGGAGTCTCCACCCGACCCAGGACAGTTCACGGGTGCCGGCTAGCAGGCATACGCAGATTGAGGCTAGCCACGACGACATACGGCCTGTCGATCGCGACGCTGGGGGACGTCAGGAAGCAAGAAGCGGTTCATCGCGTCAAACCCCGGTATTTACTGCTGGGGGACCCAGGTGCACGCCGAATCAACAGGTTTCACAACGAGTGCTCCTCGTGACTCTCCGGGCTGCCCCGGTGGGATTCCGTTGCGGAATAATGCCGGCTGTGATGGGAGTTGTACGACGAGTTCATTTACGAGGGAGTCGATATGCCAGTGACCACAGTTTCCGCCGCCCTATCGGGAACGTTCTCGATCGGCGGCACCACACCCGTCGTCCGGCTCGGATACGGCACAATGCAGCTCACCGGCGAGGGCGTCTGGGGTGATCCGAAGGACCCCGACGAGGCGGTTCGCGTTCTGCAGCGCGCGGTAGAGCGTGGGGTGACGTTCTTCGACACTGCCGATTCCTACGGGCCGGTGGTTGCCGAACAACTGCTGAAGAAGGCGCTCCATCCGTACGCGGACGACGTCGTGATTGCCACCAAAGCAGGCCTTACGCGATCCGGTCCCGGTGACTGGCGCCCGGTGGGGCGCCCCGAATACCTGCGCCAGCAGGCCGAGTTGAGTCTGCGAAATCTGGGCCTCGAACAGATTCCGCTGTTTCAGTTACACCGCATCGACGCCCAGGTGCCGCTGGCCGATCAGGTCGGCGAACTGGCGCTGCTGCAGCAAGAAGGCAAGATCAAGCACATCGGCCTCAGCGAGGTCGGCGTCGAGGACGTGAAAGCGGCCGGCGAGTTCGCGACAATCGATTCCGTTCAAAACCTGTACAACCTCGCGCACCGCGATGCCGAAGAGCTGCTCAACTACGCGGAGCAGAACTCGATCGCGTTCATTCCGTGGTTCCCCCTGGCCACCGGAAGGCTTGCCACAGAAGGTGGCCCGCTGGACACGCTTGCGAGGAAGTACCATGCATCACCGTCCCAGCTGGCCTTGGCCTGGTTGCTGCGGCGCTCGCCGGTCGTGCTCCCCATCCCTGGAACCTCGTCGGTGGCACATCTGAACGACAACATCGATGCTGCGGCGCTCTCGCTCACAGATGACGAATTTGCGGAGCTCGAAGCCGCGTTCTGACGACGCGATTGCACATTGCAGGATCAGCGGCAAACAGCAGCGTAATCCGATGATTGAAACTGCCCGTGCGCATCGCCGAGTCGCGATCGCCACGGGCGTTCCAGCTCAGCTCGGTCTACGACACCCTGCAGGAGCAGATCGGCTACGAGACCACCCGCGGCGACGCCAGCCGGATGTGGCTGGTCGGCGGCTCCTCTTCGTCTCAGTCGCGGCTGGCATCGGCCTCGTACTGAACCGCCGAATCCTCTGAACCCAGCTCGTCAGTACATCGACCCGGCATTTCCGGCAGGACCAGTTCGGATCGGCGAACGAGACACTGGTGGAGAGAAGATCGCAGCGATGTTGTGTCCAAGTCAGGACCGCTCGTGTGCGAGGTTGACGAGTCGATGAGCTAGCGCCGTGTCGAGCTGGAAGGTATGGACGAGGTGACCGGCGTCGTACCCCGATCGGGCTTCGGACCACGCCACCCAGAGCCGCGGGATCTGATCGTCGGGTTGATCGCGCAGCTCTGCCGGAAGCCGTTCTCGTAGGTCGTCGTACGAGTCATCGGCCCTCTGCCGGGCCGCTGTGCGATGTGACGGAAACGCTCCGCGCCACCTGCGACGAGTATTGAGAGCAGTCTCTCCCCGCGGGAAGCATGGTGTGTCGGCTGGTTCGGGAGATTTCCGTGCGGCGCCATCGGGGTCTGGTTGCGGCGGATGATGCGGTATGGGTCGAGTCGGCGGACAGAGCCGAGCGAGTGCTGCAGTGATGGCATTCTTCGCGAGTTGACGCTGCGAGCCCTTTTTGGTTTGTACTTGCATGGCCGTACCTTCCGCGGCGCCGAAGAGACCACGTTGGGGGTCGATGTCCTCAGCAAGGCTAAGCAGTCTTCGAAGGGCGAAACCAACTGCAGAGGAGTAGATCACGAATCCTGGTTACTTCGGTGATTTCCACATTTTCGGGTGCGCTGCCGGGGAGCGGCGCAGTTCCCAGTAGACGCCCCAACCCTGGTCCGGTCGTTATAGTTGCCTGTGAGTTTGCTGGTAATTCCATCCGGGCTCAGCTCTCCCCAGCGTCCGCCCGTTCTTGTGCTCTGGACCAGCAACCAAACCCGCGACGTACTCACGCACCCGGGTACGCGGTTCCGAACGCGCGAACCGACCGGACATGCGCTCGTGCACGGCTTCCAGCTCCGCGGCAACCACATCAGCGTTCACACAACGAGTATCGACCTCCTGCCAATCACGTGCCGTTGCAGTAATGTCGATGCCTTCTGTTCACACCGGTTCGACCCGGACACTTCCCTCGGAAAGACGATGGGAGCCCTCGACACCGCTGTGCGCTCGGGGCGTGCACTGTACGCGACCATCCCGCCCGGCAGGCTCTAGAAGCTCAGAGGACGCTATGAGGTTGGGGTACTGAGGCATTGGAAGAGGACGTGTCGATCGGGTCCATAGACCACGCGACGGCAACGCTCGTCAACGGCTTCCTACCCAACTTTGTTGCGCGATCCGGTGCCATCTGGCGATCCGTTGACCTCGCCAGAGGTGCAGACCTGCGTCACGAACTCGGTAATCCTCGCGGACCGGGGACTGCCGGTGTCCCTCGTATGCGGTCGCCGGGACCGAATGATCCTCCTTGCGGGCTTCGTGTCGCTCAGGACGGCGCTTCGCAATCCACGTTCCCTCACGGCGAGGGACCGGTCATGGCTGGCTGATTCACGACCCCAGCACATTCGCAGGTGCATTGCGTACGGCTCTCCGGGCCCCCGATTGGTCAGCGAATCTACGGGCGGCGGAGCCGCTTCGCCAGAGACGCAGCCCTGCCCGGTGCCGAAGCGTCCCGCGCCTGATCAGCGCCGCTCGTCCTGGGTTTGCTCGGTGACCCAGGCTGCGATCTGTGCACGCGAAGTGAAGCCCAGTTTGACGCGGATGTGCTCCACGTGCCCCCGCGCGGTGCTCTGCGAGAGCACCAGCTTCGTGGCAATCGCCTTGTTCGTCAGGCCCTCGGCCACCAATCCGGCAACCTGCCACTCGCGTGTGGTCAACCCGGCGTCGGTATCAACACCCGGGCGCGGCGCCGTCCCATGTTCCTCGTCGAGCGCGTACGCAACCGCGTTCTCGAAAGTCATGGCTTCGCCGTGCCGCACCTGCGCATTGAACACTCGCACACCGGGCGCGCGACGGGCCTGCCGCGCGCATTCCTCATGGTAGGCGAGCAGGTTTGGGACGGCGACTGGGGAGCTGCCCACCGTCTGTGACAGCGCCGCCGCGGCGCCCAGCAGCACGGCGGCCCGCCGGTCGAGGTGCTCGGCCGCGGCGATCCACGCCAGCGCCTCCAGACACCAGGCCGCGTGGAGTGGGTCGTCCACCACCCGTGTGAGCCGCAGGCTTTGCTCGAGTAGCCTCGAGGCCCGCCTATGGTCGGTCTGCCATACCGCAAGACCGAGCGCCCCTAGCGAGTACGCCCGCTGCACTGTTTCGCCGTGAAGTGCCGTGATCGCGAGCACCTCCCGCTTGCACTCGAGCGCCCGGGGTATGTCGCCGAGCAGTCCGCTCGCCAGCTCCAACCCGACCAGATCCCCGATCAACCGCCCGAGGTTACCCTCGGCGCGGAACTCCGCAAGAGCGCCTTCGAAGCAGTCGACGGCGCGCGACAAATCTCCGCCGACGAGCGCCTGCAGCCCGTCGGCCTGCGTGACGATCGCATGCGCCTCGCGGTCTCCCAGCCGCTCGGCAAGAGTGCGCGCTTCCTCGACCAGCGCCGCCCCCTTCTGGAGGTCGCCCTGAAATCCGGCCAGCGTGGCGTCGGCGGACAAGGCTTTGACCCGGTCCGTGGTCGGTGCACCGCTGTGGCGGGCCAGCACTCGGTCGAGCCAATACCTCCCCTCACCGAGCAGGCCGTGAGTGAGCCACAACGTGTACAGGGCGGCGGCGATCCGCAGACCGGCCTCAGCCTCGTCTTCGCCCGGCTCGGTCACGCAGAACTGCAGAGCCTCGCGCATATTCGGCTGCTCTCGCTTCAACCGGGCAATCCAGTCGAGCTGCTGGGGCCGATCCACTCCGCCTCGGCCCCCAGCACCAACTGCTGGTACCAATCGCGGTGCCGCCGGCGCAATGCTGCGTCCTCGCCGGTTTCCTGCAGCTTCTGCCATCCGTACTCGCGTAGGCTCTCGAGCAGCCGGTACCGCGCCGCCGCCCCGGCGTCTTCCCTGATCAGGATCGACTTCTCAACCAGGCGAGCGACCATGTCCAACACCTCCTCCCGCGCCAGGAACCCCGCGCAGAGACTTTCCGCGGCGTCGAGTTCGAAGCCACCGGCGAACACCGACAACCGTGCCCACAGCCGCTGTTCCTCCGGCTCACACAGGTCGTAGCTCCAGTCGATGGACAGCTGCAGCGTCTGATGGCGCGAGGGCGCACCCCGGCAGCCGTGGGTGAGGACCCGAAATCTATCGGCGAGCCGATCCAGAATTTGTTGGGGGGACAGCACCCGCACGAGGGCCGCTGCCAACTCGATGGCCAGTGGCAACCCGTCCAGGTGCTGGCAGATCCGGGTGATCGTGACCCGGCTGGCCTCCGACAGCGCGAATCCGGGTGCCGCGGCCTCTGCCCGCGCCGCGAACAGTGTGATGGCGTCGGACCCGGCCCAGTCGTGCAACGACGCCGGTCGGTCCGAAGTGGGGAGCGTCAGGGGCGGCACCCGCATCACGGCTTCTCCTCCGATGCCCAGGGGTTCGCGACTTGTTGCCAGGATGCGTAGCTCGGGGCATTGTCGGAGTAACCTCTCGGCCAGCATCGCAGCCGCCCCCACCAGGTGTTCGCAGTTGTCCAGCACGAGTAACATCCGCCGATCGGCAATGTGCTCGGCCAGCAGCTCCAGTGACGGGTTGGATGACTGCTCGCGCAGCCCGAACGCCGCGACGACGGTGTCAGCCAACAGTTCCGCGTCGTGTAGCTCCCCCAGCTCGACCAGCCACACACCGCCGTCGAAGGCGCGGCGCACGTTCGCGGCCACGCGCAGTGCCAATCGTGTCTTGCCGACCCCACCGACGCCCGTCAGTGTCACCAGGCGGGCGACCGACAGCAGCCGCTTCGTCTCGGTCAGCTCACGTCGGCGACCCACGAAAACGGTCAACTCGAGGGGCAGGTTCCCGACCTTGCCCCGCCCGGCAGGAGCCATCACAGCGCTCTCCGACGGCCCCCGCTGGGCCCGTGGGATCACGGTTCGGGGCGGATGTGGTTGGGACCGAATGGGTCGATGTCCTCCGGGTCGGTCGGGGGTCGGCGTGGCCGCCGCCATGATCTCGTCGATGTCGGCGAGGTCTCCCGCACTGAGCCACACCTCGGTGGCCCCGAGGCTGTCCTGGACATGGGCCGCCTGCCGGGCACCGACGATGGCGACGTGCACGGCCGGGTTCGCCAGCGTCCAGGCAATCGCCAACTGGCTGACGGTCATGTGTCGTGCGGCGGCGAACCTCTCCAGCGCGGATACCGTCGCCAGATTGCGCCGGTAGGTATCGCCGGTGAAAACGCTGCTCGTGCCGCGCCAGTCATCAGCGCCGAACACCGTGTGCGCGGTGAGGGTTCCGGTCAACAGGCCGTGCGCCAACGGCCCGTACACCAGCACACCGATGTCGTGTGCCCGGCAGGCGGGCAGCAGGTCGTCCTCGATCTCCCGGCGGAACAGGTGATACGGCGGCTGCACCGTCTCCACCGGCAGCGTCGCCGCGAACTCCTCCATCTGCGCGGCGGTGTAGTTGGACACCCCGACGTGCCCGATCTTGCCGTCGGCGACGAGGTCGGCCAGCGCACCCGCCGTCTCGGCGGCCGGCACCGCCGGGTCGGGCCAGTGCACCTGGTAGAGGTCGATGTGGTCGATCCCCAGCGCCGTCAGGCTGGCATCCACCCCTCGGCGCAACCAACCGGGGCTCGCGTCACGGACCAGCCCCGAGTCGGTCCTGCGCAGGCCGCCCTTCGTGGCGATCACGAGCTCGTCACGCTCGGTGCTCAGTTCGTGGCGAAGGACCTTGCCGAGGATCCGCTCGGACTCCCCGAAACCGTAGGCCTGCGCGGTGTCGAAGAAGTTGACCCCCAGCTCGCGGGCACGGTGGATCGCCGCGATCGCCGCGTCCTCGTCGAACCGGCCCCAATCTCCGCCGAGCTGCCAGGTGCCGAACGCAATACGCGAGACGTGCAGCCCGCTTCGTCCCAATGTCGTGGTCTTCATGCCTCCACAATTGCGCCCCAACCAGCTCCAGTCGCCACCGCTACCAACCAACAGCACCTCCCGCCAACGGGAATCCAGACCTACATGCCACCCGCACCTGCCCAGATCTTGGCCTACGGCACCAATCGTCGTCTCCGATACTCCTGTCCAGGGGCCTCGAGGCACACCGCGGCGACGACCGACGCCCGTTTTCCGCACCACCGTTTCGCGTCATCGACGCTCCGGGACCTGCCCACCATCTTCGCGGATGATGAATTCAGCGAAGCGGCCAGTTGCGGCCGGGACCTGCGCGAACACGACCACGGGATGAAGCGGACAGCGTGCCCACCCGGGCTCAGTCGGTTACGGCAACCGCACACCGGCACCACCCACCAGCGGTGGCCGCAATTCCCGCACCCGTTCCGTCGGTCCCGCCTTCTGCACCGCTGATTGCCATGACAGCGGCCGACCACCTGGTTTGGTCTCGCGGTAGAAGTGCGCATTCCCGGGGAATACCCCTGTGCGACGAACTCCCCGCCCGCAGAACGCTTTCGGCGGACCGGATCGAATTGCCGAGCGTCTGACGTGTTCGCACGCCCGGTTGCGAAACCTCGTACGCGGCGGAATCGGTGAATTGCGACGATAGCCGGCCCGGCGCTCTCGCCGCGCATCGGCAGGTGATGGCCCGCTCTCAGAAGTGGCCCAGATTGCCCTGCCACAGGGCCGAAATAACGTACAGAACGATGACCAGCGGATAGTACAGATTGATCACCGCACTCACCTCCACGAAACGGGACGTGCGGGAGGATGTTTCGCCGCCTACGGTTCGTGTACCCGGCCTGCCGGGGAGTACCCGGGCGATCGTGGCCGCAGTTCGGGTGAGCTGCAGTACCGGTGGCGACTCCCCGGAACCAGTGCTTCCGGCGCCCGCTCGAGGCGCGTATCGTCGCCGAAGGCCCCACGGCCGCAGGTCGACCAAATACTCGGGCCTTACCCACCACCGCACCCCCCGCTGACCGTCAGTTCAAGGCGCGCGGCCACAGTGCCGGGTTGGAAGTGCGCGACGGCGGCGACGATACGGAGGTCGGCACCGACCTCCAGGTCCACCACGACCAGCCCAACGAAACGGGTTTCGTAGCCAAGGATGCGGTGGCATCACACCGAGCCACTCGATCATCGGACTCCCCGCACAGATCACAGCATTGGGGTGCGGACTCAACAAACTCGGCGGCCCCGATGGCCAAGAACCGAATCTCCGGGAAAACGTGATGCCCTCCGACGAGCGCACGATCGGGTCCCTACCCACCGGCGACCACCACGGCCGAGGTGTACGACCGAGCCGATCCGTTGCGGAGAAAGTGAGCACCGACAAGCGATCGACCTCGGGTTTGTTTGCGGCGGAGGTATTGCCGATCTAGCGCCGATCCGGCACGATCACAACCATCATGCGGATGCGGAGGTGGCCGGAGAACCCGGCACCGGTCTGCGGAGGCACCGAAGTACACGGTCGACGACTCCTGGTCGCCGACACCTCACTGACCCTCGAGCTGGCACGGGTCGTCGCCTACGAGACCGGCCTCGCCGTCCACCTGACGCTGACTACCACCGCCGGCTCCGCCCGCCGGGCCCAGCACCAAACCAGGTTCTTGACAGACCCCCGGGACACCTCGGCTCGCTGGTCCTATCTCGACATCTGGTTCGGCACCACCGATCACGATCTGGCCGTCGCCGACCCCTACCGCATGCGCCCCGACATCGAGGCCTCAGCGGCCGCCATATGCACCTACCGCACCGAACCCCAGTACTGGATCGGCACGGACACCGATGATGCGCCCGTGCGGTCGCTCACCCTCACCGCCGAGTGGCGGCACATCGGGTTGAAACCCACCACCGCGACCCTTGCCCTCGACCACGTCGATGATCGACGAACCCGGCGCGCTCGCAGGTGATCGTCTCGTTTGTGTTCGGCGATGGTGCGCAGGAGCCTGGAAGGTTCGGGGTAGCTGGGGTGTCCCATCCGCTGCCACCACGAGAATCGCGGTACCCGAAGCTCGGCGGCGAGGACTCGGCCACACGATCGGACTCGGCGATGACATGCTGTGCGCTGTGCACACGGTTCCGCCGATGTCGTCGACGAGCTCGACGACTGGAAGCGGCCCGTGGCTTCCATGACGGCATCTATTCGCCGTCGGCCCAGCTGACGTGCTGGGTCAGACTCTCGATACGCCAACCATCCGATGTGCGGAGCATGTGGTTGGTGTACGAGCCGCGCAGCAGGAAGAACCCGCCCTCGGCGCCCTCGCGGTAGTGCTGCGCGTACATATACGAGTAGCAGAGCGCCCGGTCGGAATCGTTTTCGTCGAACTC
>NZ_JBHWUE010000191.1:0-8632 GCF_042738615.1 Rhodococcus sp. NPDC059968
TCACCGGATTCGTGTACACGGCGTTCTGTGTCGACGTGTTCTCCCGCCGGATCCTCGGGTGGCAGGTGATGACATCGAAGACCACCGTGTTGGTCGCCGGAGTGCTCGAGCAGGCGTTGTTCACCCGCAGACGGACCGATATCCGTTTCATATCAACGGGTTTGGTGCATCACAGCGATGCGGGGAGCCAGGGCGGATTCAACCGGTCGTCGCAACACCGTGCTGTGAGGACGAGTGTACCTGTTCGGCAAACACTTCCGCTGGGGTTCTCCACGGTGGCATCCCACCAGCCTGGCGGAACCACCGTGTCCCTACCGGCCCCGACACGCCGCACGCGATCGCTGGACGGCATCTACGGGTATCCGCGTCTACTTCTGTGATCCGTACAGTCCATGGCAGCGCGGAACGAACGAGAATACTAATGGGCTTCTGCGGCAATACTTTCCGAAGGGAACTGATCTGTCCCGATACAACTTCCGTGAACTTCAGGCGGTCCCCGGGACTCGCGGCGCACCGGAGGCCGTCCCGTCGACCTCCTCCGGCCGGGCTCCGATGGTCACATCATCGGTGATGAATCCGGTGCGCTGTTTACGTGCTCGCGCACGAGGCTTACGCAGCGCCCGACCGGTGCGCAAGCACGCGACGAGCTCCCGCTCCAAGCCGCCACGTCCCTCGATGTAGAGCGATTGGTATATCGCCTCATGTGAAATGCGCATCGACGGGTCGTCTGGATAGTCGATCGGTAGGCGATTGGAAATCTGCTCCGGACTCCACGCCGTCGCCCACCGACGATCACCGCGCCGAGGCTTGTTGCGGCCGATCCAGGCCGCATCGGGGCCTGCCACCACGGTTCCATCGTCGGCACGAATCACGCCGGACAGTTTGTCCTGCACATAGTCTCGCAACCGATCGTGTTCGGCGAGCTTCGCCGGCTTCGGGCGCCTCGCGGCGAGGTCGGCCTTCCACTGTGCGATCGACGCCCGATATTCGAGCTTCCCATTACGGGTGGCGGCGTTCCGCCGCAACTCTCGCGAGATCGTCGACGGGGACCGTCCGATGTGAACGGCGACGTCGCGCATACTCATACCCTTGGCCCGCAGCAGCGCGATATCCTCGCGCTCGGCGAACGACAGGTACCTCCCCGGGACCGGGGTCAACTCGATCGGTGGCATCCCACCAGCCTGGCGGAACCACCGTGTCCCTACCGGCCCCGACACGCCGCACGCGATCGCTGCGTCGTCGCTCGTGAGGCCCTCGGCGATCCGCGCCCAGAAGGCCCGCTCGAGATCGCGGCGCACCGGAGGCCGTCCCGGTGACCGCATCACCGCACGCCCCGTCAACGCTGCCGCCCACCCGGGTGGTCGTCCCATTCCCACACCTCCATGATCGAGGTGTTGCTTCCACCGGTTGAGCCTGGTCAGTTCCGTTCCGGAATCTTCGTAGAATTGCTGGACCGCAATGGTTTACAAGGATCAATGGGGAAGGTGGGGGCATGTGGTGACAATGCCGCGATGGAATCGTTCTTCGCGTTGCTGCAACGCAACGTCCTCGACCGGCGCCACTGGAGCAGCCGTGAGGAACTACGGTTGGCGATCGTCGGGTGGATCGAGACGACCTACCACCGGCGGCGCCGGCAACGCGGGCTCGGTCGACTGACACCCGTCGAATATGAGACGCTCCATCAGACCGCACACGCGGCCTGAAACTGCAAACCCCGTGTGTCAACCAGGGTGGGGGCAGTCCCGAACACAACCGGCATTCAGTAGATGCCCGGATTCGTGGGCGCGGATCGCCGCCTGTGCTTACACAGCCTCAGGTGAACTTTCGCGATGTGCCGGCAGGCGGTCTTGTGGATTAATGGCGTTGTTACGATTGCCGATCCCGAGGGCGGCTACTACTGCCGACAGTGCGCACACTCCAGCTAGGTAGTAGCCGGGACCAAGGGAGTAGCCTTGTCCAACGAGCCAGGTCGCCACGAAGGGCGCGGTCCCGCCGAACGCGGCGACACAACTATTGAAGGCCATAGCACTCGCTGACGACCGAAGACGCGCCGGGAACAGTTCGACGACAGCCAAGACTGTCGTCGAACACACCCCACCGAAAAAGAGTCCGCACACCCCGACGACCAGCAAAGCGCCCGGCAGGCTAGTGTGCTGGAGGAACGCGAATGTGGGGATGATGCAAATCCCCAGGCCGAGTGCGGAACTGACCGCAGTGCGCTTTCTTCCCAGTCTGTCGATGGCATAGCCGGTCAAGATGCAAGCCATTACGACAATAGATGTCCAAACCAGTTGAACAACCAGCGATTCGGTTCTGCTGAACTTCAGGGTCGCGTTCATGTACGACACGAGAAACGCAGTCAAGATGTAGGACCCGACCGCGTAGGTCATCGTCCACCCAAGGCAGATCAGCATCGACTTTTTCGCGTGCTTGAGTGCCTGCGCGACTGGTGCGGATTCGATGCGGTCAGCGGCACGTAGCGCAGTGAATTCCGGTGACTCGTCCACGCTCAGGCGCAGGTAGAGGCCGACCAACGCAAGGGGCGCTGCTGCCAGGAAAGGCACCCGCCATCCCCACGAGATCAGTTGCTCTGGGGTTGTCAGCGAGGTGATGGTCACGGCTACCAAGATGCTGAACACCCCCGGGAGCCAGACGGCCGTCGACATGAGCGATGCGTATCGACCTCGCCGTCCGTAGGGTGCGTTCTCGAGAACGAAGATGGCCGACCCGGTGTATTCGCCGCCGGATGAAAAGCCCTGCGTTAGGCGGCACAGCAAAAGCAGTACCGGTGCCACGATGCCAATTTGGGCGTAGCCGGGCAGAAGACCCAACGCTACGGTGCTGACACTCATTAACATCACCGACACTAGGAGCGTGAATCGTCGACCGACGCGATCACCGAGGTGCCCGAATACGATGGCACCCAACGGGCGGGCGGCAAAGGAGAGCCCGAAGATTGCGAAGGTGGATAACAGGGCGGCTGTCCCGTCGGATTGCGGGAAAAACACCGCGGCAATCGTGGTTGCGAACAGTCCATACAGACTGGCGTCGTACCACTCCACGAAATTTCCGACCGCGCCGGCCAACAGCGCTTTTCGCTGCGCGGCGTCATTGCTGCCGTTCATCAGATCTCCTCAAGCGAAGTCTACGCTGGGGGCCGAAACCGGCCAACGTGACTGCTTTTTCGTTGCTAATGTGTGCGCCTGCATCGAGTAACAATACGATCGCTGCATGCGTAGAGTTTTCTGAGTGCATGTGTCAGGATGGCGGGCCCGAACGGGCGTATTGGCTGCTCAGGGTGCAGGGCTGGACATTTTCCGGGTCAGCATGTTCAACCCGGGCGTCTGTATATCGCCATGGTGGCGGGTTCACACGCGTGAACGTATGAGACCAGTCTTGTCGCTTTCTTCCTCTCTGAGGTCGCGGTCCGCAACGCATCGATCACCGACGTCGAGCTGACGGGCGAGCACCTGACTTTTTGTCGCGTCTGTTCTGCGAGCGGGGTGACCACGACTACGCCGCACCCTCGCGCTGGTTCGGCTGCGTGCGCGATTGCGTGCAGGTGAACAGAATCACAAATTTCGCGTTCACAGGTGACCCACAACCTGTCTAGGATCTGGCACGGCGAACTGACACAAACTGTTCAGTCTTGATACTGCATCGGCGATGATGTGATGTATCTGCGGCTTCAGTAATGGCAGGTGCGGCCTGCTGTTGTCAGCGTCTCCGCCAGCGCGATCAGGACCAGACGTACTCGTCGGATGGGCGCGTCGCAGGATCGAATGCACGAGTAGTCGCCGGATCCGGAGAAATCTGTAGCAGATTATGTCCAGATCTTCCCTTGTGGGCGTACCAGGCGCGGTAAGTGCGCACCTGGTACCGGTCGAGTCCGGCGTTGTTCTTGGCCTGTTGGAAGCACTCCTCGACTCGTCACCGCAAGCTGGGCGAGTTCGGTGAGGGTGGTGCTCCGGGGTTCGGATGTAATACCGATCTCGGTGGGGTCAGACAGGGATCGGCGGGCGAGCAGCCAGTGCCCATGGTCGGGCGATCAGTATCGGGATCCCGCACCCAGGAGTACTCACGCGGGTCGTGGGCGCTGCCGCCGTCGGGGATGCGGCGCCACTGCTTCGGCGGGATCGCGGCGATCATCTCGTCGGCGTGCCGGGTGCGCTGGTCCGGGGTGAAGTCGTTGCCGTTCCGGCGTGTGGCTAGCACGTATGAAAGTATCGCGTTCCTCGAACCGGACCCGCGGGTACTTCAACTGACAACAGGCCGTGTCCGCGGTGACCCAGGAGAACGGTGCGCCGGGGTACTGATCGTCGGCCTATGCCGACGTCCGCCGGCTCACGCCGCGCGGGCTCGCGCCGACCAGGAGCTGGCCGAGCGGATCCGTGGATTCCGTCGAGCGCGGCCCCAGATCGGAGTCGCCGATGCCGATGTTCACGACCGTGGTGATGCGTTTGCCGGTGGCCCCGCGCCAGTGGCCGCTGCATACGCGGTCGGTGAACTCACCCATCCGGTCGAGCACCCGGTGCACATCTGCGACCACATCGCGTCCGCGCACCTGCAGTTCCGACGATCAGGGCAGGCGCAGCGCGGTATGCAGGACCGCCCGGTCCTCGGTGGTGTTGACGACGTGGTCCCCGCGCAACATTGCGGTCGCGGCGTTCTTCCAGGCCCGACGCGCGGGCAAGGCCGGTCAGCAACCCGAGGGTATTCCGGTCTATCCGGTGCAGGCTGAATTGATGTAGAGGCACAGACAGTGACGGTCAGGGCGCGGCCACGATCGGATCAGGTGTCGAACAGCTCCGGCATGTGCAGGTCAGCCACCCGGCGTGATGGGCGTGTAGCTACTCCCACACGGGGGGCGGGCGGTGTCATGTTGGGCGAGGTTGTCGCGGTTCAGGCGGTCCCAGCGGGTTCGGTGCGTCGGACGGCGTGCCCGCCGAATTGGTTGCGCAGCGCCGAGACGGCTTTCATCGCCGGTGAGTCGTGCTGTCGGGACGCGAACCGCGCGAACAGTGCGGCGGAGATCACCGGCGCCGGGACGGCGTGGGCGATGGCTTCTTCGACGGTCCAGCGGCCTTCACCGGAATCCTCGGTGTAGCCGGAGATCGCGGCGAGGTCGGGGTCCTCGGACAGGGCCTGCACCAGAAGGTCGAGCAACCAGGACCGCACGACGGTGCCCTTGGACCAGGCACGCAGGACCGCGGGAACGTCCACGATCGAGTCCTCGGCGGCGAGCAGCTCGTACCCCTCGGCGTAGGCCTGCATCAACCCGTACTCGATGCCGTTGTGCACCATCTTCGCGTAGTGGCCGGCACCGACCGCGCCGGCATGGACGAAGGAGTCCTCACGGTCACCGTCCGGTCGCAGAGCGTCGAAGACCGGCATCAACCGGTCGATGTCGGCGGTGTCGCCACCGACCATCAGCGCGTAGCCGTTCTTGCGTCCCCATATCCCACCGGAGACGCCGCAATCGAGGTAGCGGATGCTGTGTTCGGCGAGGATGTCCGCGTTGATCGTGTCGTCGGTGAATCGGGAGTTGCCGCCGTCGACGACGAGGTCGCCGGGTGCGAGCAGGCGCGAGAGCTGCCCGATCACCTGACGGGTCGGGGCTCCAGCGGGCACCATCACCCACACCGCCCGCGGGCTGGGAAGCGACTCGACCAGCGATTCGAGGCTGTCCACATCGCTGGCGGCGGCGTTCGGGTCGAATCCGATCGCCTCGAGTCCGCGTTCACGCAACCGCTCGCGCATGTTCAGCCCCATGCGGCCCAGACCGACCAGTCCCAGTTTCATCGTCACCGTTCCACTTTCGATATTCAATATCGTGCCGAGGTCTATGTCTACGGGGGTTTCGGGGCGGGCTCACCTGACCGGACGGGGAGCTGTCACTGGCCGCTCGGCCAAGTGCATTACCTCGCCGGGCCTTCGACACTGGTATTCGACGCATTGTCTGAATGCGCCTGTGGTGGAGCGAAAGACGGAGTGCAACAGAAGTGACTGTGTATGAAGTGCAGGAGCGGAACCCGCTGGCAGCTGGCTCGGGCGCCGTTGGTGAGGCGTTGATCGGCAGTGTTAAAGGAACGCTTGAACAAGAAGATTCGGTGGCGCACCGATGTCGTCGGGATCTTCCCCGACCGCACCGCCCGGATTCGGCTGGTCGGAGCAGTCCTCGCCGAGCAACTTGGGCGAGTGGAAGCCCGCCGCTACGTCGGCCTCGATGTGCTGGCCCGGTCCCGCGGCCCCACCGCTACCGAACCTACTCAGGAGGTGACACCGGCGGCTCTGACCGCATAACCATCAAGCGAGGAATCACGCGACGACGCCGTACACCACCTCACGGGACTTGACCGGCCATCATGTTGAGCGGTTCGTGCCACTCTCACTTTTACACTTTCACCATGCCTGCTGCCGCAACCATTCATCGACGATGAACTCGCGTTCAGCATCGCTGAACTGCATTGCTGGGCCAGGTCCCGGAAACGACTCGTCGATCACTCCGTACTGTCCGCGAAACGATGCGATGAGGTCTCTGATGAAGGTCGATGCCATGTCGATCACGGTCGTCATTCCAGCCCGCCCCGCACTCACCGTGTATGCCTCTCCCGCGTGTCGATGTGCATCCGTGTTGTATTCCCGCGCAAACCGTGCGGCAAAGTTGCCGAGGAGCAGGCAGATTGTGAGACCGAGTGAAACGCCTATCGGGTAGCAGAACTCGGGGCTCAGCGCTCCGCGTATCCTTCTGGTTGCGTGCTGTGTCACCGTGGTTGCCTCCTAGTCACTTCCTCGTTGAGGTCTTCCCGCTCGATTTCGGTGAGGGTCTGGATGTGGACGCCGAGCGTGTTGGCGTTACTCCATAGTTTGTCGGCCGTTTCGTTCGCTGCCATGGCCTGTGTCGACAGGGGTTCATCGACGAGTTCGTCGATCGTCCGGCGTGTGGTCAGTTTGCGACGTTCCGCTTCTATCGGTTCTCCAGGTGGCTGACATCTGGTGCCTTGCTCACGGTGCGTCAGTTCGTGGGTCAGTGCTTCGTCGGCCTGCTTGGCCGAGATCACCGTGCAGGTAGATGACGTCTTCGGTGCAGGCACCTTCGGGTCCGCCAGAGGGCGTTTTGTTGTGCAGTAATGGGTCTCTGCGGGAACATGTTGCGCGGTTGACGCTCGGGGCGGTATCCAGGCACGTTGTCAGTAACTCGCGCGGATATCCAGCGATCGGCAGGAAAATCGGGCATCGACTACGTCACAGACTGAGCGACCGTTAAGCCTGAACTTGCCGATTCGCTTCCGAGCAGACGGTGAGTTCGACTGTGCGGCACAGATACAGTCCTGGGCGTGTGTGATCGCCCGACCTCGGCCGGGTTGTTACACTGGGGTTTTCGTCTCGAGTTGGGCAGTAGATGTTGTTGTTAGCCGCGGATCGGTCTGTGCGGTGGAACATGCTCTCGAACACGGTGTTCCATGCGGTTTCCCAGGGCCAGACTTTCGGCAGACCCGCTCGGCTTTCCTGCGTGATCTGACGCGGTGGTTGAACTGGGCGCGACCGGTCAAATATTTGAGGGTGTCGTGTTCGGTTTCCGTATCCCTGATTCGGTGAGGTCGGTCGGTGGGAGGGCGACCGGCCGATCCATCTGGCGCTGGATGCGCCGCGAATCGCTGGTCCGGTTCCCGAACCTCCGCCAGCGACGCTATGTCACACGCGTGCGAGCAGGCTCGCACCATCGCCGATCGCGAAACGAGATGGCCGCAGTGGCGGCAGTCCGCTGACTTGGCGGGTTCGTTCTCTATTACCTCGTCGGTCAGTGGATGGCAGGAGACCCAGTGGTTGGCACTCACAGCCGATGGCCACGAGCCAACCGCCGACCGCGCGTGATGCAGCGACGGCGTTGAGAGTGATCACGCTCGGTGCGTGAACGTTCTCGTCGTCGACGTAACGCCGCCGGCAGCGTTACGTGGACGACGAGACGCTGCCGGCGGCGCTGGATTTCGCTGGTCGCTTCTTCCGTGAGCCGCCACGCAGGGATCAAGCCGTTGCACCGCAGACACCCGTTGCCTGGACTGCTCATCCTGGAAACGGAAAAGATGTCGGCAATCTGTCCTTCGATGACAGTGACTTTGGAGCCGACCTGCGTGTTGGGAATGAGGTACTGGTGAGTGATGGAATTGACCAATGGGCGAGCGAGCGCGGAGTCAGCGGCGAGGAAGATGTGATCGCAGTCGGTGAGCAGTACGGCGACGTCGGCGTCGACCACTGAGCGTGGATCTGTGGTGATGCGCACCGACTTGGAGGCCTGGCGGGCGACCCTCGCAGCAATTTTCACCTTAGGTGTTGCCAGGCGGGTGCCGAGTCGTTGCATCCACCGGGGGCGGGCGTCGTCCTGGAGCAGTGACCACGCGTCGGAGCGGCGGGTGCCGACGACGCGTTGTAGACATCCCAGGGGCGTAAGTCGTCAAGCAGCCTGGATGGTGCGGCGGTGGTCCCAGGCAATGTGTTCGTCGTAGCGGGTGTGGTGGCGGAGGCAGCCGTGGAGGATCCCGACGAGGCGGTTGCCGAGTGCGCGGAGCGCTTGGTGGTGCAGGTCGCCGGCGTCGCGTCGCTGGTCGTAGAAGTCTCGGGCGCCAGGACTGGA
>NZ_JBHWUE010000192.1:0-8503 GCF_042738615.1 Rhodococcus sp. NPDC059968
CGGCACGGGACCTGCTCGATCTTCTGCTGGGTCGAACCTCTGGCCGGCTGGCGGCGTGTCGATGCCCAGCCCCGGCGCACCAAGGTCGACTGGGCCCGGCAGGTCAAAGAGCTACTGTGCGTGGACTACCCGGACGCAGAGACGGTGGTGCTGGTGATGGACAATCTTAGGCACTCACGGCATCGGATCGCTCTACGAGGCCTTCGAGCCGGCCGAGGCGTTCGCGCTCGCGCAGCGACTCGAGATCCACCACACCCCCAAACACGGCTCGTGGCTCAACATCGCCGAGATCGAGCTCTCGGTGCTGACCCGCCAGTGTCTGGACCGGCGCATCGAGGACCTCGGCACCCTGGGCGCCGAACTCGCTGCCTGGCAGCGACAGACCAACGCCGATCAACGTCAGGTCCAGTGGCACTTCACCACCGACGACGCCCGCATCAAGCTCCGCCATCTATATCCCAATACTTAGCCGCGACAGTGTACTAGATCAACGTCGCCGCGAAAGTGGGTGGCCGCAAGAGTCGATCCGCGGGCACACTCACGTGCACAAACCCATGACCAGGCCACCGAAATATCTGATGGTCCCGTCAGAGGTGAAAGAGCATGGTCTCTGCGGTCAGGCCCGGACCGAACGCCATCGCGCAGCCGGTGCCGGCGGGTCCACCGTTCTCCGCGCGTTTCATGATCTCGGCGAGGACGAACAGAATGGTGGCAGAGGACATGTTGCCATAGTTGTCGAGAACATGCCGGGACGGTGCCAGGTCCTGTGGTTCAAGCCCGATGGACTCTTCCACGGCATCGAGGATGGACCGCCCACCGGGGTGAACAGCCCAGAGGTCGATCGATTCCTTGTCTCCGCCGGCAAGGATCGTCTTCAGATTCTCCCCGTCGAGCGCGCGAGAGAGAGTCCCTGGAACCTTCCCGGACAACACCATGTCGAAGCCGATGTCCCCGATTCGCCAGGTGATCAGATCGGACGTCTCCGGAACCATGACTGCCTTGAACGAGTCCAGCGCAATGCCCTCCTCGTCGGCGGATATCAGGACCGCGGCGCATCCGTCACCGAACACCAGGAACGACAACATCGTTTCGAGGGACTCGGAGCGCTGCAGGTGCAGCGAGCACAGCTCCAAGCTGACCACCAAGACGCGAGCATGGGGTTCGGATCGCACGATGTGATGGGCGAGCTTGAGACCATTGATGCCCGCGAAGCAGCCCATGAATCCGATCTGGGTTCGTTCCACAGAGGAACTGATGCCGCACCGTTTGATGATCTCGAAGTCGATCCCCGGGGAGTAGAACCCGGTGCAGGTGATGACGATCAGGTGCGTGATCTCGGCAGCACGGTCCCCGAGGTTCAGGCCCTCGACGGCGCGGACCGCGAGATCCGGTGCATTCCGCTCGAATTCGATCATTCGGGTCGCGGTGTCGATGGAGTTCGGGTCGTCACCGTAGAACGACTCCGGTGACGCGATCCCGGCCCATCGGTGCGAGATCTGGCACCGGTCGGCCATGCGGCGGAACAGCAACTGCTTGCGGCGCTCGGTGAACGTGCCGTCGGCGAAGTCGACGAATGCCTGGTGTACATCATTTTCCGGAACGACCGTGCTGATCCGGTTGGCGAAGGCAGTAACCATGACGGGTGCTCCGAACTGGAAAGGCAAACCGATGACGACGGCTTGGGTGCGATCGTTGAACCCGGACGACGTGGAACGCTAGACCGCCCGCCGCCACCCTGCAAGCGATGGGCCATCACGCGCCGTTCAGGTACGGTCTCGATCATCAGCGAAGTCCCCGTTCGAGCGGTCTGCAGGAGGAACGAGATGGCGTCGATCCTGCTGTGCAGCGCGCCGCTGACCGGACATGTCCAGCCGATGCTCACGATCGGCCGGCAGCTGGTGCAGGACGGTTGTGACGTATCGATTCTGACCGGGCGCAAGTTCCAGCATCACGCCGAACGCGACGGGATCAAGTTCATCGCGCTTCCGCCGAGTTGCGATTACGACGAATCCTTGCTCAACGAACAGTTCCCGGGTCGCGCCCGACGACCTGCCTTTCTCCGGTCCCGGTTCGATGCGGAACGCATGTTCGCGGCCCTGGTTGCCGATCAGTACCGCGCCGTCGTCGAGGCCATCGAGCGGGCGAACGCCGACACCGTCCTCGCCGAGAACCTGTTCATGGGCATGCTCCCACTGGTCGGTGTGGACCCGAAGAACCGTCCGGCAGTGTTCGGCGTCTGCACGTCCCCGTTGATGGCAACCAGCACCGACACCGCCCCCTTCGGTCCGGGACTGGCGCCGGCAACAGGAAAGCTCGGACGCCTCCGAAACCATGCTCTCAACGCCGGCGCTCGTGGTCTGGTACTGCGGCGGGCCCAGCAACTCGCTGCGCGGGCAACACGCGAGTGCACCGGCGCCGATCCCGCGTGCTTCCTCCTGGACTGGGTGCTGTTCGCCGACGGTGTGTTCGTTCTGACGGCACCCGGGTTCGAGTACCCGCGCAGCGACATCGGCGACCACCTGACGTTCGTCGGTCCGATACTGCCGGCCGCACCACCCGATGCCCAGAGACCGCACTGGTGGGGCCGGCTCGACACCGACCGGCCGGTCGTCCTGGTCACCCAAGGCACCCTCGACAACCATGACCTCGGCCGCCTCGTCGAACCCACCATCGACGCGCTCGCGAACGCGGACGTCCTCGTCGTCGTCACCACCGGAGGCCGGCCGATCGAGGCGGTGCGTCGCACGTCACCGAACGTGATCGTGTCCGAATTCGTCCCCTTCGATCTACTCCTTCCGCATGTCGATGTCATGGTCACCAACGGCGGTTGGGGCGGTGTGCACTTCGCTCTCTCGCACGGAGTTCCGATCGTGGCCGCCGGCAGTACCGAGGACAAGGCCGAGGTAGGGGCGCGGCTCGCTCGATCCGGTGCCGGCCTGCGGCTGCGCTCGGGCAGTCCCAGCCCGGCCAGGATCCGCCGTGCTGTGGAGACCGTTCTGCGTGACCCCGGGTACCGGACCCGCGCCCGGGAACTGGCCGCTGAGTTGAGCGAACTCGACGCGACCCGATTGATCTCGCGCGCGGTCGACACCCGTACGCGGTCGTAGACCGCGCCAGATCGGGTTCATTCCGCTACGTTCACCTCATGCGCAAGCGTGTGTGGTGGATCGTGGCTGGTGTCATCGTCGTGATCGCGCTGGTCATCGGCGTCGGACCATGGGCGTATGCGAAATTCCTGCACGGCGACCAACCCGACGCCCTACACCTTCCGGGCAATCCCGCGCCCGCCGCCGCCGACGGGGTACTCGACGGCGCGTGGACGGTGTCCCCCGGCTCGCGCGCGGGGTACGAGGTGTGGGAAACGCTCAGTGGCCAGCGGACCTTCGTCCGCGGTCAGACCGACCGCGTCACCGGAGCCGCCACCGTGCAGGACTCCATGCTGACGACCGGGAACATCGAGGTGGACGTGGCGTCGATCGCCACCGACGACGGCCGCCGCGACACCATGTTCGACACGCTGGTGATGAACACGGCCTCCCACCCCACCGCGACATTCGCGATATCCCAACCGGTCGACCTGACCGCCCTGCCGGGCGACGGCACCACCATCACTGTGCCGGTCGACGGCAAACTGACCCTGCGCGGTCAGGCCCGCGACGTGACCACGAATTTCCAGGTCCGCCGGTCGGGTGAAACCATCGAGACGGCCGGAGCGATCGACACGGTGTGGACCGACTACCACATCAACAAGCCGACCCTGTTCCCCAACATCGTCGTCGAGGACGCCGGCCAGGTGCAGTTTTCGATCGTGCTGAGCATGGGCTGACCGACCATCGCGCCGAACGGAGAGCTCCCAGACGTTCCGGTGGTCATCGTCGGTGGTGGACCGACCGGACTGACGATGGCGACGCTTCTCGCCTGTCACGGCATCGACTGCGTGATTCTCGAACGCCACCGCACCCCCTATCAGCTGCCCCGAGCTGTCCACCTCGACGACGAGGTATTCCGGATCCTGCAAGCATCGGGCGCCGCCGACGACGTCACCCGAATATGCCGGCCCGCGCTCGGGATGCGACTGGTGGATATGCGATTGCGAACCCTGGTCGAGATTCGGCGCGACCGCCCCGCCGGGACACACGGTTGGCCGGAGACCAACATGTTCGACCAACCCGACCTGGAGCGGGTAATGCGGGCGAACCTCGAACGTCACCCGACAGCCACCTTGATCCCGGGACACGAGGCCATCCGAGTGCAGGTACTCGCGGACGGCACGGCAGCGGTGACGCTCCGCAACACCGACACCGGAGACGAATCCACCACCACCGCCCGGTACGTGCTCGGCTGCGACGGCGCGAACAGCACCGTCGCAAGTGCGATCGGCGCCGGCACACGAGATCTCGGGTTCGACCAGCGCTGGCTGGTCGTCGACGCGCACTGCGACCGCGATCTTCGGATGTGGCCGGGGGTACACCAGATCTGCGCCGGACAACGATCCGCAACGTTCATGCAAATCGGCGACGATCGATACCGCTGGGAATTTCGACTCCCGGACGATCACTCACCCGAGGCGGGCGGCGGCATCACCGAGACCCGTGTGCGTGCCCTGCTCCAGCCCTGGGTTCCCGCCGGCGACGCCACCGTGCGGGTTCTGCGGCACACCATCTATTCCTACCGGGCCCAGGTAACACGTGCCTGGCGCAGCGGACCGCTCTTCCTCCTCGGCGACGCCGCCCACCTCACACCCCCCTTCATCGGCCAAGGGCTCGGCGCGGGACAACGCGACGCGATGAACCTCGCCTGGAAACTGGCCGCCGTCCTCCACGGCCACGCCGACGATCGACTGCTCGACACCTACGAACCGGAACGACGCAGACATGCCGTCCGGGCCATCCGGGCCGCGACCGCAATAGGCCGGATCATGTCCGCCCGCCCCACACTCGCCGTTCGCGCCGCACACGCAGTACTACGCCGAACCTCCCGAATACCGGGACCGGACGAACTCGCCAACAGAATCCTCACACCACCACTGCGCGGAAGCGCGCTGACCCACCGTCGCCCCGCTCTGCCGTTGTTCCGACCGAATACGATCGGCACCCAGATACCGCAAGACATGTTCAACGAAGGTGCCACTGCCCTGCGCTCCGATGATGCGCTCGGCGCCGGATTCGCGCTCATCTACACCGGAGGGCGAACTCCCACCCTCACCGACGTCGGCCGAAGACTCAACGCGCGGGTGATCCACACCGCTACACTCGCGCACTCATCCGGCGCAATCGACCGCTGGATGCGGCGCAATCGCCTCAGCGAAGTGCTACTGCGACCCGACCGGATCGTCCTCGCCACCGTCGACCACAGGGGCCGGATGAGCCCGACCCATTCCTGGTTACCAATGTTCACCAAGAGATCCGACAAGGACACGACAGCGGCCGCTCCTCACACATCGCAGTAGGTGTTCGAGGCGGTGTCCGGTGCCTCGTTCAAGCTGAGGCTGCGATGGACGCTCCCAATCCTGCGTCCATCGCTCACGACGGCCACTACACCCAGCTTCTCAGAGTTGGCGACGGCAACCATGGCCAAGACCGACCGTACCGGCAAGGTGTTCGTCGAGGGCTGACAGATGCCGGGGCGCGTTCCTCCTCCCCCGGCCCAGCGGTTGGTCACCGGCACGCGGCAATACGCTGATCCGCTCCGAGCACCCGGCTCACGCAAGACCGCGATACCGCGGTCCGAGCGGCCGGTAGGTTCGTCTGACGTCAAGGCGCCGTTCGCCCGACACCACGGCAGTGTGAACCCTGGGTAAAACCCTCACAGGAAGCGCGCGGCGGGGGGCGGGTCCGGGAGGCGTCTGCGAGGCTGGACGCACCGCCGCAATGACATTCGGAGCCCGATGAGCACTCACCGAACACACAGCAAACCCCGTACCGCCGGTTCCCCCATCGGCAGGTCTGTCCTCTGGCTGGGTGGCGGCCACTCGCACGAGATCACGGAACCCGTCGAACGCACCACATATCAGGTCACCGGGCTGGTCGTGCTGGCCAACGGACTACTCGGCTGGGTGGTCGCAACCATGGCCGTCGCAAACGCGACGGCGTGGCCAGTCCTCGCGCTGCCGCCGTTCACCCTGGTCTTCGGTCTGCTGATGGGCGCCCTGGCACGCACCCTTGCCAGCGGGCGGCAGGTTGGGTGGTCCGGGTTGGTGGGCCGCGCGGCGGTTGCGTTGTTCGTCGGGGCGGTGCTCGGTGAGCTGGCCTTCATCGGCATCGCCGCCGGATCGATCGACCGGGTACTCGATGACCGGGCCGCCGCGCAGGTCGCCGCGGTCCCGGCTGTCGTGGGGTCGGCGCAGACCCTGGACCGGCTGCGGGCCCAGCGGGCCGCTCTCGACGAGTCGGTGCGCGACGCCCGCGCCCAGCGCGACGAGGCGCTCGTCGTCGCCCGCTGCGAATTCAACCCGTCCCCGGCCTGCCCGCCGGAGAAGATTACCGGTGTGCCCGGCGCCGGACCCGAGACACGCACGGCCAACCAACTACTCGCCGACGCCCAGCAGGAACTCGACTCCGCCCTCGCGACCCGCGAGCGCGAAGCACCTGGCCTCGACGGCGACATCGCGCAGGCCACCGCCGGTCTCACCGCCGCACAGACCGCGGCGCCGTCCGACCTGAACCGTGGCCTCGGCGCGCGGTGGACGGCGATGCACGACTACACGGTCGGCCACACCGGCGCGTTGATCCTCCGGCTGGCCACCACAGCCTTCTTTGCGGTGCTGAGCCTGCTGCCGCTGGTGCTGAAGCTGTGGCGCGGTGAAACCGAGCAGGATCGCCGCGACGTCGCCCGTGCAGAGCGGGAGCGGGCCGAGCGCGAGGCCGACACCGCGATCGCAGTGAAGCGAGCGCAGGTCAGGGCGGCTGCCGAGGCCTTGTGGGCGGAGCACCAATTGGCCGCGACCCGTCTCGCAGCCGAAGCCGAGACCGCGATCGCACGGGAACGGCAGCGGCGACGGGTCGTGGCGGCGCACGGCGAGGACCTCGCCGCACCGTCACATGCACTGCGTTCCTCTGGAGGTTTCACCGAGCCCACCCCGCTCGCGGAGCTGACCGCGGCGGCGCTCACCGCGCCGTCCGCCACCGAGGAGACCCCCGCGGGGTCGGAGACCGACGACACCGAAACCGAGAACCTGCCCGTGCCGGTCGACTCGGCGCCGGCCGAGCAGCGCCGAAGCGGGCCGCTCAGCGTGCTGCCCGCCGCTCTCCCCCTGGGCAATCCGATACCGGACATCACCAAGGTAGTCACCGGGATTATCCGCCCGTTCGTGCCGCCGATCCTCACCCGGGCGGTCGGCCACACCCGCCGGACCCTCGTCGAGGAATACGAGGAGATGAGCGTCAGCTACACCCGCCGCCGCACGGTGACCGTGGACGAGCAGGAGGGCACGTCGACACCGGCCGGCGGGCCGACCGAGGCGAGCGCCGGACAGTCACCACCCACTCGGGTGACCGCGACCCGCGTGACCGAATCCCCGCACGCTGGATCGGGGCCCGGGTGGCTACCGGACTCGCTGGAGTCGGCATCGGACCACGACGACACGCACACAGTCGCCGCTGCGGCCCGCCGCGACGCCTTGACCGCGCGGAAGGGCCCGCGGGAGCTGCCGCCGGGCGAGTGAAGCGGCGCGGCAGGGGCGTCACCAGGATCCCAGGTATTTACATGCGCCCGCGCTGAAAGGACCGTACGCATGAAGACCCCAGGCGATGCACCGTGCGGATGGTGACGTAACGGATACTATCGGGCAAATCGAAAGAGGTTTCCCAGTAAGATCTTTCACCTTTGCGACAACACGTCAAATGTCGGACCGATCCCTCGTGCACCGAGAGTCACCGAATCCGACGAGTCGACCGACACGCCCCTCGAACAGCTGACCGCCAGCAGGAATGAAGCCCAGTCCCCCGTCGTGGACGTCGAGGACACCGACACGGCAGAGTCCTTCGAACTGCCCGGCGCCGACCTGTCCGGTGGAGAATTCACCGTCCGCGTCATCCCGAAACAGTCGGACGAATTCACCTGCACCAGTTGCTGCCTGGTCCATCACCGCAGCCGTCTCGCCGGCGAGCAGCTGATCTGCCGGGACTGCGCCTGAGAACACCGGTATCTCCGAGGGACGAATCTGCGGGCGCCTCGACACATGGTGCATCGTCCTGAGATCACCTGCCCGAGGGCACTGGGCCTGAGCCAGTTCTTCAACGGGCCGTAGACGGCCCCACACCACCGGTCAGCACTGCCCGGCTGTCCCGGCCGGCTCCCAGGCCTTCACTACCCGCGTGCCGCTATCGAGGCGATCGCGGCGGTACTGCTCGGCGATCTCGTCCGCGTCCTGAGCCAGCCAAGGCAGGTCCCCTACCGCCTCATCGCCGTGAACCATCCCGGGTCTCATGCACACACTGTCATTTGTGTGCGACCGGTTGATCGGCACAGTGTTCAGCGTAGTACTTGGCTTCGTACTCGGCCG
>NZ_JBHWUE010000193.1:0-8174 GCF_042738615.1 Rhodococcus sp. NPDC059968
CCCGGGCTGCCGGGTCGGTGGCAACCGCGACCAGATGGCCGGGGTGAACCTGGCCAAACGCGTACTGCTCGGTAAAGGCAAGGCCACCAGACGGCGCGGACGACTACCGGCGGTCCGGGTCGCCGAACACGCGCCGGTGCGCAAGAGCCGCGACAAGAAAGGTCCCACCCCGAGCAGGCCACGGCATCGCCGGGTCTGCCGCAGCCTGCCCACCGTGACACCGCGGTTGGGGGTGACTCCGAAACAGCATGTTCCTGCACCACAAGCGTCGGTGTGGGACACGGTCCAACCCGCACCGCCGCACGGTGATGCGGGTAGCCGTGACACACGTCCATCTCCCACGCCCGCCATACCAGTGGCAGACAGTATGAGACCTACGTAGACGCTCGTGGCGCAGTGGGAGAGCCGGGAGAACTACCAAGCTGTGCAGGCGAAGTGGGACAACGCCGACGAGGACCTGCTCCAGGTTCTGCAGGCGATCTCGAAGGTCGTCCAGGACGGCGCCATCGACATGCAGACTGCGGAAGACCGGAACGCCACGGCGTGGCTCTGATCTTCGCGTGACACGTCGAGTGCCCCAGCAGTCCTCGGTTGCTGGGGCACTGTGGTCTCCGACAGTGGATCGAGTGGATCAGTCTGCGGGCGGTATGAGCCGGCTGAGGACGACACTGCTCTTGGTCTGAAGTACGGCCGGCTCCGACCGCAGGTTCTCCAGTGTGCGTTCGAGGTGTGCGGTGTCGGTGGTGCGGACGCGGAGGAGGGCGTTGGCATCGCCGGTGACCGTGTACGCCTCCTGCACCTCGGTGTGACGGGACAAGATCCGAGCGATCTCGACGGCCGAGGTGCGGCCACTGCAATACAACTCGACGAAGACCTCGACCCCGTGGCCGAGAGCACGCGGATCGAGCGCCGCATGAAATCCGGTGATCACTCCGGACTCGACCAGTCGATCGACCCGACGCTTCACGGCGGGTGCGGACAGCCCGACCTCGCCGCCGATAGTGGCGAAGCTGGACCGGGCGTTGCGCTCCAGCCGCGCAACGATCCGCCGATCGAGCCCGTCCAGACGCAACGAATCATCCATGTGATGGAACGCTAGCGCATTGATCAGGCCTTTTGGTGGGTGGATACTGATTTCACCGACACCGATCGAGGGGGAGTGGAGATGGCGCCCACTGCTGGTATCGAGTCCGAGAACCCGTACGAGGAGACAGTGGAGGTGCGGGGCGACGCCGCCCGCATGGTCCGGCGGGCCTATCCGCGCAGTTATCTGATGTGCCCGCCCACGTATTTCGACGTCGTCTATGCCATCAACGACTGGATGCATCCCGAGGAGCCCGTGGACCGGGGTCGTGCGATGTCGCAGTGGTCCGCGCTTGCGGACACCTACCGGCGACTCGGACACGAGGTCCTCACGATCGACCCTGTCGAGGGGCTCCCGGACATGGTGTTCGTCACCGACAGCGGGCTCGTCGTCGACGGTGTCGCGCTCGGTGCCCGTTACCGGTCCGCCGAGCGGCGGGCCGAGGCCGAACACGTGTTCCGGTGGTTCCGGGACAAGGGATTGATCAGGCCCACCCTGCCGCGGTACGTGAACGAGGGGGAGGGCGACTTCCTCGTCGTCGGCGACGTGATCCTCGCCGGAACCGGGTTCCGGTCCGACCCGCGATCGCACGCCGAGGCGTCGGCGCACCTCGGCCGTCCGGTGATCACGTTGAACCTGGAAAATCCCCGCTACTACCACCTCAACACCGCGCTGGGAGTGCTCGACGACTCGACCATCGCCTACCTGCCCGCGGCGTTCTCGCCGGACAGTCGCGCTCTGCTCGCGCAGATGTATCCCGACGCGGTGATCGCGGCCGAGACGGACACCGACTGGCTCGGACTGAACCTGGTCAGCGACGGCGCCAATGTGGTGCTACCCGTCCAGGCTTCGCACCTTGCCGACCAGTTGTCCGCCCGCGGGTACGAGCCGGTGCCGGTCGACTATTCGGAGTTCCTCAAATCCGGTGGTGGAATCAAGTGCAGCACTTTGGAGCTCCGCGGTTTCCGCGGGCTCCGGGTCGCGGAAGATCAGGGGTGACCAGCAATGTCGGACGGTGTCGTTTCCGTGTCGGATGCCACACGTGAGCAGCTGAGCAGGGCCGACGAGCACAGCGCACACAACTACTCGCCGCTGCCGGTCGTGATCGAGTCGGGCGCGGGCTCGTGGGTGAAGGGAATCGACGGCGTCGACTACCTGGACGTACTCGCCGGATACTCGGCGCTCAACTTCGGCCACGCGCACCCCACCCTCGTCCGGGTGGCGCGCGAACAGCTCGGCCGGCTCACTCTGACCAGCCGCGCCTTCCAGCACGATCGGTTCGCGTCCTTCTGCGAGGACCTGAGCCGGCTGTGCCGGAAGGAAGCCGTGCTGCCGATGAACACGGGCGCCGAAGCCGTGGAAACCGCGCTGAAACTGGCCCGCAAATGGGGTTACGACGTCAAGGGAGTGCCACCGGGGCGTGCCGAGGTGATCACGTGCGCCGGGAACTTCCATGGTCGCACCATCTCGATCGTCGGGTTCTCGTCCGATCCGGACGCGTACACCGGATTCGGTCCGTTCCCGGCGGGCTTCGCGTCCGTCGAATACGGGAATGCGGAGGCCCTCGAGGCCGCGATCACCGAGAACACCGTGGCGGTGCTCCTCGAACCGATCCAGGGGGAGGCCGGAGTCCTGGTGCCACCGCCCGGGTACCTCGCAGCGGTCCGGGACATCTGCACCCGTCGCGGGATCCTGATGGTCGCCGACGAGATCCAGAGCGGGCTCGGGCGGACCGGCGACACGTTCGCGTGCGACCACGAAAACGTGACCCCCGACGTGTACGTCCTGGGCAAGGCACTCGGGGGTGGCCTGATGCCGGTCTCCGCCGTCGTCGCCGACTGGCCGGTCATGGCGGTGATCGGCCCCGGACAACACGGGAGCACGTTCGGGGGCAACCCCCTCGCCTGCGCGGTCGGGAGCGCGGTCGTCGACCTGCTCGAGACCGGTGAATATCAACAGCGAAGCCGTGATCTGGGTGCCTACCTGCACAGCATGCTGTCGCAACTGTCCCCCGACCACGTGTCGGAGGTGCGTGGGCGCGGACTGTGGGCCGGTGTGCAGCTGGCCGACGGTATGCCGTCCGCCCGAACGATCTGTGAACGACTCCTCGCTCGCAGGGTCCTCGCGAAGGATGCGCACGAAGGAACGATCCGTATCGCCCCGCCGCTGGTGGTCGAGCGGGACGAGCTGACGTGGGCGGTCGAACAGCTCGCCGATGCGCTTGCCGAGTGAGTTTTGACCCTGGGCCTCACCGACCGGTATTGTTCTCCGTTGGCGTGCCGTGCGCCGCTGTGTCCTCGTGTCGCAGTGGCTGGCGGTTCTCGGGTCTCAACTGGCCGCCGGGAATCGCTCGACGATACGCAATGGCCAGCAGCGGATTGAACAAGACGAGGAAGTTCTGTGTCTACGTACACCCCGAAGGCCGGAGATGTGACCCGCACGTGGCACGTCATCGACGCCACTGACGTGGTGCTCGGCCGCCTTGCCGTCCAGGCAGCCAACTTGCTGCGCGGCAAGCACAAGCCCACCTTTGCACCGCACGTTGACGGCGGCGACTTCGTCGTCATCATCAACGCCGAGAAGGTTGCCATCAGCGGCAACAAGCGTGAGGGCAAGTTCCTCTACCACCACTCCGGACACCCCGGTGGTCTGAAGTCCCGCTCCGTCGGTGAGGTTCTCGACAAGAACCCCGACCGCCTCGTGGAGAAGGCCATCGTCGGCATGCTCCCCAAGAACAAGCTGGGTCGCGCCATCAGCAGCAAGCTGAAGGTCTACGCGGGCCCGAACCACCCCCACGCCGCGCAGCAGCCGGTGCCATTCGAGATCAAGCAGGTGGCCCAGTGACGGCGCCGGAGGAGCAGAACGTGTCCAACCCCGAAGAGATCACCGAGGCTGTCGAGGTCGCGGCGGACGAGTACGTGTCCGTCGAGGAGCCCGAGGTCGCCGAGGACATCGAGGCCGCTGCTGCGCCGCAGGCCCCGATCGTGATCGATCGCCCCATCCAGACCGTCGGTCGTCGTAAGGAAGCGGTTGTCCGCGTCCGTCTGACCCCCGGTTCGGGCGACTTCAAGCTCAACGGCCGCACCATCGAGGACTACTTCCCGAACAAGGTGCACCAGCAGCTGATCAAGGCTCCGCTGGTCACGGTCGAGCGTGCCGAGTCCTTCGACATCGTGGCGCTGCTGCACGGTGGCGGACCGTCCGGACAGGCCGGCGCACTGCGTCTCGCCATCGCCCGCGCGCTCATCGAGGTCACCCCCGAGGACCGTCCCGCTCTCAAGAGCGCCGGCTTCCTCACCCGTGACGCCCGCGCCGTCGAGCGCAAGAAGTACGGCCTGAAGAAGGCCCGCAAGGCATCTCAGTACTCGAAGCGCTGATGTGTCGCCGAAGCCGCCCTCCGGGGTCGGCTTCGGCACCTGTTCTTCCCGAGAGCAGGCGTCCATCGTTACCGGACGCCTGCTCTCGTGCTTTATCCGAGATGTAGTGGGTTTCCTAGGTGCGAGGGGTCTGGTCTATGGGTCGATTGTTCGGGACGGATGGGGTTCGTGGTCTCGCGAATACCGAGCTGACCGCCGAGTTGGCGTTGCAGGTGGCCTCCGCCGCCGCGACGGTGCTGGCGTCGCCGGGTTCGGGGGGACGTAAGTCGGCTGTGGTCGGCCGTGACCCGAGAGCCAGCGGTGAAATGCTCGAGGCGGCGGTCGTCGCGGGCCTGACGTCTGCCGGCGTCGACGTTCTGAACGTCGGGGTGCTGCCCACACCCGCGGTGGCCTACCTGACCGCGGAGCTGGACGCAGCTCTCGGTGTCATGATCTCCGCCTCGCACAATCCCATGCCCGACAACGGCATCAAGATCTTCGCGGCCGGCGGGCACAAACTCGACGACGAAGTGGAAGACCGGATCGAGGCCGTCGCCGCCGGAACCACGACACGGCGGGCGCCGACCGGCGCGGGGATCGGACGTATCCGCACGGTGCCGGACGCCGCGGAACGGTATCTGCAGCACCTGGCCACCGCCCTCCCCAACAGCCTCGACGGGCTGACCGTCGTGGTGGACTGTGCGCACGGCGCGGCATCGGGCGTCGCTCCCGCCGCCTACCGGGCCGCCGGCGCCACCGTCGTCGCGATCAACGCCGAACCCGACGGACTCAACATCAACGAGAACTGCGGGTCGACGCACCTCGAGAGCCTGCAGAAGGCGGTCGTCGAGCACAGCGCCGACCTGGGGCTCGCGCACGACGGGGATGCGGATCGATGCCTCGCCGTCGATGCCGCCGGTTCCCTCATCGACGGCGACGCCATCATGACCGTCCTCGCCCTCGGTATGCGCGACGCAGGCGAACTGGTGGACAACACCCTCGTCGCGACGGTCATGAGCAATCTCGGTTTGCACATCGCGATGCGCGAGGCCGGGATCTCGCTGGTCACCACTGCCGTCGGTGATCGCTACGTCCTCGAAGGGCTCCGGTCCGGCGGCTTCAGCCTGGGCGGCGAACAGTCCGGCCACGTCGTGTTCCCCGCCTTCGGCACCACCGGCGACGGAGTGCTGACCGGACTGCGGCTGATGGGCCGGATGGCGGAGACCGGACAGCCGATCGCGGAACTGGCGGCGGCGATGACGACACTCCCGCAGGTTCTGGTCAACGTGAAGGTCGCCGACAAGCGCGCCGTCGCCGCGTCCCCGGTCGTGCTGGACGCGGTCGTGGCCGCCGAGCGCAGCCTGGGCGACAACGGCCGGGTACTGCTGCGGCCGTCGGGCACCGAACAACTCGTACGCGTGATGGTCGAAGCTTCGGACATCGACGTGGCTCGGAAGCTCGCCGACGAACTGGCGGGCACGGTCGCCTCCGTGTGAGCGGACACAGCGCACCGATCGGCCGGGGAACCGATCGGTGCGCTGTCGCGTCTAATGCAGTAGGTCGCGAAGAGAGGGCGGGGCAATGAGCGATGGGCTCGAGGTGGACGTCGCGGTGGTGACGGACGCGGGCGCGAGGCTGCTGAGGTCGGCTGAGATCCTGCGACAGCAGGCCGCCGAGACCGCCCGGCTGGAATTCGGCGGGGCGCACGCGGGCCGCGACTACACCGCGAAGGGTGACGCGGTGCGTGACGCCCTCGGCGTCATCGGAGACGCGCTCGGGCAGTGGGCCACGGACGCGGAATCGTTCGGGCACGCATTCCGGGCCGCCGCGGCGCGCTACTCGGGAACGGACGCAAACGTCACCGCCGACGTGAACGGGGTGCGGTGGTGACCACGGATCCGAGAACGCTGATCGCCGACCCGACCCTGAGCCGCGAATACAAAGAGCAACTCCTCCAGGCCTGGGCCGCCTCCCGCGAGGAAGACGAGGCTTCATGGCAGCCGTACTTCGACGAGTACGGGCTCGACAAGCGTGACCGGACACCGTTCGCCGACCAGCGGTACGCCGCACTGTTGGAGCACGGCAGCGACGCCCAGACCGCGAACACATCCCGGACCGCGCTGGGGGAGCACCTGCGCCCGAATGCCCTCAATGTTCCCGACGACCTACTCGATCTCGGCGCGCGGGGCCTCGAATTCTTCGAGTTGTTGCTCCCCGCTGCGAGAAAACTGGGATACGAGTCTCGCGAACTCACCGATTCTACGCGAGGTTCGACGCCGAGCGAGGGATGCGTCTGCACACGCTCGCCCGCGACGTCGACACCCTCGGGCGCAGCCTCGACGCGGCCCGCACCGAACTCGACGAGAACGAGAGATGCGTCGCCGCAGTGTGAACCGGTGGAGCGGAGTCGCCGCCGCGGCAGCGATCGACGCCGCCGACCGACAGAACGTCCAGGCGGACGTCACCATCGGTCGGCTCCACGGACTCGCCGAGGTGCTGTTCGAGGCGAACCTCACGCTGAGCGCCGCGGTGACGAACAAGGCGTACAAAGTCGTGTCGCTGCACCAGCCGACGGTCGGGGGTAACAGCGCGGCCCAGATCGACGTTCTCGCGCAGATCTACACCCGACGGCAAGGACGGCGACAACTCCGCCGCGAAGGACGGCATGGAAGACGCGTCCTTCTGGTTCCCCGAACTCGCCGACGACGACTACCGGCACGTCAACGGCCTGTACAAGGACGGGGGCGCCGGCGCGCTCCGTCGGCTCGACCGCGACGACGTGGTGCGGCGGGCCGCCGGAATCACCAAGGACTGGCTCGACGCGAACTTCCGGCACGTGTACGAGGAGAAGCAGCAGGAGTTCACCGCTGCGTGTGCGGACTGCACCGAAGCGGTGCACGCCGCCTACGCCGCCGTCGTCGCCGAGGCGCGGGTCGATCGAGGTGCAGCCCGGTTTTCGTCCCGAGGACAATCCCGATCCGGCACCCGCGCCGATGGCGCCCGAGGTGCGAAACGCGGGCACCGTCCCCGCCGCTGCGCCGGCGCGCCTGCTCTCGCACCTGCTGCGCCGACGGCGCCCGCCGCGGCACCGGCGACGGACGTCCCGGCGTACGTCCCGCCTCGAGCCGGTGGTGGGGACGCGGCCACCGGGAGCATTCCCGGTTCGGGTGATCTGGTGCGTCAGAGTCTCGCCTGGCGGATCTCGGTTCGATTCTTCGCCCGTTGATCGAGGACACCGTCTCGGCCCTCACCGGCAGGGACGACGAGGAACGGAACACCGAGGGCCTCGGCGAAGAACTCGGTGACACGCGGGAGGACGACGGCGAGTCGGCACGTCACACGACAAGAGCGTCTACGTAGATCTCATACTGCCTGCCACTCGCGTGGCGGGCGTGGGAGATGGACGTGTGTCACGGCTACCCGCATCACCGTGCGGCGGTGCGGGTTGGACCGTGTCCCACACCGACGCTTGTGATGCAGGAACATGCTGTTTCGGAGTCACCCCCAACCGCGGTGTCACGGTGGGCAGGCTGCGGCAGACCCGGCGATGCCGTGGCCGACGCGGGGTGGGACCGTGTTTGTCGCGGCGTGGCCGTACCGGCGCATGCTCGGCCACCCGGACCGCGGGCATCTGCCCCCGCCGGCGGGTGACCTTGCCTTTGCCGAGCAGTACGCGTTTGGCCAGGTTCACCCCGGCCATCTGGTCGCGGTTGCCACCGACCCGGCAGCCCGAA
>NZ_JBHWUE010000194.1:0-8138 GCF_042738615.1 Rhodococcus sp. NPDC059968
ATGGCCGGCGGCGACGAACTCGAAGCACTCACCCACGAACTGCGGCGTTAGGCACCGACACGACGATGCGCCCGGCACACGTGCCGGGCGCATCGTTCGTTTCCGAGTGGGTCAGACCTTCGCGTTCGCTTTCGCCTTCGTGAGCGCGACGTCCTCCTTGTCGAGGTCGAGCAACGGAGTGCGGGAATTCTCCTTGGCGGTGGAGGCAGAAGCCGCGGCGACGAGCGCGCAGACGGCGGTGAAGATCGCCACCGGCACCCAGTTCTTCGGGTCGGAACCGCGCAGGGCCTGGGCGATGGTCGGTGCGAACCCGGCGAGAGCGAAACCGAGCTGCGTGCCGATCGCCATGCCGGAGTAGCGAACCCGCGACGAGAACATCTCGGCGTAGAACGCCGGCCAGATGGCGTTGGTCCCGGCGTAGACGCCTCCCATCAGGAGGATGCCCGCGAGGAAGATCAGCGCCACGTTGCCGGTGCCGATCGCGGCGAAGTACAGGAAGATTCCGGCGGCCGAGCCGATCGCGCCGCCGATGAACACCGGCTTGCGGCCGATCCGGTCGGACAGCATGCCGAGCAGCGGCTGCGAGACCAGGGCCACCGCGTTGGCGGCGATCGCGACCCACAGCATGGTCGTGCGGCTCATCCCGATCTCCGGGGTGGTGGCGTAGGCGAGGCCGAACACGGAGAACACCGTGCTGACGACGGCGATGAAGGCGCAGAAGACCACGCGGAGAACGTCACGCCAGTGCGTACGGAAGAGGTCGACGACGGGCAGCGGGGCGGGCGCCTCGTCCAGGGCTTCCTTGTTGGCGAGGAAGATCTCGGGCTCTTCGAGCTTGCGGCGCACGATGTAGGCGACGACGAGGACGAGGAGGCTGCACCAGAACGGGATGCGCCAGCCCCAGCTGTAGAGGCTCTCGTCGGGCAGCGCCGCGACGGGGATGAACGCGAGGCTCGCGACGATGAAGCCGGCCTGGGTGCCGGTGAGCGTCCAACTGCAGAAGAAGCCGCGACGGTGAGCGGGGGAGTGCTCGAGGGTGAGTGAGCCCGCACCCGACTGTTCGCCGGCCGCGGAGACGCCCTGGCAGATGCGCAGGAGTACCAGTAGCGCCGGGCCGACCATCCCGGCCTGCTCGGACGACGGGAGGCAGCCGATCAGGAAGGTGACGACGCCCATGAGTACCAGGCAGAACATCATCACCTTCTTGCGCCCGGCCCGGTCGCCGAAGTGTCCGACGAACACGGCACCGATCGGACGCGCGACATAGGAGATGCCGAACGTGGCCAGCGACAGCAGCAGCGGATTCTTCGATCCCTCGAAGAACACGTGCGGGAACACCAGCGCAGCAGCCGAGGCGAAGATGTAGAAGTCGTAGTACTCGAGCAGGCTGCCGAAGAAGGCGGCCTTCGCGGCCTTCTTCGCGTTGGTGGGATCAGCGTTGGGGTCGACGGAGGAGCGGCCTTTGCCGTCACCGTTTCGACCGGAGACGCCGGTGCCGTAGTCGATGGTCATCGATACTCCTGGGGAGCGAGGAATGTGAACACTGGCGGCTCGAACGAGCAGGTGTTCTAGGTCGTACAAGCAAGGTAACCCAGGTCACAGCCTCGAGTCAATAATGGTCGAAATAGTTAGTTCATACCCTCCCGGGTTGCTGCAGGTAGGCCAGGACGACGTCGCCGATCATCGCGCGCAGGTGGGGGCGGTTCTCCGCGCCGGTGAGATCCCAGTCGAACAGCGCCTTGAACGTGTACCGATTCGCCACCCGGAAGACGCAGTACGAGCTGATGAGCATGTGGATGTCGAGCGCCGTCGTGTCGGTGCGGAAGATGCCCGCCTCCTGCCCTCGCTGGAGAATCCGCTCGAGCGTGCGAATCGCAGGCGCCTGCGTCTCGGGAAGTCCCTCGGCCTGGACGAGGTTGACGCCGCGATTCGTGTTCTCGATCGCGACGAGACGGATGAAGTCCGGGTGAGCCTCGTGATGGTCGAACGTCAACTCGGCGAGCGCCCGGATCGCCTCGGTCGGCTCGAGGTGGTCGACGTCGACCTGGGACTCCTCGTAGCGGATCTCCTCGTAGGCGCGCTGCAGGACTGCCCGGTACAGGCCCTCCTTGTCGCCGAAGTAGTAGTAGAGCATCCGCTTCGTGGTGGCGGTCTTCGCCGCGATCTCGTCGATGCGGGCCCCGGCCAGACCCTTGTCGGCGAATTCCGTCATGGCCACCCGCAGGATGTTCTCCCGGGTCTTCTCGGGGTTGCGGGTCCGTTTGACCGTCTCCTTCTCGGAGGTGGCGCCCGTCGTCTTACTTCGTGTCATCCCTGAAACTCCTGCCTGTGCTGTCTTCCGCGCGGTATGGAGGTATGCTACCGTGACATAACTCACTAGATAGTTAATTAGTTCCCACCCTCTCCCGGAAGTGATCGCCATGACCTCTCGTGACCTCGATGCCCCCACCGCTCACCCGTCCTACCTGTGCGGTCTGATCGGCACCGGGATCTCGAAATCGCTGACCCCGTCCCTCCATGAAGCCGAGGGTCGCGCGCAGGGCGTCGGGTACGTCTACCGGATCTTCGACCTCGACACACTGGGCATGGGAGTCGAGGGACTGCCGCAGCTCCTCGCGGCCGCCAAGCTCCTCGGGCTCAACGGGCTCAACATCACGCACCCCTGCAAGCAGGCGATCATTCCGCTCCTCGACGACCTGTCCGACGACGCCCGCAAGCTCGGCGCGGTCAACACGGTGCACATCGACGGCGGGCGCCTGATCGGCCACAACACCGACTGGTCCGGATTCGCGCGCAACATGGACGAGGGCCTCGAAGGCGCGCCCATGAACCGCGTCGTGCAACTCGGGGCCGGCGGAGCCGGTGCGGCCGTCGCCTACGGCGCGCTCACCCGGGGTGTCGGACACTTCACGATCATCGACGCCGATGCTGCGCGCTCGAGGGATCTGCGCGACTCGCTCGCCGACCTGTTCCCGGACCGGGAAATCGCTGCCGGTGACCTTTCCGCCGTTCCTGCTGCGGTCGGTGCGGCGCAGGGCCTCATCCACGCGACGCCGATCGGCATGGCGGCCCACCCCGGCATGGCACTCGACGCCGCACTGCTGCGCCCCGACCTGTGGGTCGCGGACGTCGTCTACCGTCCCGCCGAAACCGAACTCCTCCGCCGCGCCCGCGAGATCGGTGCCCGGACCCTCAGCGGAATCGGCATGACCATCGGTCAGGCCGTCGACTCCTTCCGGATCTTCACCGGACTCGAGCCGGACGCCCAGCGGATGCGTGAGCACATGGGTCTGCTGTTGCAGGCAGAGGACGCCGCCGCCCTCGCAGGCGCGTAGGGGTCGCGCCCGCCACGTGGCGCAGACTGTCACGGTGAGGTTATTGCTGCTGGCCGACACCCACGTCCCGAAGCGGGCGCGCGACCTGCCCGCCCGGGTGTGGGACGAGGTCGACCGCGCCGACGTGGTGATCCACGCCGGCGACTGGGTCGATCTCCCCACGTTCGAAGCGTTGCGGGCGCGATCGGCGCGGCTCGTGGCGTGCTGGGGCAACAACGACGGCGACGACCTGCGCGCCCTGATGCCCGAGCGGGCGGATGTGACCCTCGCCGGCGTGCGCATCACCGTCGTGCACGAGACCGGAGCCTCCGCTGGCAGGGAGAAACGCATGTCCGCCGCCTACCCGGACACCGACGTCCTGATCTTCGGGCACAGCCACATCCCCTGGGACACCACCACGGAAACCGGTCTGCGACTGCTGAACCCGGGATCGCCGACGGATCGACGGCGCCAGCCGCACTGCACCTACATGACCGCCACCGCCCGCGACGGGGAACTCGGCGACGTCGACTTGCACCGGTTGTGAGTTGTCCGGACGACCTTCAGTACGCAGCCAACGTGATCACGCCAGTGGTACGGCCGAGGGGGTCGAGTACGTGCCCGCCCCTCTTGTACATGTGCAGGGTGATGAACCTGTCGGTGATCACGAGTGACGGGAGTTCGCGTGTCACGGCGGCCTCGAACGGCGCGATCTCGGCTGCCGCCCGAAACCACATGGTGGCGACGATCGTCGACGTCCCTGTGACAGCCTCGACCACACGGCATCTGGGCATGCGGCCCAACAGGTTTCCCGCTGTGTTCAGCTCACCCGGCGGAACGGTCATCATGAAGGTCGTCGGCACGACGGGCCCCAGAAGTTCGGGAGCTCCCTCGCATCGCAGAGCGACACGGCCCGAGTCCGTCATCCTCTCGACTCGGCGGCGCGCGGTCGGCCCTGTCGTCCCGCACCGAGCGGCGAGATCGGTCCAGGATTGCCGGCCGTCCGTCGCCAGGACCTGAAGCAGTGCCCGGTCGAGGTCGTCGAGTGAGGGAAGCGGTGTCCTACGGGTGGAGGGGGTCGGCCGCACCAGGCGAGTGGACTGTTCCAGGTCCAGCGCCTGTACCCGCCACCGCGAACCCTCCCGGTAGGTGGTCAGCGCGACCATCGATGTCACCGCGGTGATTCCTTCGATTCGTTCGATCCGGTCGTCGAGAAGCCGAGCGAGATCTGCGATGCCGGGAACGAACACGTCGAGAAGGAAGTCCGCAGCGCCGGTCGTGCTGGACAGGGTCGCCACAGCCGATTCGGCGACCAGTGCCCGGGCTACGTCGCGCTTCGCCTGAGGTCTGCAGTGGACGGCCAGGAATGTGGCACATCCCTGGCGAACGAATGCCGGGCCGGGTACCACCGCAACCCACGCGGAACCGCGTTCGGTCAGCAGCTTCCACCTTCTCGCGAGTGTCTTCGGTGTATGCCCGAGGGTCTGAGCCAGCTCTGCCCAGTCGACTCGCGGGTTCAGCTGGAGGGCATCGGTGATGGCGAGATCGAGCTCGGTTGCGATCGCTGACGTTACATCCGGCATTTTTCTGGTCCTCTTCTGTGAGAAACCGGTCATCTTTCCAGATTAGTGAGGTGGGCCACCGAGAGTTGTCGCAGCGCGGGTGCGCAACCTGGAACAACCAGGCACAGCGAAGTCGAGGTCGATGATGCGGACAATATCGGTTGTGGGTGAGGACCTGAGGGGAAGGCGGCTCCCGGTCGGGGCACTACTGGGCTCGATGGCCACCGTCGAGTTGCTCAGCGGCGTCACGCAGGGCTATCTCACACCACTGCTGCCGTCGCTCGGCGACAGCCTCCAGATCACGGCATCCGGACAGACCAGGATCTATCTGCTGTCCCAGTTGGCGTTCGCGATCTGGACACCACTACTCGCCAAACTGGGCGATTCGTTCGGGTACCGCCGCTTCCTGCGCCTCTCCATTGCCCTCGTCGCTGCCGGGTCGCTGATCATGGCGATGTGGCCGAGCGTGCTGACGATCTCGGTCGGTGTCGTACTCCAGGGTGCGGTCGTGGGCTTCATGCCGCTCCTGATCGGGATCCTGCGACATCAGGCGCCGGCGAGTCGCCGTACCGGAGTCGGCCTACTGGTCGGCGTCCTCACCGCGGCGGTCGGCATCGGCGGTGTCATCGCGGGCTCCCTCAGCGAGCGGTCGGCGACACTCGGGCTGTGGGTCGCGGTACCGGTCGCGGTCCTGGCGGTGATCGCCGGCTTCCTCATCCCCGATGGTGCTCCACGGTCGGGCGGCCGTATTCCGCTCGTGTCCTTCGCTCTGCTGTCGCTCGGTCTGGCCGGTGTGGTGGCCGCCCTGTCGCTCGGTGCAGACTGGGGATGGACGTCGGGCGAAACGATCGGATCGATGTCTGTTGGCGTCATCGGTCTCGCTGCGTGGATCCGCGTCGACTCGAGCTCGAAGTTCCCGATGGTGGATCTCCGCATGCTCGTCCACCCGCCCGTGGCCGTCGTCTCCGGGGTCACCTTCTGTCTGGCCTTCTCGACGATCGGTTTCTTCGGTGCGAATGCAGTCTTTCTCGGGTCCTCGCCCGACGACAGCGGATTCGGCCTCTCCTACGGGCCTCGCGCGATTGCGCTCGTCGCACTGGCTCTCAACGTGTTCGCGCTCGCGAGTTCACTCTCCACAGCGACGATGCTGCGCAAGCTGGGCGAACGGCAGACACTAGCCCTGTCGGGCGCCCTGATCGCAACCTCTTTCGGCAGTGTGCTCCTCTGGCATTCGTCGGCGCTCCAGTATCTCGCCGCTATCGCTCTGCTCGGCATCGGTTTCGGGGGCTACCAGGCCTCGACGCGCGCCCTGTGCGTCGAATCGGTACCCGACCGCGAGACCGCGATGGCGGCGGGGATCAACGAACTCGCGCTCTCGATGGGTGCGGCGATCGGAGCGGCCACTGTCGGCGCAATCCTCTCCGCGACCAGCACTTCCGCGGGGGTGACAATGCAGTCCTACGTGTGGCTGTGGTGCGTGTGTGCAGCGGTCGCCCTCGTGGGGGCCGGCCTCGGACTGTGCTACCGCAAGGGAGCGAACCTCTCATGACGGACCGAAGGGCGCTCGTCCCAGCCGATGTTGCGGCGAAGATCGAGTCCTCGGTGAAGAACTGGTCCGGCGCACTGATTACCCTGAGTCACAGCCTCCATCACGAGCCGGAACTGGCATTCGAGGAACATCGATCGGTATCCAAGATCATCGACCTCGCGGAAGGTGCCGGGTTCGAGACGGCGACAGGCGTCGGGGGCCTGGCGACGGCCTTCGTCGCGACCAGGGGTACCGGCGCCCTCACCATCGGCTTCTGCGCCGAATACGACGCGCTTCCCGAGATCGGCCATGCGTGTGGGCACAACGTCAACGGCGCCGCCGCGGTGGGTGCGGCGATCGCGTTGGCGGAGGTGGCGGACTCCCTGGATGTCCGGATCAAGCTCGTGGGAACCCCTGCCGAGGAAGCGGGCGGCGGGAAGGCCATCCTCCTGAGAGCCGGTGTATTCGACGATGTCGCCGCCGCCATGATGGTGCACGCGGGCGGGCGGGACGAGGTGGGCGGATCCTCCCTGGCGATGAGCCAGTGGACGGCCGAGTACATGGGCCGGTCCTCGCACGCCGCGACCGCTCCGTGGCTGGGCGCCAACGCGCTCGACGCGGTAGCGGTCGCGTACAACGCCGTCGGACTCCTGCGTCAGCAACTCGAGCCCGGCCTCGTCGTATCGATCATCGTCACCGACGGCGGGCAGGCCTGCAACGTGATTCCGTCGAATGCTCGAGTGGCAGTGGAGATTCGAGCGACATCGACGACCAAGCTCCGGCAGGTGCAGGCGAGAGTGCGGGCATGTCTCGAAGCCGGTGCACTCGCAACGGGCACGGACGTCACCATCACACCCTGTGGCGAGGACTTCGCGGAATTGCGACAGGACGATTTCATGACCCGCGCATACTCCCGGGCGATCGGCGCCCGCGGCCGGACCGCCCTGTCTCGGGCGGGCGACCACATCGCGTCGACGGATATGGGAAACGTCTCCCACGTCCTACCCGCCATCCACCCGACCATCGGGTACGACGTCGGTGATGCCGCACATCACACGGCCGAGTTCGCACTGCACGGCACCTCCCCGTCCGCCGACGAAGCGGTACTGGACGGGGCAATCGCGATGGCGGTGGTCGGGGCGGAACTCGCCCTCGATCGAGATCAGCGCACACGACTGCTCGACCGCGTCCAGAATTCACACCTCCGAAGGGAAGAAAAAGTATGAGCGTCGATACCGCTGCGCGTCACGGAGACGACTGCGCAAGCACCGAGGAGATCGTCGTAGTCGGCGTCGGAGCGGTCACACCGGAGCAGGTGCTGAGTGTCGCTCGCCGAGGCGCCGCCGTGACGCTGTCCGAAGATGCGCTCCTTGCGATGAGCGAGTCACGGCGGCGCATCAAGGATCTCGCCGAGGATCCGAAGCGCGTCTACGGAGTGTCCACCGGTTTCGGGGCCCTCGCCACCCGGCACATTCCGCTTCGATTGCGCGCCCGATTGCAGCGCAGCCTGATCCGCTCCCACGCGGCGGGGTCGGGTCCCGAGGTCGAGCGAGAAGTGGTGCGGGCGTTGATGTTGTTGCGGTTGTCGACCCTGGCCACCGGGCGCACGGGGGTGCGCCCAGAGGTTGCGCGTGTCTATGCGTCGCTCCTGTCGGCCGGCATCACACCCGTGGTCCACGAGTACGGCAGCCTCGGATGCTCGGGTGATCTGGCGCCGCTGGCCCATGTCGCGCT
>NZ_JBHWUE010000195.1:0-7880 GCF_042738615.1 Rhodococcus sp. NPDC059968
CCGTCAACGCCCACAAGGCCGGCACCGTCACCGGCCTGTCCGTCGAACCCGGCGCCGCCATCACCCAGGGCACCGTCCTCGCCGAACTGAAATAGGCACCTGCACCACTCGTGAGTCCTTCTCGGCCCCCGGGGGCCGAGAAGGACTCACAGTAGTCTGTACGCATGTCTGACGTTCCCGAGATCCGTGTCGGCACTGCCGAACGCGAGCAGGCCCTGAACTTGTTGAGCGAACATTTTGCGGCGGGCCGTTTGACGGTCCCCGAGTTCGACGAGCGCAGTCTCGCGGTCACGAATGCCATCACCCGCGGCGAGCTCGATCGAGTGTTCACCGACCTCCCCGCGACCACGGTCGGCACGCCTGCCAAGGCCGAATCGACCGGCACCGACAACGACCAGAACTGGCGTCGCATCGTGATGTCGGTGATCCCGCTCGTCGCCCTCGTGCTGTTCTTCGTCGTCCCGGTCGACAACAGCTGGCTGTTCTTCCTGATGATCCCCGCCGCCGGCGCCATCCTGTTCGGCACCCGCGACGACCGCCACGGTCGAGATCGCCGCCGCGACCGGGACCGGGACCGCTGACGTGGAACCGGTCGAGGTCAATGCGGGTGGCTGGTACCTGCGCGCGCTGCGCGCCGACGAGCGGGTCGACGATCGTCCGGCGCTCGCGGACGGTGGAATCGCCGAACCCGAGTACGTCGCCCGCCGCACGGCGCAGTGGCTGAGCGACGAGCATTATTCGTGGGCGATCTGCCAGCCCAACACCGGCGAACTGCTCGCCGAGGTGGGGCTCACCCCGTCCGGGGACTCCGCGACCCTCACCGGCTGGGCGCGGACCGGCCACGAGGACGCGCTCGCGAGCGGATCGGATGCGGTGCAACGGTTTGCAGAGGGCGCACTGGGGTTCACGGTCCAGCGGTGAGTATGCGATCCGTTCCGGTGGCGGCCCTCACCGTGCTGGCACTGGTCATGCTGCTGTCCCCTGCGTCCGCGACGCCGTCGGGTCCCGAGCATGCCGACAAGGTGGTGCACGCCCTGCTGTTCGCGGCGCTGGCGGCAGCCTCCCGGTATGCGCTCCTGACGCCACGGATCACCGTGCTCTGGCTCGCTGCGTTCGCGGTGATCACCGAGATACTGCAGGGCGTGCTGCCGATCGGCCGGCACGGATCGGTGTGGGATCTCTGCGCCGACATGGTCGGTGTGGCGATCGGCTTGTCCGCTCAGTCCGCGATCATCCGCTCCCGCAGCAGAGTCTGAACCCCGACGTCGAGGCCGAGTCCGTCGGAGAAATACCGCTCGACGGTCCCGTACTGCTCGCGCATCACAGCCAGGGACACCTCCAGGTACTGCTCACGGACTCCGAGCACGGGCTCGAGCAACGCCGGATCTCCACCCGCGTCGACGAATTTCTCGAACACGCTCGCGAACGACGGAAGCAGGAGTTCGTTGGTCAGCAGGTAGTCGTGGAACACGTCTTCCTCACTGACTCCGAGGAGCAGCAGCACCGCCGCCGTGGCCCATCCCGTCCGGTCCTTGCCGGTGGTGCAGTGCACGAGGGCAGGAGTGTTGCCGTTCGAGGCCAGGCCGCCGAACAACTCCCGGTACGAGGAGACCGCGCTCGGCATCTCGACGAAGTCGCGGTAGCTGCCCTCGAAGTATTCGATCGCGCGTCCGCCGCCGAGTTCCCGTTCGGCGATCATCGGATCGGCGATCACCTGGAGCATCTGCGCGGGGATAGACCGGATCCCCTTGTCGGCGAGCACGTCCAACGCGACCGCGCGGGCCCCGTCCGGGAGTTTGTCGGGTGCCGCGTCACGCTCGTCCGCGGTGCGCAGGTCGTACACCGTCCGGATCCCGAGGCCGTCGAGCAGCGGCATGTCCGTGTCCGCGACCCGGCTGAGATCGGTCGAACGGAAGTACACACCGGTGCGCACTTTCGCGCCGTCCCGGGTTCGGTAGCCACCGACGTCTCGCAGATTGGGCACGGACGTGAGCGGTATCGGCGTCATGCGTCGACGGTACCGCCCAGCACTCGGGCCAGTGCATCCACCGCGGCGTCGAGTTCGGCGGTCGTCACCGTCAGAGGTGGGCGGAACCTGATCCCGCGCTTGCCGGTCGGCAGGATCAGCACCCGCTCCCGGTCCCTGAGGTCCGCGACGACGCGGTCCCGTCGCTGCGGGGTAGGGAGCGTGATCGCGCACATGAGGCCACGCCCCCGTGGCTCGGTCACCTCGGCGTTCGCGCGTGCGAGTTCCCGCAGTCGTTCGACGAGATGCGCCCCGGTCATCCGGGCTCGGTCGACGAGCCTGTCCTCCTCGACGATCTCGAGGATCCGGCGGGACCGCACCATGTCGGTGAGGTTGCCACCCCAGGTGGAGTTGATCCGCGAGCTGACGGTAAACACGTTGTCGGGGATGTCGTCCACCCGGCCGCCGGCCATGATCCCGCAGACCTGCGTTTTCTTGCCGAACGCGACGACGTCCGGGTGCACTCCCAATTGCTGGTACGCCCAGGCGGTGCCGGTGAGACCGCAGCCGGTCTGCACCTCGTCGAGAATGAAGAGGGCGTCGTTGTCACGGCAGAGCGCCTCCATCGCCTGGAAGAACTCCGGGCGGAAGTGGTGGTCGCCGCCCTCACCCTGGATGGGTTCGGCGATGAAACACGCCACGTCCGAGGGGTTCTCGGCGAACACACGCCGCGCCTGGTCCAGTGCGTGGCGCTCGGCGTATTCGACGTCCCGCCCGTCTGCGAGGTACGGGGAGTCGATGCGCGGCCAGTCGAACTTGGGGTACCGCGCCACCTTGCCGGGCTCGGTGTTGGTGAGCGACATGGTGTATCCACTGCGCCCGTGGAACGCCTCGGTCAGATGCAGGACCTTCGTGCCGAGCGCCGGGTCGAGGCCGCGGCTCTCATTGAGCCTGCTCTTCCAGTCGAACGCCACCTTCAGAGCGTTCTCGACGGCGAGTGCGCCACCGTCGATGAAGAAGAGATGCGGCAGTGCGGGATCCCCCAGCACCCGGGCGAACGTCTCGACGAACCGCGCCATCGGGACGGTGTAGATGTCGGAGTTGCTCGGTTTGTTGATCGCCGCCGCCGCCAGTTCCCGACGAAAGGCGTCGTCGTCCGCCAGTTCCGGGTGGTTCATCCCGAGCGCCGACGAGGCGAAGAATCCGAACATGTCCAGGTAGCTGGTGCCGTCCCGCTGGTCGACGAGATGCGTACCGCGTGAGCGCTCCAGGTCGAGCACAAGGTCGAAACCGTCGACCAGAATGCGCTCGCGCAGCACGTCGTGCACCTGGCTCGCCGGCAGCTCGCCCCCATCTCCGGTAAATCGAATCGCTGTGCTCATACCGAGAGATTACGTCAAAATTCCTGTGAACCGGCGACGATTCGGCAACATATCCGGAACAGGGCTCACTTGTCGTAAAATGTTTGCAAGATGATCGTGCTGCGCGTGTGTACGTTGGCGGTGGCACGAATCTCCTGCAGCAGGTGTTCCAGCTCCCGCGGGGACGCGACGCGCACCAGCAGCACGTAGCTCTCCTCCCCCGCGACCGAGTGACACGCTTCGATCGCGGGGAGGTTCCGCAACAGAGCAGGTGCATCGTCGGGCTGCGACGGATCGAGAGGGGTGATCGCGACGAATGCGGACAGACCGTGCCCGAGCGCATCCGGATCGATCTTCGCGGTGTACCCGCGGATCACTTTGCGGGCCTCGAGCCTGCGCACCCTGGACTGCACGGCAGAGATCGACAGCCCCGCTTTCTCGGCGAGTGTCGCCAGAGTCGCCCGGCCGTCGGCCACCAGCTCCTGCATCAGTACCCGATCGATGTCGTCGAGAGGAGTATGGGGTGCGTCGCTACGAAAAGATTCCACCACCAGCGCAGGCTAGCCCAGCGGAGGTGCATCATGGTTGAAACGTGGGAGCTCCGCGCCCGCTTTGCCCGGGCGCTGGCGGCGTCGTACGGCAGGGAGGTGCCCGCCTACGCGACGCTGGTCGACGTGGCCGGTGCGGTCGACGCGGACTTCGCGGCGCGATACTCGGCCGACGCCGAACTCGAACGTATCTCACCCGCCGCCGCCGACATCGGTGGGCGCACGAGCGTCCGCGTCCTCCATCTGGCGCCGCGGGTCTTCGACATCGACGACCTGTGCCGGCGTTCGGCGCGGCGGGGCCTCACGATGATCGACCGCACCCAGGGACCACCCGCATGGAGTGGCCCGGACGTACTTCTGCGGCGGGCAGTTCCTCGCCGTCGGCGAACCACGCGGAGTCGCCGTTGCGGAGTGCTCTCGGGCGAGGAACACGTCGCGGAGCCCATTTTCTACGAGGACTTCCTCCCAGCGGCGGTCGGTGCCGGCCCCGACCGCCTACCGTGGCTCGCCGAGACACTCGGCCGGCCCGTGCACGACCCGTTCACGCTCGACCGACAGCAGCAGGATCGAACCCGAGAGAGGACAGCATCGTGAACCTTCCCGCCCCCGAGGAGTTGTGCCGACGCGCCGAGGAAGCACTGATCAGGTGCGGCGCCGAGATCACCGACGCCGGTGGACCGCTCGTCGCGCGCACACCGATCACCGGAACCGAACTGCGCACGGTGACCGCGAGCAGCGCGGACGACGTGGACCGGGCGATCACCGCGGCGCACGAGGCCTTTCTCGAGTGGCGTACCGTCCCAGCCCCCCAGCGCGGCGCGGTGGTGCGCCGCCTGGGTCAGCTTCTGACCGAACACAAGACGGATCTGGCGGAACTGGTCACCCTCGAGGCGGGCAAGATTCCGTCCGAGGCGCAGGGCGAAGTGCAGGAGATGATCGACATCTGCGAATTCGCGGTCGGTCTGTCACGCCAGTTGTACGGCAGGACGATGGCGTCGGAACGGCCGGGACACCGGCTGATGGAGACGTGGCACCCACTGGGAGTTGTCGGGGTGATCTCGGCGTTCAACTTCCCCGTGGCCGTGTGGTCGTGGAACACCGCCGTCGCGCTGGTCTGCGGCGACACGGTGGTGTGGAAGCCGTCGGACCGGACTCCGCTCACCGCAATCGCCTGTGATGCACTGCTGGCGCGCGCTGCCCGCGACGTCGGTGCACCAGCCGGGATCCACGCCCTGGTCCAGGGCGCGGGGGACGTCGGTGAGCGTCTCGTCGACGACGCACGCGTGGCTCTGGTCAGCGCCACCGGGTCCGTGCGGATGGGTCGCGCCGTAGGTCCGCGCGTCGCCGCGCGCTTCGGCAAATGCCTGCTCGAGTTGGGCGGCAACAACGCAGCGGTGGTGGCCCCGTCCGCCGATCTCGATCTGGCCGTGCGGGGAATCGTCTTCTCCGCCGCGGGCACCGCAGGCCAGCGCTGCACGTCCCTGCGGCGGCTGATAGTGCACTCGTCCGTCGCCGACGAACTGGTGCAGCGCATCTCTTCGGCGTACGGCCAGTTGAAGGTCGGGAATCCGTTCGACGACGGCGTCCTCGTCGGTCCGTTGGTGAACGGCTCCGCGTTCGAGGCCATGCAGACCGCGTTGGACAAGGCCCGCGCCGACGGCGGGAACGTCGTCTGCGGCGGCGAACGCAGCGGGGGCAGCGACTCCGCCTACTACGTCTCGCCCGCCCTCGTGCGGATGCCCGCGCAGACGTCGGTGGTGCAGGAGGAGACGTTCGCACCGATCCTCTACGTCCTCACCTACGACGACTTCGACCAGGCGATCGCGTTGCACAACGAAGTGCCCCAAGGTCTCTCGTCGTCGATCTTCACGACCGATCAGCGTGAGGCCGAGAGGTTCCTCGCGGCAGACGGTTCCGACTGCGGCATCGCGAACGTCAACATCGGCACGTCGGGGGCGGAGATCGGCGGGGCGTTCGGCGGCGAGAAGGAGACGGGTGGCGGACGCGAGTCCGGATCCGACGCATGGAAGGCCTACATGCGCCGGGCGACGAACACCGTCAACTACTCCGATCGACTCCCGCTCGCGCAGGGGGTGGAGTTCACCTGATCGGCGGCGTCGACCGGCTACTCTCGGGGCGTGAGCAACTGGACCGAGATGGCGCGTGAGATTGCCGAGAACGTGTTGTTCCCGGTAGCCGACAGCGTCGATGCCGACGGCGAGATTCCCGACAGTCACTTCGAGACGCTCGCCGCCGACGGCTTCTACGGACTCGCGGCACCGGGCGAAGAAGGTGTGACGCCGTCGGTGCTGGTCGACGTGATGGAGACGTTGTGCGGCGGCTGCCTCGCGACGGCGTTCACGTGGATGCAGCATCACGGCGTCGTCGCCGGTCTCGCCGGTTCGCCGAACACGGCCCTGCAGGATCGTTACCTCGACGGACTCATCGACGGCACCGTGCGGGCCGGTGTCGCTCTGGCCGGAGCGATTCCCGTCCCGCCCACTCTGTGGGCACGCAGCGTCGATGACGGCTACGTGCTCGACGGGGTGTCACCGTTCGTCACGGGCTGGGGCATCGTCGATCTGCTCCAGGTGTCGGCGCGCGACGAGTTCGACGACTCCATCGTGCACGTCATCATTCCCGCACAACCGCTTCGGGGACTCACCGCCGAGGAACTCCCGCTGATCGCGGCCCGCGGTTCCAACACGGTCAGGTTGAAATTCGACGGGCTCGCCGTGCCACGCGATCTGGTGAGTGCCGTCGTCTCCCCCGAGGATTTCGCAAAGAGCCAGCTGTTCGGGTCGTGGATCAACGGGTGCATGGCGATGGGGATCACCCGCCGGGCGATCAGCGAACTGGAGGCTATCGGAGTCGACGCCGACCCGTTCGAGGAGCAGGCCGCCCGGGCACGACTCGACCTGAACGCGGCGCTCGAAGGCCGCGCGGAGATCGCCGAAGCACGGGCCCGCGCTTCGGAACTCGCCATCCGCACCGCCGCCGCCCTCGTCACGGCGAAGGGTAGTTCGTCATTGCTTGCCGGGAACACCGCGGAACGCCTCATGCGTGAAGCCACCTTCACGCTCGTCGCAGCGGGACGTCCGGCGATCAAGTCGGCGTTGCTGGAGCGCCTCGGCCGCGACTAGCGGGTGCGGACCCTCAGGTCACCGAACAGCGAGTACGACACGATGCGGATCGTCGGGGCTCCGGGCCCGGGATCCTGTGCACCGGCGTCGAGTTCACGGTCACCGAAGAGGTCGAAACCACCCACCTCGACGTGCACGCCCTCCGGAACGGTGATCGTGCTGTCGCCGAACAGCGTGACGAGCGTGATCGTCGACGTACGGGCGCCGATCACCGCCGACCGGAGGTCGAGCTTCACGTCCCCGAACACGAGCAGGGCCAATGTCTTCACGGCGAGCGACCAGCGGCCGGAACGCTTGGTGTCGCCGAATATTCCGACGATGGTGGACTGAGGTCGCGACACCGGCGCCGTCGGTGCCTCGACGGGAACCAACTGCCCGAGGCGCTCGGCGTCGACGTCGCGTGACCAGACGATCGCGGCCTGCTCCGAATACTCCTCCAGTGTGAGCTTTCCGTCCCCCACCCCCTTCTCGAGCCGGGCTTGTGCAGCCTCCCGGAGTTGGTCGAGTTCGTAGCCGTCCCCTGCAGCAGTCATGGCTCCACCGTAACTGTCGGTGCCCTCGTCTACTGTCTGACGGCTCCACCCGTGACGCACCGCCCCTTCGACCGAAGCGAGACAACGTGATCAGGATGATCCGCGCAGTTGCTCTGGCGCTACTCGCTGTGGGCGCCTATGTGGTGGTCTCCGAGCACGACCCCGCCACCGTCGAGTTGCCGTCGCCGGCGTTCGTTCCCGCGACAGCGGAATACAACACAGTATCAACTACCTGGTCCTGAAGGACGCGGGTTTGCTGCTCACGTTCTAACTGGCTGTTAGAGGGGTGGCTGCTTTAGGCACGGTTGATTGGGCGGCCCGGTAGTTGT
>NZ_JBHWUE010000196.1:0-7720 GCF_042738615.1 Rhodococcus sp. NPDC059968
CAACAACACCACCACGACCTTCCCGGCTCCGCTACGTTCCGCCGGGACAACACACGTGCCGGCACCGCAGGCACGTCACCTCATTTTCGGATTAGTGACGAGACGTGCTGACATGGAGTGACGAGTTCGCAGGTCGTGCGGCTGACATTCCGACGACGAATCACAAACTTCGCCGAGCCAGGACACCAGGACAGCGCCGCTCCGTGTCACTCATGGTTTGTGCGCACTCGGCGACGATAATTTCAGTTATCGCAGCGTCGGGTCCGAAACCCCACGTCACCGCGCTTTTGCTCTGCAAAGCGTCGGTACGGCCCTTGATTCCCTGCGCCGGTGACGATCGAATGGGTGCTGTAGCCAACGCTCTGCTCGCCGACATCGTGTGCGGGCCGTCACTCACTCTCGGGTGGGACGGGGTGCCTCGGCAAGTTGGCCGACCCTGACCTCCAACAGATTTGCACGGAATTGTCGCGAGCCACAGGCCTCGTCATCCGGCGAGTAGTCCTGCGGCCCACTTCCGATCCCACCGCGATGGGATGGCTACACCACAACTCTAGCGAGTGTGGGCATCGTTCCAGCGCAACCGGGCGACCGCGACGCACCCAGTCTTGTTGTGCAGGTCGGGGAGAACGGTGTCGAGGCAGTCGAGGTGTCGGCCGCCCTGTGCCTCGGGTTTCGACGGGGAAGGCCGGAGCGCTCCGCCGATCCCGAGGTGTCGGTCGGTAGCAAGGTCGGCGACGGTCATGGTGATCTCGGACGGTCATCGACTGTGAACTCACTCAGTGCGGATCGCTTGGTGTCGTAGTCGTTCCCGGTCGATCTGCCCGTTGCTCAACGCTTCTGGGCGGTGCCCGAGGTGGAACAGTCCCGGGGTGTGCGGGCAGACGAACACGGCGAGTCCCTTCTCGCCGGGGTGCCTTTTACGGACGGCTTTGGCGTCGGCGCGGCTGTGATACCCGCGGTGATGACACAGGTCGCAGAAGATCCAGCGGGCGGCCGGGTTGTGGGCACGGGAGGTCATACGGAGTGTCCGATCTGAATATTCAGCCAGTCGGACAGCCAGGTAATCGCGTCTCGGCCGGCGTTGTCGACGACGAGGGCGCTGTAGTTGGTGTGGGCACCGGAGGTGAAGAAGCTCGCGGCCTTCAGGCCTTCGCCGACCAGGGCGGTCAGGTCCTCGGCGCCCTGTGACTGGGCCATGGTCGTCAGCGAGCCGGTCAGCGCCGGCAGATCGAGATTCTGCGTCTGGGTACTGATGCTGGTCGCCGCCTTTGACTGCTTGCCGAGTAGCTCCGGCGGGGTCTTGGAGGCCTTGCCGGAGAGCATGTTCACCGCCACCGAGGCCAGGTCGAGGCCGACGGGCAGCAGGCCGGCCATCGCGGCCCCGGCCCCGGCAGGGTCGGGAACCTGGCCGGGTGGCGGCAGCACTTTCTCCACCGCGGTCCAGGCGATGTCCTGGATCCGCCCGATCAGGGTGGCCAGCCGGATGACGTCGACGCCTCCCAGGATCGACGCCACGAGCGCGGCGATCTGGGTGTGGCCGGTGGGGTCCGGGATGACCGACAGCACCTGGGAGACCCAGCGCAGATCCACGGCCGCGGCCATCTTCACCAACGGCGCGAACTGGTTGTTCAGCTCCCCCGCCACCTGGTGCGCACCGTGGGCGTCGAGGGCGGCGACCTTCTGCGGCAGCACCGTGAGGTTGCGGAGAATGCCCGGCACGTCGAGCGCGGTCACCCCGGTCGCGACGTTGAGAACCTGGCCCACCACGGTGGCCGGTTTGAGCACCGACAGCACGGTCGAGGCCGCCGACAGTGCATCGACTGGAACCGATGTCAGCGGGGCGACCTGACTGCCGAGGGTGGTGGCCGCGGCCGACAGGTGCGCCGCGTCCGCCGATGTGGCGGTAACGGTCGTCGTTCCCGAATCGGCGAGTTTCCGTGCGGTGTCGGCGATCGTCGTCACGGTGTTCAGTGCGGCGGACAGGTCGGATGCCCCGGCCTTCGAGAGCACCTCGGAGGCACTATGTTCGGGGCTGCCCGCCGGGGCGGTAGCGAGCTGGGCGGTGGCGGCGTGCGCGGTCCCGGAGTCGATCAGGTCGGCGATCGGGGCGAGTGTGGTGGCGATGGTCGATGCCGTCGCCGCGACGCCGCCGACATTGACGTTCGGCTCGGCGAGTTGCTGTCCGAGGGTGGCGACACCCCGGCCCAGCGCGGGCAGGTCGGCACCGGAGAAGTCGGAGGTCAGCGCTGTGGCCAGCCGGGCATCGCCACCGGTGTTCCTGGTGTCGCCATTCGTGCTGCTGTCGCCGCCATTGGTGCTGGGGGTCTTGGACAGGATCGACCCGAGCGAGCCCAGTAGTGGGTTGTCGCCCTTGCGGATTGAGCAGTACAGGTCCCCGGGGTCGCAGATCGAGGCGACCCGGCCGGAGAGCGTGCCCATGCCCTGCGGGCGTGGGTCGGCGATGCCGTGACCGGAGGTGCGAGGGCCGACGATCGCCGCACCCTTCGTGCCGGCGCCGGGGTCGGCGAGCAGGCCGACGGCCAGGACACGGTCGGCGGGGACGGGCCCGGTGTCGTTGCCGATCTGAGAGGCGAGATCGCCTGCGGCGTCGGCGCCCTGGGAGTAGCCGGTGATCGTGAACTTCGTGCTGGTGCACGTGCCCGCGACGTCGGAGAGTACCGCCGTGGCGTTGGTGAGGGCGTCAGCCTTGCTGTCGGCGTAGGTGTGGCCGTTGTCGAACGCGCGGGCCATGTACGGGAGGGTGTAGACGTTCGCCCGGTCACCGTGGGCGGAGGTGATGGCGTCGGCGACCGGTTTGAGGATCCCGACAGGCTGGGTGGGGTCGGCGTTCTCGGAGGTTTCCCAGGTTCCGGGGATCAGCAGGTTGAACGTCGCCGCGCAGCCGGTGGTGTCGGCATGGGCGATCGCGGGTGCGGTCACCGCGACGCCACCGCCGGCGACGGTCGCACACGCGACGAAAGCCACCAGGCTGCGGGCTCTCGAATATCTTGCGGGCATGGGCACCTCATCTGTCGTCGGCGGGCTCTGACGCTCACCCCGTCGGTGCGGGTCCCGGGAAGACCATGCGCAGCCTCCGCCACGTCCGCACCAGTGGGGGTGAGGTGCATACGGTGCCCGAATCCGGCTGCCGAATTCAACGGGGTATGGGGATAACTTCTCTCTGCCCGGCCCTCATTCGAGGGTCGCCCGCCACCCGGCCTCCGCCGCGCACTCCCGTAGCGGTGCGAAAACCGCTAGCTCCGATAGCTCCGATAGCTCCGATAGCAAAGCTGCCTCGATAGCAGTGCTTTCCACGATCTGACTGTCGAAAGCGTCACGTCCCCCTGTGATTCGCTCCCGGCTGGGATTAGATCCAGTCGATGTGGACCGAGTCGATGTGGTCGAAGTGGAATCCGAATTGATCGCTGTATTTGTCGAAGCCCTTGTTCTCGGGGTAGTCGAGGGTGGCGTGCCGCTCGAGGAGTGCGACGACTCGGGCGTGATCGTCATTCGCCAGCGCGGCCGCAAGTTCGTGGGACTCGTCACTGGTGAACGGGGTGTCGGAGTTCGCGAAATCCAGAGTGCGGACCCGGTAGTCGTAACCCTCGTCGGCGCCGTTGCGGACCATGACACCGCCCCTGACCCGGATCACCGCTTTCTTCGGGGTTCCGTCCGGGCGCAACACCCCGGCGCGTTTCATGATGTCCTGCGCCTTCACGGTTTTGAGTTTCTTGCTGGCGTCGGCCCGCAGCTCGTTCGTGTCCCCGGACCGGTACCGCGAGACGGCGGAGCGGGACCGGCCGATCTTCGCGGCGACGGCGTCGATGCCACCGAGGCGTTCGATCGCGGCACGGCGTTGGGCACGCTCGACGACGTCCGGGTGCGGGATGCGGCCCTGCTGCGCCCACCGGCGCAGTGTGCGGTCGGACGGGGGTGTGCGGCCGGCATCGATCGCCGCCTGCCGCAGGCCCTCGTTGCCGAGTTCCGTGCGCAGCTGTTTGACGGAGACCTTGCTGGTCAGCCCGGCCAGTCCCCCGGACTTGACCTGTTTCGACTTCTCCACGCCGGTGGTCGCGGCGTTGGCGACGGAAACCTTGAGGCCGTCGAGGCCGACCGCCTGCTGCGCCGGTTTCGTGGTGCGGGGCTTGGGAAGATGCAGGGCCATCAGAGCACCCCCTCCCCTTCGTCCTCGTCGTCGGCGAATGCCGCCTTGATCGCCAGGTTCACGTCGTGCACGTCCTGCGCCGAGGTGAAGGCGGACAGCAGGGTGTCGGTGAGGACCACGTCCTTCTCGACCGACATCTTCCCCAGCGCCTCGCTCGGGTCGGTGATGTCCTCACCGTCGGCGAGGAGGTACACCCAGGAGTCGGTGACGGTGCGGACCGGCCAGCGGCCGTGCTCGCGGGCAATCCGCATCGCCACCCGGCGGCCGCGCCACCGGCAGTGCGCGATGATCGCCGCACGCCACAGCGGTTGGTGGTGATGTTGCATCCGGGTCGCGGTCCACATGTCCGGGTTGACCATTCGCCCGATGTACCCCTTGTAACAGGTTCCGAGGAACCGCTTCGTCGCCGCGTCGTCGGTGTCCACCGCAGCCTTCCGCGCCTCGCGCAGGATCTTCGCCCACTTGTCCAGGGCCCGGCCCTGCTCCGGGTACACCCAGGCCTCGGCGATGTCCACATCGTCGAGGTCGGCGCCGATACCCCCATCCGCCACCGGTGCGCACAACCCGTCCAAGCTGACCGAGGTCACCCAGGTCTGCACCGGCTGGTCCGCCAGCATGTGTGGGTGCGCAAGAGGTAGCTTCTCGGGCAGCGACAACGTCTGCCCCGCGGGCAGGGTGATCCGCCACAGCCCGAACGGGGCCCCCTTCTCCCCCACCGCCGCCGCGGCCGCCGCCTTACCGGTCAGGTGTGTGGGTTGCCCGTAGCCGAATTCCAGCATGCCCGCGGATGCGAGGTAGGCGGCGCGTTGGTCGATCGACACCAACCGGCCCGTCCCGTCGAGATCCTGCTCGTCGGGGACGCGGGTCCAGCCGACCGCGGGTTCGAGGTCTCCCCGCGGCGGGCCGTCCAGCGGTGGGACCGAGCCAGGTGCGGTGACGACGATGCCTTTGCCGCTGCGGGTGCGCTCACGCTTGATCTTGTCGACGATCGCGGCGCCGGTACGTGCCGGTGTCGGTCCCGGGAGCACCCCCAGGTGCTTGGCGCACCAGGCCAACCGGCGACCGAGTTCACGTGCTGCCGGGAGGTCGTCGTCCGGGAGATACGTTCCGGCCGTCGGTGAGCCGAGGATGCCCATGTCTCCGACCCGGTTGTGCCAACCGAAGTCCTTGTTCCAGTAGGTCCACACATAGGGTTCGATCACGACATCGACCATCGAGGTGAAGTTCCCGATCGAACGGGACAGGTGCACCACGTGCCCGGGATCGCCACGCAGTTCCCACCCCGCGGTCAGCAGTGGGGTGAGGGCGGCCTGGAGGACGGCGGTCAATTCTTGGGCGGCGCGGTTGCGCAGGGCTTCCATATCGTCGACGTCGTCTTCGCTGCCCGGATCAATAATCCACCCGAGCAGCTCGCATGCGCCCTGTCCGACGACCCAGATCTGTGCGGGGGCTCCCAACGGTGTCAGCGAGGCCCAGCGGATCAGCTTGTCCAGCTTCTCGACCGAATCGACCGGCCCGGTCAACTCCCGCCCGGACGGTGTGTACGTCCCCGCGGCCGTCACGATCAACGCATGACCATCGGCTTCCTCACCGGCCGGAAGCGCCTCCCACACCGGCGGGTCGACGGCGTCGCTGCCAGCCTGGTCGCCGTCCACCGCAGCGCCATCCACCTCGGGAGACGGCGGCGTCGGGGCGTCGTCGGCTTCGGCGACATCCGACTGCTCGGACGATTCAGGATGTCCAACAACGGCCGGCTCCGAGCCCGCCTGATCGGCTCCGACGAAGACAACAGCATCGACGGAGACAGCGTCGCCGTCAGGAAGAACATCATCGGTGGGGACAACGTCATCGGTGGAATCGGGAGACGCCGTCAGCGTTCCCTCGGGCAGTGCGAACAGAGGAATCTGCTCCCACGGACCGCTCATGACTCCTGCTCGGCGATCCGGCCGTCATGATCTGCCGGAGGGACGCTGTAGCGGTCGAAGAACTCCTGCAGGGCCACGTCCACGACGTTGGTCACCGTGGATTGACGATTGTTCACCAGCCAGGTCAACCGGGCCTCCGTCGAGGCCAGCACCCGGGTATTGAGCGGAACCTTCGCCGGGCCCTTCCGCGGTTCCAACTTCGCCGTCAACTCCGGACTCGGCGTTCCCGCACGACCGGAGTCTCCCGCACCGGGAGCGCGTTTCCCCGACCCCGCGGCGCCTCGTCCGGCTCCGGTCGGGCGGCGACGGGCGCCGCCCCCGGAATTTTCTATCTTCGCCATCCCCACCCACTCGCATTCCGCGTGCCGCCCGTGTAGTTCCGCGGACATCACCCTACCCACCACATGCCTTCTCGCACGTATCTTCGCGGGCATGTTTGCATGCAGATTTGCGCCCAGGATGTGAGTGTTACGGCCGACGGCTTCGACGCCGCTGGCGACGACCTAGTCGGACACACAGCTCGGGTACGTCAGCGCAGGGAACCGTCGTGACCCGACAACCTCGGATGCGTCATTCCACCAGCGTGATCGGCACCCCGGGCGTGATGAACAGGTGGTGCCGGGCGCCGCCGTCATGGGTGAGGGACATCGCCACTCCGGTGGTGTGTCCCTCGGCGAACCGTACGAGCAGCTCGCGGGTGGCCTCGAATCTGGTGTGGCTAATGCCGTAGGTGACACCCGCCCAAAAATGAGGCCGGGCACCGTACCCTCCTTCTGCTGACGGTGGATCGTTGCCGAACGTCTCGCTGACACCCGGTCATCGTCATCGGCGACGGCGGACACACCGTCGCGGTCCGACGACGGTATCGGCTGTGGGCGGGCTACCAGCGGTGGACGACGCTCGGGTCCGGCTCGTCGCTGCCCCGAATCGCGACCGGAGTCGCCGGCGTAATCAGCAGGCGAACCGTCGAGTTCTGGCTGACAAAACCGACGAATCCGCCGTTGCCATTGTCTGCGAAGAGGCCCCGGATCGCGACCTCGAGGCCGTGGGCAGCGGCCGCATCGGCGAGCGGATAACGGACCCCGTCGTAGATCGCTTCGTAACTCATGAGTCTTCTCCCGCTGGTCTCGTGGTGCTCACAGCGTACGAGCGTCGGGCCGACGGTCGTGGCCGATGCCGATGCCGATGCCGACGCATTCTCCGCAACAAAGCGATCCGGCCGGATCGCCGCACCTCGGGCGCGGTCCCGCCGCACGCGCCACCGTCGACCTACGCCGGGAGTGACAGACCGACGGCGCCCCCTTTAGCTTCTTTTAGCGTTGCCGGGGACCGGCACCACACGCAAGGCGGGCCGGTTACCGTCTGTCGGTATGGGGACCACCTTCCACGGGCCGAGCCCGTGGCCACACATCACCCGCGCCATCCGCACCCGGGGCGCCCGGTACGCCGCGATCGGCTACCTCGGACAGGACGCGCCCGACCTGCTCCCGCTGCGCGCCGGGGACCTGTTGGTCGTCAACGCCTCCAAGGCCGCTATCCGGGCGCACGCCACCTCCCCCGCCGCCCTCGCCTACTACGTGAACAAGGGTGTCCGGGTGCTGTCGTCGCCGACCCTGCACGCCAAGGTGAT